>WLWL01000143.1 GCA_012103605.1 Candidatus Nanopelagicales bacterium
CTCGCATGGAGCCAGAAAATCACGTACTCGAAGCCGTGCACGGGTATCGATTGAGCGAGGAGACACGGCCCCTGATTGTTGTCGGTAGCGCCCCCTATTCACAGTGGTACATCGACCAAGTGACGCGGGCCGCCGATGATGATCCGCGGATTCGCTTCCTGGGTGGTGTGTACGACCAGGATCTTCTCAACCAGTTGTACGCCAACACGAGAACTTACATTCATGGTCATTCCGTGGGTGGAACAAATCCAAGCTTGCTCCGGGCGATGGGTGCTGGCGCACCGGTATTGGCGTTTGACTGTGAGTTCAACCGAGAAGTAACCGCCGACCGCGCCCTCCTGTGGTCGTCAGCAGATGACATGACCAGGCTCATGGATGACCTTGCCGATGGAGAATTGGAGCCCGTGCTGCGCGAACTGTCGGACGTCGGCAAGCGTCGAATAGAAGAGCACTATCAATGGGACTCGGTAACCGATGAGTATGAGAAGTTGCTGCAGCATCTGCAACGTGCCGACCGAGGACCCGATCGAAGGATCGAGGCAGCACGCCCGTGACGAATGTCGCGGTCGTCCTGGTGACCTGCAACAGCATGCCTGGACTCACGGAAACTCTTCAGAGTGTCTTGGGTCAGATGCAGGAACCAACAGCACTGATTGCTATTGACGACTATTCGACCGACCAAACTGCGCAGGCTCTGCGTGCAGCGGGATTCACGGTGCGGACGTCAACATCGATGAGTTCCGATCCGTTCACGAGAATCGCCCAAAACTTTGTGAACGGTGTCCGACTCGCGCAACAACGCGGCGCAGACATCGTGGTGTTAGGTGATCATGACGATATTTGGCATCGCGATCGCGTGCAGCGACAGACCGACATTTTGGAGGGCCACCCGCAGGTAGCGATGGTTGCCAGTGATGGCTTTCTTGTCGACGAACACGGTGCAGCGCTGCCCGGCTCCATTCGTGGATCGTTTCCCGTGCCCGACGACTTCCACGAATGGACGGTGCGCCATCAGATGCGTTTCGCGTTGCGTCACTCCATCGCCACGGGCGGAGCGAGCGCAATCCGGCTGTCAGGGCTTTCCGATTGGTCGGTCCCTTCGGGGTGGTTGCACGATCGGTGGTGGAGTCTCGTTGCTCTTCGACAGCAAGCCCTTCTCATTGATGACACGAAGGTGATCGACTACCGCGTTGGTCCAGACCAGCAAGTGGGGCTGGCAACCTCAGGGCAAGATCACCCGGTTGCCTGGTGGTCCGCACGTGCCCGCCACGTGGGACGCACTGCAGGACGAGTGCGTGATGTAGCGGTGCTTCTTCGCCCTTAACCCACCCAGGTGAGTCGCGTCAGGCATGCGACCACTTCACCGGTGCCAACACCAAGATACGGCTGCTGGGTGCACTCCAACTCTGACGGGAGCGCCCAAGGAGGCAGCGTCTCGTACAAGGTGTCAATGTGTGTCTTGTCGGGGGCATACAGCGCCACCACCGAGGGTCGAATCTCCTCCAGCCGCATGGTGGTCTCCCGGTTCAATTCGGCCTCGCGCGTAAATATGTTGTAGCCACCCCACAGTTGCATTGCAGCGACATCCGCGGTGAGGAACTGTGGATCAGTCCACAGCGCAATGGTGTCGTCCGGGGATGTGCGCGCAATGAGCCATCGCTGGACGTTGATTTTGGCTTCCATCTGCTCTCGGTAATTGAAGTCAACGAAGGCCGATCGGAAGGGATACTGCCCGTAGCCACCGAGGAGACCCCTCCCATTTTGCAAGATCTGGGCGCTCACGAAGGTCACCAGCATGGTTATGGAAAGTGCGACGGCGACCCACCTATTCCATGCCCGACGAGCAAGAAGCAACATCCCGATGACGAGCACCGTCACGAGTGATGCGAGGAGCCAAGCGCCCGCACGAGAAAGTGTTCCGTCAAAACGTCCACTCCACAGCAGTGCAGGAATGGTGACCATGGCTCCCAGCACGATGACGATGCGATAGGAAGACCGGCCCTCCCTGGTCCCGGGAGCGATGGTGAAGAAAACCAGAGCTAAAGAGATCAGTGAAGCTGGCCACAGCTTGGCGATGTAGGTGGGGGCTTCTAGCCAAGGACCGGTAAAGGAGATCATCAGAATCGTCGTAACAGCCACGTTGGTAGCTCCGATAGCTATGGCTGCCCATGCCCAACGTCGAGCGGGATAGACGATGACCGTGGCAAGAGAGATAACGACGGAGGCGACGACGATCAGCAGCGCCGAGTCACGCTGCCACGTATTCGCGTCGATGATGAAAACCGTGTAGTCAAGGCGAGAGTTCCACTCGAGATACGTCGTCCACCAGTCCAGCCCGGGAAAGATGAAGCGGCCGGCAGCAAGGAACACGGCGACACTCAGCGCGGCTCCGGCGAGCCCAGCGACACCATCAATCGTCAGGCGTCGAATCCGATCATCACGCAACATGACAAGCGACGTGATCCGAACACCGCCCCAGATGGCGCCGCCGAGGATGAAGGCGTAGGGATTGATCATGAGCAACCAGCCTGCGAGCAGACCAGAGAGCACACCGGTTGTCCAACGCGGAGTGCCGAGTAGGCCTCGGCCGTGACTCCCGTGGCTACCGAGGAAAGCAAGACTGACGGTGATCAAGGCGAACATGACCGCAATCGCGGTGCCCGTCAGGTATGTATTGCCCACGAATGCCAGCACCACGGTGTTCAGTCCCACGAAGACGGACAAACTTCCAGCGAGCGCCGTTGACCTGCCGGTGATTGTTCCGGCCGCGTAAATGGAGCCAACGATCAACGTGATAAGTAGGCACCGCCACACCTCGAAACCCACCCACGGTCCGAAGACCATGACGAGGGCTCGCACGGGGGCGATGTATCCCAGTCGCGTCCAGGTGTATGCGGGTTCGAATGCCCGGTCGGTGACGTCGGAGCCGAATAAAGCAAGGCTGGCGTAGAACTCGGAGTCGGGTGAGTTGAAACCAGACCAACTCTGAGAGGCAACGCTGATGCCGGCAGCGATCGCAGCAACGACACCTAGGTCGGTGAGTCGTTGAACCGAGGGGCGCATGGATGGCACGCTAGTCGGCTCCTAGGCTCATGTGCTGAGCGAGCGGACAGAGCCTTGGTTGCGCAGACCTGATGGGTGGTGACGGCATGAGCACGATCTACCTGGACGTCACCGACTACGTCGAATTTCTCACCCGGAGTGAATCCCCGTCGGGTGTTCAGCGCGTGGTTGCCGAAGTGTCCCCATTGTTGATGGCCTCACACGCGGCGCGCCCCGTCCTGTTGGACCGAGCACGGGGGGTCTTCGTCGAACTGACCGGAGAAGAATCTGACGGCCTCCTGCGAAAGAGACTCCCGACGTCCGGGACAGGCCCGCCAACAGACTCAACAGTTCAGGCCGCCGCTGCTCTCGAGAGAGCTCGGGCCGCACAACCGGTCGCCATCGACACTCGCTGCACCCTGGTGTTTCTTGGCGCGTTGTGGATTAACGATGCCCTGATGGGCGCTGCCCGCCTCGCGCACACCCAGGGTGCCACGCTCGTTGCCCTGCTTTATGACCTGACGCCGGTCATGGAGACCGGCCACACATCGACTGTCAACCGTCTGTTCACGCGGTACCTCGACCTCCTCATCAGTTCAGCGAGCGCCGTCCCAGCGATTAGCGAGTCATCGCGACGCGATTTCGTTGCCTATGCGGATGGCAAGGGATTGCCTGCACCTCCAGGCCACGCGACTCGGTTGCCGTGCGGCATAACACCAGAGAATCGAGACCTGTCCCAGGTGCCATGGCCGAGGCCGTACGTGCTGTGTGTTGGCACGATCGAGGCACGCAAGAACCACCGTTTGGCTCTGTCGGCGTGGCAACAACTGATTGAGCGGCATGGACCCGACGTGGTTCCGGACCTCGTGTGCATTGGACGCTTGGGGTGGCATGCAAGCGAGTTTCTCGACGCGTATCTCGACAGCGGGGGATTGAATGGCAAGGTCAGCGTTCTGTCGAACTCGGTATCGGATACTGAATTGGCGG
>WLWL01000144.1 GCA_012103605.1 Candidatus Nanopelagicales bacterium
GGGGAAGAACACGGCCCGTCACAGCAAGTAGGAACACGAACGTCGCCAGCATGGACGCCAGCGCGAACGAGAGAATGTTGTAAACAGTTTGGTATTGCGAGTAGTCGAGATTAACGACGTCCACTCAGGCCTCCATGCATGAGAGATGGCCGCCGGGAGGCGGCCACCGGTTGTTTTCAGTTCCTCCGCGCTGTTCCCCGAAGAGCACAGCGCCCCTAGCGTGGTGGCCGTCAAAGCCGAGGTCAAGTGGAACAAGACACGAAGAGCAAACTGCGACACAAATAGGTCCTATTTGTCCGTTTAATCACTAGTTGTTACAGATCATGTCCCCCATCATGGTCCTTTCTGGAGCGCTTCTGACTATGTCCGCCTACCTTCTGGACCTGGACTGCAGAGAGGGCTCGAGATGGCCGTCGGTGTTCGTATCCCAATAATTCTTCGCGCCCATACCGGTGGGAGAAGCGTGGTCTTTGTCGAAGGTGCATCGCTGCAGGAAGTGATCACCAACCTCGACGCCAACTACTCCGGTATCGGCCAGCGGCTCCTCGACGACGCAGGCCTTCGGCGCTTCATGCACGTGTATCTGAACGACCAAGACGTGCGATTCCTTGACGGCCTGGACACCGACGTTGCCGTCGGAGATTCCGTAACGATCTTGCCGGCCGCGGCCGATGGGTTTCTCGCCTAACCGAAAACGGGCAGTTCTACACCGCCTCCGTGTGCCGCCCACACGTCGACAGGCGCGCATGTGCATGCCCACGGGCGCTCGGGCACATGCGAAAGGGCACTCGGTTCCCTTTCGGGATGATCCGAATGCCCTTTCGAGATGAAACGGTTGCCCGTGGGGTTAGGCCGTCTGGCTAAACCAGAGTTTCGCCTTATGGGTGTTGACGATCAGGACGACGATCAAGTTGATGACGATCTGCGCCGCACCACCGGAGTCGAAGTGGAAGAATCCGAAAACGATGTTGATGACGGCGAAGACCGAGATCAGTACCTGCGCCGTCTGGCTTCCGGCGAACGTCAACTGTGTCAGCCAGAAGTAGATCAGGCCCATCACGACGGCGAGGAAGCCGTTGAATAGGAGCCAGAACACGGTTTGGCCCTCGAAGAGCGTCCCGAGCTTGATTCCCAGCCAGTACATCAACATCCACACACCGAAAACGATGTTGATGACGCCGAGAATGGCCGTCAAGATGCCCACGATCGTGACGCCTGCGGGGCGCTTGATTGCGGTGTCCGACATGTTCCCTCCTCAGGGGAAGTCGCGCAGTCTCCTTGACCACGCGACTGTGAGGGTAGAGACCAGGACCCCTTTCGGGGGCTGCGGCGCGCCGTACGCTTAGTGGGCCATGACCAACAACGCGCCAATCGGGGTATTCGATTCGGGTTTCGGGGGCCTCACGGTCGCCCGGGCGATCATCGATCAACTCCCTGCGGAGTCGATTCGATACGTCGGGGATACCTCTCGAGGTCCGTACGGTCCACTACCGATCGCCCGGGTTCGCGAGTATTCACTCGAAATTATGGATCGCTTGGTCGACGACGGAGTTAAAGCCTTGGTCATCGCCTGCAACTCCGCGAGCGCTGCGACCGTGCGAGACGCTCGCGAACGGTATGAGGTTCCCGTCATCGAGGTCGTGCATCCAGCTGTGCGTCGTGCCGTCTCGGCAACGCGTGGTGGCCGCGTCGGTGTTATCGGAACCGAAGCCACCATCGCATCCGGGGCATACATCGACGCATTCGCGGCGGCACCGCAGGTCACCGTTCAAACCCAGGCGTGTCCGCGCTTTGTCGAACTCGTGGAAGCGGGAGTGACCAGCGGCGACGAAGCCATCGCGGTGGCACGCGAGTACCTGGCTCCGCTCCAGGAGTCCGAGGTCGACACCCTTGTGCTCGGGTGCACGCACTATCCATTGCTGACCGGTGTGCTCGCGTACGTCATGGGGGACGACGTCACCTTGGTGTCGAGTGCGGAAGAAACAGCGAAAGACGTCTATCGGGTGCTCGTAGCCGGCGACCTTCTGCGCAGCGAGGGCGAAACATCACCGATCTATGAATTTCTCGTCACCGGTGATCCGGATGCTTTCGAAGACCACGGTCGCCGGTTCCTCGGTCCGGAAATTGGGCGTGTTAGTTCGCTGGAGGTCGATCGACGTCGCGAATAGCGGAGAGCGACAGCGTCACCATGAGCGTGACAACGAGCACTGCCGCGAGAACCGGATAGACGGCTCGGACTCCCCATTGCTCGGCCGCAGCCCCGGTGGCCAGCATCGCCAGTGGTGGAAAGACGTAGAAGGCCGTCAATTGGATGCTGAACACGCGCCCTTGCTGATGAGCGGGAATGCGTATTTGCACCAGTGTGTTGAGCAGAGGTTGCATGGGCCCCCAACTGAGGCCGAGAACAACGCCGAAGAACACGAAAAGGGGGAGCGCGGGCAGGAAGGCCATCGGAATGACACCGATTGCGGTTCCGATCAAGGCTGCACGAATGATTTGGTAGGGCGTCCATCTCTTGCTCAGCCACCCATAGGACAGGGCACCGACAACGCTCCCACCAGCGAGACCCGCGATAACCAATCCCAGGCCTTCCGGCTGGCCAAGACCTTCGAAATAGACCGGAAGGATCACGCTTTCCGTTGGCAGGTAGACCCCGGCGAGAACCATGATCGCAATGGTCAGCGTGCGTAGGGCCTTGTCGCTCCACAGCGAAACGAGTCCACGGGTGAGTCCCACCGCGCCGGTGTCGGAGCCATCGAGGATGCGTGACTCCTGGCCGGCGTCACCCACGCGCATCGCCCAGATGCATGCCGCGGCGATGATGAAGAGGCCACCGGGAATCCACATGGCTTGCTCGGCTCCCAGCGTTGCGATGAGGCCAGCGCCGACGAGGGGACCCACGGTCCAGCCCGCCGCGAAGAGTGCTTCGTGCACCCCGTTCAGCGCTTCCAAACGGACGCCACCGGCCCGAGCAGCATCGACAATGAGTGATTTACGGGCGGTGTAGCCCGCAGGATCGAAACTCGCTCCGACAATCGCCAGGACCAGGATCCAGGCGAGATCGAGACCGACAAGCCAGCCGACCACGGGAAAGGCAAACACGGACACGGCCGATGCGATGTCCGAGAGCACGCTGATCGGCTTTCGGCCGACGCGATCGATGGCGACACCGACAGCCGGGACGACGATGACGGCTGGAATGGTGGAGAGGGCGGCGACGAGCCCAGCTGCCGCTGCCGATTCTGTTTGTTCGAGCACCAGCCACGGGATGATGATCATCACTGCGCCGTTTCCCACTCCGGACAAAAGGTTGGCTATCTGAAGGAGAACCACGGGCGTCCGGCTGTTGTGCACGCTGGATAGTGTCTCGCCCATGACGAGATCCGATGGACGTACCTCAGACCAACTCCGACCCGTCTCCTTCGAGCGGCATTGGTCGGAGCATGCCGAGGGATCGACCCTGGTGTCTTTCGGAAAGACGAAGGTGCTGTGCACCGCGTCTTTCACTCCCGGCGTCCCCCGTTGGCTGAAGGACTCCGGAACCGGGTGGGTCACCGCCGAGTACGCGATGTTGCCGCGGGCGACCACCACGCGCAATCAGCGTGAATCCGTCAAGGGCAAGCTTGGGGGCCGGACTCAGGAAATCTCTCGGCTGATCGGCCGCAGTTTGCGCGCGGTTGTGGACATGTCGGTGCTCGGTGAAAACTCCATCGTTATCGATTGCGATGTTCTGCAGGCCGACGGTGGCACCAGAACAGCGGCCATCACGGGCTCTTACGTCGCGCTCGTCGATGCCCTGTCGTGGGCGAGAAGCGAGGGGCATATTTCCACCGATCCTCTGATCGACTCGGTGGCTGCCGTGAGCGTGGGCATCATCGATGGCGAACCCAGGCTCGACCTGCACTACGACGATGACGTTCGCGCTGAGACCGACATG
>WLWL01000145.1 GCA_012103605.1 Candidatus Nanopelagicales bacterium
CGAAATTTCCCCATAAGAGCACGACCAGCGGAGCCGTTCCAATCCCAGCGAGGGCGAGGAGTGAATCAACTTCGCACAACGCCAGCAAGCGCTCGACCTCGGGTAGAACGCTTTCCCCACCGGCGGTTCCACCTTGGCCCTGGTCGACGCGCGCACCGTCAAGGGTGAAGTCGAATTCGATCGTCATCGGTCGCGTTCCCAGCCAATTCACCGGCCCCGACCCCTCCGCGGACGGTGAATCGTTGATTCGCCACTCGGCTGATTTAGTGACGTTCACGCTGGAGGGGGGAACCCAGAAAGTGATGGCGGGAAAGCCTCCGAGCGTCGCGCCTGCAATTTTGGCGTTGGACTCGCTCTTCGCGGACAGCGCAGTCGACGGCATGTACGCGGCGGCATCCCCTCCGGGAGTCCAACTCGTGACGGCAGATAGAGCGCTCGCGACTCCGGAGACTCCACCGGGAAGCACCACGAGTTTGAACGGCTGCACGGATTCGGCACTGTCGATTCCGGACGCGAGGCTGCCACTCTCGGCAAAACCGGAGTGGGAGAATGTAAGTGTCTCGGTGATGCGCGGAGGCGTCTCCGCGGAGGGAACGGCGACGAAGTCTGGTTGTGTCCATGACACGGGATAGGCGTTGCGGAAGTTGTAGGTGGCCTGTTGCAGTGATCCCTGAACGTCTAGGTAGTTGACCGTTACGGAAACGGTTGATGGACCGGACACTTCTGCGGCGGCGAACCACTGGGCGATCCATCCGGACTGGTTGGCGGTCCACGGTCGAGTCAAGGTGACGTTGCCGTAGTCCAGCGAGCCCATCATCTGGAACCGGCTTCGGTTGTAGCCACCGGCCTGAAGATCCTGGGCGCCGAGGCTTACCGAACCCAGGGACAGCGACTGCCAATTGGCGCCGAGCGTTTGATCCGATGCGACGACATCAACACTGATCGAGAAGCCAACGAAGTTGGTCGCGGTGTAATCGGAGTCGAAGGGCGCTGGGGTCGACATGGCCTAATCCTCCCGCACGAGTCGGCCGCGTCGTTCGCGGTCTCGCAGGAGCTCGTTTCTGAGATGGCGCCGGATGAGGGGGTAGAGAGCTGCCGCATGGCGCTCGAGCCACGCATCATCGGGGGTAGCGTCTTCGCGTTCCGTCGAGGATCGTCGCGAGTTCTGAGGCCGGTGGCCGGTCACTGGTGTAGGAGTGGCCGCAGTTGCCGACGGCGGTGGCGTGGTTGGCGGAACGGGTGTCGAGGGAGCTGTCGCTTGGGATCTTCTTCGCTGGAGTACAGAAGTGTCGGTAGCGGATGACGCCGTCGGGTTCTGGGAGGCGGTCGCGGGGTTATGCGAGGTGACGACGGGAAGTGTCACCGGCTGCAACCCAGATGCCTGCGGGACGCCTGCCTGCAATGGGGTCCTTTGGCCGACGGGTGTCGTTGCTGCCGCAGGGCTGCTGTCTGGCTTTTGACGGTCGCTGAGACGCGGCGAGCGGGGAATTGCCACGACGCGCACCAGGTCGCCGCTCGAGGATGCATCGACCCTCTTCCCGGGTATTTGTGTGCGCTTGGTGGGTGTGTCGCCACGGCGCGCGCGCGCGGCTAGTGGACGTCCGCCGGGCGCGGTAGGTGCGGGTGCGAAAGCAGGGCTTGCTGCGGGAATAACTCCGGTCGAAGTTGTTACTGGTGGAGTCATAGCGGGTGTGCTGGCCGGCGTCGGCAGTGCCGACGTAGGCACGTTGAGTGAGGGGGCGCCGTTGGATGACGGCGTTGCCAGCATGCCTTCCACATCAAGCGCCTTCTGTTCGAGGCGCTGACCCTCAGGGGTGTGTTCGGGTGGCAGTTGTCTGCCGCTTCCTTGTTGGACGACGTGTGTGAGTTCGTGCGCGAGGAGTCGGCGTTGGCGATCGGACGTCAGCGGAGCGGTGCCGGGAAGGTGAACGTGACCTTGATGGGTAAAGGCATCTGCTTGAAGATCCCGAGCCCTCTTGCTTACTGCTTCTCCGCGAACGAGCGACGCTGTTGCGGGGGACACCCCGGTGGTTGCCGCGACAGCTGCTCTGACGTCGGCGGGAACCGTGATCGTTGTGGGCGACCCTGCGGAGGCAGGGGTTGGCTGATCGGGTTGTGACTGTTCCGATTCTGACGACTCCACTGAGGCTGGCGACTGCATGGAGTCTTCCGACCGTCCCGATGCGGACGAGTCGGTGGACGGCGATGACGGCGATGACGGCGCCGCTTGAATCGGGTTGACGGTGGGCGTTGACATAGATGTTTGAGCTGCCGATGGAGCCGCTGATGCAGTCACGGGTGACGTCTCGGATGACCCATGTGGGTCGAGGGTGTCGTTAGGCGCACCTGCATCGTCGGCGCGACGTGTGGTGGTGGCTCTGCGTTGAAGAGGCGCGTCGGAGAGGACTGGTGCGGACGCCTGGTGTGACGTGCCGGACAGAGGTGTCGACGAGGGAGGTGTCGTGGGCTCTTGCGTAGTCGGCTCTGACATGGGTGTCGAGGAACGCGATACGGGAGCAGCGTTCGTATTTGGCTTATCGGCCGAGTCTGCGGGTTGTCGTCCGTCTTCTCGCTCTGCGCCTTCTCCACGTACGTCTTTTCCAGGTCGTATGTCTTTTCGTTGCACACTGCTCGGTGGTAGGTCAGGTGATTGCACGGCGCTTGATTGCACGGCATCGATAGCGGACTCGGGGGATGAAGCGGACGTCTCTGGCGGCTCGACTGGTGCTGGTGTGGCTGGCGCTATCGACGGAGTGGATGGAGTCAAAGGCTGCGCGGATGGACTTGACGCTGATGGATGTGACGCAGGCGATGTCGTCACGGGGGCACCCTGTGTGGATGGCGCGGGCGGCGTAACGGGCGCTGAAGTGTCCGCTGACGGTGGTTGTGGGTCATCCGCCTCGACGGGTGATGCGTGCGCGATAGCTGCAGTTGCAGCGGCGGGGGCTGAGCCTCGAATGCGGGTGGAGCGCGGCCGTCGCTGAATACCGTCTGACTGAACGGCGGGAGCGGACGACGAGTCAGGCGACGATCCTGCGGGTGGACCTGCCGGGGCGGCACGAACGGGCTCTGGTGGATTGACGGCATCCACGTGATTCGACGTCTCGGCGGGCATACGGGTGTGCTCGTGGGCGTGTGCCGGTACGGGTCGCGTATCGGGTGACGATGTCGCGGACGTGGTTGTCGGGGATGCAGTTGTCGCAGACGGAGCCGGTGTAGGCGGGGGCGTCGGATCGGATGACTGAGCGGATGACTGAGCTGGTGGTCGGGTACCCGGACGTCGCATGGGGCGGGTTCGGCCGGTGAGAGTGCGGCCGTCCTCGGTGACCGTGATCGCGGCGAGAACGTCACTGGGCGGTTCGGAGGGGAGCACTTCCCTCTCACCTGGCTCCTCGCCTCGACCCGGGGGCACCTGATCCTCGGGCTTTCGAACCGAGCGGGCCGGAGCGACTCCTTGAGGTGCAAGGGGGACCGGCCCGGTGCTCATCTGACGGCGAGGAGGACGCGGCGTCCACGGGCGGGGGAGAGGTCTCGCCGACGTCGGGGTGATGGTGCCCGAACTTGCCGGCGCGTCGTCATCCGACAGAAACTCCTCGTGGTCGCTGATGGGAACCGGCCCGCTGGCTTGAACGGTGGGCCCGGTGATCGGTGCATCATCGTCGCCGAGCACCCCGCCCGTGGGCATTTCGTCGACCGGCTTGCCGATGCGACGTGCGGAGGAGACTCGCACGGCTATCCGTCCCGAAGGTGCGAGACCTTTCGCGTGCCGCAGGGCCGGAGCGACGACTCGAACGGGCTGTCGAGTTACGACGAAATCTCCAGCAGGGCGCAGCAGCGTCCGGTGGGGTCGCTGGACGCCAGCCGTCATGGGCACGGCGAGATAGTCAGCCCGCACCGGTCCACGCCAATCGTGAATCGATGAGCCTGGTGTCT
>WLWL01000146.1 GCA_012103605.1 Candidatus Nanopelagicales bacterium
AGTCGACATCAGCCGGTGGCTTTTGGACGAGGACTACGAGTGGGTGCAGGTTCTGTCCGGAAAGCCCGGCCCGGACGTCCCGGATGGTCAGCAAGACCCGCTGTTGATCACCTTCCGGACCACCTCCGGTGTCATGGTCACGATCGAGATGTTCATGACCGCTCGATACGGCTATGAAGTCCGATGCTCCGTCGTCGCCGGCAACGGAATCCTCGACATGGGCGACGGCACCTTCGTCACCCACACCTCGCAGGGAGTCCGGGGGCAAGACATTCCAGAACTGTGGCTCGGGCGCTTCGGTGAGGCCTACCGAGCAGAGATGCAGGCCTGGATCGACGGCATTCGCGGGCTGACCAGCCCCGCGGGTGCCTCCACCTGGGACGGCTTCATGGCGTCCATCTCGTGCCGCGCCGCCGTGGACGCGCTGAAGCGAGGCGAAGCAGTCGAGATTGACGTTCCCGACCGTCCCGCGATCTACAGCAACTAGGCGGGTGAGCCCAGCGGAGTGAGCGTCTGCTCGTTCTCCGGCACCTGCAGCGCCCCGGTCATGATGGCCACGGCGTCATTCATCGAGTGCGTCTGCGGTGTCACGACCGCAGCACGATGACCGAGGCGTTGAACGTGGATACGATCCGCGACCTCGAACACCTGGGGCATATTGTGGGAAATTAAGATGACTGAGATACCCCGTCCGCGCAAATCTTGTACCAGGTTGAGCACCTTGGCGGACTCGCGAACACCCAAAGCGGCGGTGGGCTCATCTAGGATAATGACTTGGCTTCCGAAGGCGGCAGCACGCGCTACAGCAACCGCCTGTCGCTGACCGCCGGAAAGCGTCTCCACCGCCTGTGTGATGTTTTGCAGAGTACTGATTCCTAGATTCTGTAGGTGATCTGACGATCGTTGACGCATTCCCTTCTTATCCAACATGCGAAGAACGCTTCCAAGGGGTCCTGATTTGCGCTCCTCGCGACCCAAGTAGAGGTTTGCCGCCACGTCCAACGCGGGTGCCACGGCGAGAGTCTGGAAAACAGTCTCGACGCCACGTTCACGAGCCTCGTGAGTACTACGAAACTCCACCTGCTCGCCCTGTAGCCACATTTCTCCTTCATCCGGAGTGTGAGCCCCAGCAAAGCACTTGATCAGGGTTGATTTGCCGGCGCCGTTGTCGCCGATGACGGCGAGCACCTCACCCGGATATAGGTCAAAGTCGGCGTGATTTAGGCCGACAACGCTCCCGAACCTCTTTACGAGGTTGCGTCCTTTGACGATGGGCTCGGTCATGCTTTCACCCTTCTAATCCACTGATCAGCCCCAACGGCGGCAATCACCAGAATGCCGATTGAGGCAGTCCGGTAGGCCTGGTCGACACCCGCAAGTGATAGTCCCATCTCGACCGCGTTCACGATTAGGGCTCCGATTAAGGAACCGATAACTGCCCCCCGGCCCCCGAATAAGGAAGTGCCGCCTATCACAACGGCGGTGATGGTTTGCAGATTGAGCATTGCGTCAACGTTGGGACTGGCGGACCCGACCCGACCAATGGTGATCCAAGCAGCAATGCCCATCACCACACCTGCAACCAAGTACACGCTGAAGAGAACTCGTTTTGTATTGATGCCTGAGAGTTGGGCTGCTACGGGGTCGTCGCCGACGGCGTAAACATGGGTTCCCCAAGCCGTATTCTTCAAGACCCAAGCAAAGATCAAGTAGAGAACAAACATGACGACGAAGCCGAAGGTGAAGCGGTAGGGGCCTACGGGGAAAGCATCACCCAAGAGTTTCATGAGTTCCGGCATTTCCGGACCTTGAATAGTCCGCGCCTTGAAGAGAATCAGCGTTATGCCCATGAAGACGCTCCAGGTTCCGAGCGTCACGATGAAGGGTGGCAAACTGAAGCGAACGATTAGGAGGCCGTTGATTGCCCCCGCGCCGGTAGCGGCCAGTATCCCGAGCAAAATCGCTATGTAGGGATTGGTACCCGCGACGGGCAAGACATTCGACGCGGTTGTGTAAACGGCAAAGTTTGCCATGACCATTTGCCCGAAAATCATGATTGCGCCAATGGACAGGTCAATTCCTGCTGTCAAAATAATTAACGTTTGAGCAATCGCCAAAGTCCCCACGATGACCGTCTGTTGGAGCATCAGGGAAACGGTCGCCGGGAGCAAGAACCGCTCATTTACAAGAGCGAAGACGAGAATGACCCCAATTAGGACGACCAGCGAGCTCATCCAGGGGTAGCGGTGCAGGAATATCTGCAGTCGCTGCACGGGTGAACGTTTGTAAGCAAACTCGTCGTCAAGATCAAGATCAGGAGTAGTGGCAGGGGGGGTGCTCACCTTGATGCCTCCGGATGTCGGATACGTGTTGGGTCGGATGGGTCGAGGGTTCGCAGTCTAGGGAGTAGGGCAGCGGTCGGCCGGAGAATCGCCAAGATCTTTTCCCCGCAGAGCGAGGGGTGGCAGCATCGCTGCCACCCCTCGACTCGACTTACTTTGTGCTTGGGGGGTTATCCCCAAGCATTGTCGATGCAGTACTGGGCGGACTCCTGCGGAGCAGCAGTCACCGTGTCCTGCGGATCGTCGGTACACAAGGTGACGCCTGTATCGAAGAATTCTCCGTTAGCGGAAGTATTCTCCGGCGGGGCACCTCCGTCCGCGATCTGCTTGATGGCCTCAACTCCAAGCTTGGCCATCAACAGCGGGTATTGCTGCGAGGTCGCCTGGATCTGGCCTGCCTTTACCGCTTCGACGCCCGCCAGACCGCCATCAACCGAGACGATGAGAACGTCCTCGCCGATGGTCTTACCGGCAGCTTCCAAAGCAGCAGCGGCACCGAACGCCGTCGGCTCGTTAATCGTGTAGACGACGTTGATGTCAGGATTGCCCGCGAGGCAGTTTTCCATGCCCTTACGGCCACCTTCTTCGTTGGCGCCTGTTGCCTCAAGGCAGGTGATCTCGTACTCGCCACCGGCACCGGTGGTGTAAGAACCGCTGTCAGCGGCGCTAGTCATGTCCTCAAGCACAGGAACGTCGATACCCATGCCGGTGAGGAAGCCGTTGGCGCGGCAGTAGTCAACGGAAACGACGCGATCGTCAAAGATGACAAGTTCGGCGATGACCGCCGTCTCGCCATTGAGCTTACCCGCCGTCCACTCACCGATTGCCTCGCCCGCGAGACAGTTATCCGTAGCGAAGGTGATGTCCACGATGTCCGGCGGATCGGTTGGCGTGTCGAGGGAGATTACGTACAGACCGGCGTCACGGGCTCTGCTGATGGCGTCGTTGACGTTGACGGACATTGGCGTAATCAGGATTCCAGCTTGCCCCTGGGCGATCGCGTTTTCGATCAAGTCGATCTGAGTCGCTTCATCGCCCTCTTCCTTCGCAGCTCCGACCGTGAGGTCGACGCCATTCGCGGAGGCTGCTTCCTGTGCACCCGCCTCCATGGCGACGAAGAATGGATTCGTCTGGTTCTTCAAAATAAGAGAAACGGCAACCGGGGCACCGGTGTCTTCAGCCGCGGCATCGTCACCGGCATCGTCACCGGCATCGTCACCGGCATCGTCACCGGCATCGTCGGCAGCCTCTTCGGAGGTGTCGTCCGAGGCAGCATCGTCGCTGCTCGAATCGTCGGAGCCTCCGCAGGCGGCCAGCGTCACGGAGAGGGCACCTGCCGCCGCAAGGGCGGCAAAAGCTCTTCCGCGCTGTGAGCGCTTGAACATATGTATTCCCTTCGAGGGGTTGGAGAAACGCGCCCGTGGCGGGTGCGCTAGGAGCAATCTTGTTGGGCAGCCGAGGAATACGCCAATCGCGACCCCCCACTCGTTACGCAACCGTTACGGCTTTGCGGCTGAACTGCGCGTGAAACCGGCAGGAGCACCTCGGGTTGCTGCCCGCTCGTGGCGGAAAACCTGCCCGCC
>WLWL01000147.1 GCA_012103605.1 Candidatus Nanopelagicales bacterium
TCGCCAGCAAGTACGGCTTGTCGAAGGTGAGCTCGGGGTGAGGCTCATCGTCGAAGCGGTAACCGGGCCCACCGGTGCCCGTCCCGAGGGGGTCGCCGCCTTGGATCATGAATCCGGGGATGATCCGATGGAAGATCGTGCCGTCATACAGCGGAGCTGTGGACTTCGCCTGCACTTTGGGGTCGGTCCACTCCTGGGTGCCTTCCGCCAAGCCGGTGAAGTTGCGCACCGTCTTGGGGGCTTGATCGGGAAAAAGGTTGACCTGAATGTCGCCGTGATTGGTTGCGATGGTCGCTGTGGTTGCCATGGCGTGATCCTGTCACGCCACCGCATACCCCGCAGACATGGCCCAACGCCTCCGCCTTGAGTGTTCGTTGGACTCATGGCCTGGGTGTCATCGGTTCATATCCGACCCCCACCACAAGGGGACGACCGAGGACTTAGGCCGCGTACGGATCCATGCCGGAGAACTTGAGCACAGCTTTGCTTGCTCGATCAATCCACTTGGTCACCAACTTGTCCCCTGCGTTCGCCTTCTTTACGGACGATTCCCCATAGACGGCATCGACACGAACCACACTGCTGCCCACGACACGAACCGCGTAGTTCACGCCGGGATTGGCGTCGTCTGCCAAGAACGAGTAGACGGGGATGGTGGCTTTGCCATGAACGTCCAAGAACTTTCGACTTTGATGCACCAGCAGTTGCCTCACGCCATCTTCATTCTCGACAACGGGGGCTATGGATATCCATCCAGACAACTTCCCAAAACAACTTTGGCGGGCGCATGATTGGCTGTCATGTTGATTCGGGGCTGTCCGTCCCCACTTATTCCGAGGTGGGTCCAGCCTCGGGTGTCACTACGACGATTGTTTCGTAATATCAGTTACGGGTAGGCTTCGGCGGCCACTGAGGCTAGGGGGATTCACTGAAGGTTTCGGGTGGCGAAAACTCGTGGCAGGGTTCCCTTCAAGGCCCCTCACGAGTTGCTCGTCTAGACCGCTTTTTCAACGATATTCCCTGGGTGCTCTTTGTCATCGGTCTTGCTTTGATTGGCTTGTTGAAGGCTGGTGTGCAGCTGGTGGGGACGTCTGCTGCCCTGGAAAGTTGGCCTGAGCCATTGCCCACGGCTGACTCTATTTCCTACGGCAATCGCTCAATAGCCTTCATCCTCGGGTGGGAATTTGCCGGAGCGTACGCCCGCATATCTTTATGTGTGTCTGTGGTTGCTCTTGTGGTCTTGGGCTTTGTCCTTCGACCTGGGAGATATGGCGTTGACGGTCGCCTATTGGCGATTGTCATCATTCTCGGTCCCATCGGACAGGTACTCATGACCAATGTAGGAGGTCACGATGCTTGGATGTTCCTGGGGGCACTGGTCACTGCAGTGTTCGGGCGAACAGTGGGCGGAGTCACTGCAGGCGTCGTGCTGATGAGTCTCGGAAATCCTGAGCAAGCAGTTATCGCTATGGGGTGTCTTTTAGCCATAACGTTGATTCCCAATTTTAGAGAACGTCGGCGGTCGACTCTCTTTGGTCTCCTTTTGGCGATTGCCCTTCTGGGGGCACTGTCGCTCTACGCAATGCATGTGGGCGTTTCAACTCGAGGAGGGTACATTGAAGGATACTTGTTGCAAGGCTTGCATAATTTTTTTATCAACTTCCCGCTATCTCTCTTCGCAATTCTCGGCATCTCCTGGATTGTTGTGGGCTGGATCCTCGCCGATATGAGTAATCGAAATCGCTTGTTCTTCCTTATTGGAATTGTTGTTGTACCTCTGGTCTTCACTGCGATTACGGTGGACCAAACTCGAGTGTTCGTCGGGCTATCTGGTGCCGCACTCATGACCGCACTACTGGACGCCGTTCCACGAATGCGTAGGAGAGCCCATTTAATTGGGCTGCGGAATCCATTGGCCTGGACCCTGTTGGTGGCGGTGCTCTTGCCTGCGGTGCTCATTACGTATACCGGAGCGCCGAACGTACCTTACGCTTGGATCTTCGGGAAGATCGCAGCTATCAATTGATCTGGTTTGTCATCATGAGGTGCTGTCAGGTAGATCAAAAACAGAGTTGATGCGCACGTCCTTTCAGACTTGAACACCCTGAATTCGAAATTGCTTCCTCCGCTTTCCAGCACGCCCTGGCGGATATCCCTTCCAATTCACGGTGGACCGCGAATGATTGGCCCTACTCACAGATTCCTGCCTCCATGGTTCGCTTACCTTCGGGGCGCTTGTCCACCCACCATTCCGCACACCTTGCTTGGGGTTCCCACTCTGAGGGCGCTTGACTGACCGAGGCTCACATAATCGAAGACCACGCAGCGTCGGTGCACCAGCGCACGATCGACGAGGGTTTCGTTACTGATGAGCCTCGCCCGCAGGTGAACCACACCGCAGTTCTCTGGATGTATGCCAACACGCTGCCTGATTCGGCCACTATTCGTTACCTCACAGGCCTGGATCCCGCTCCCGACAGGTCTTCCACCTTGTGGGTGGATTCATACGCCAAGACTCGCTCCGACCGGCCGTGCGAGCATGATGGGTGCTCGTCATGTCCGTCTAACTCCCGCGCGGCCGCCAACACGAGGATCGTCGGTATTGAGAACCCGCAGCTCGTGCCGCATCGTCGTATCGATTTTCTGATGGCTCGTGGGTATGTGCATGGTCGCCCGTTGTGCCCGCTTGCCATGGAAGCTTTGTGGAGGCTAGGGGACTCGAACCCCTGACTTCTGCCTTGCAAAGGCAGCGCTCTACCAGCTGAGCTAAGCCCCCTGACGTTCTCGCTCTCGCGCGACGCCGAAGGTTACCGGAGCGCGAGGCTCCCGTCGGACCGGCGTGAACTCGCCGACGGTGACCGTTATCGAAGGTCGGGTGCCGCGGTGGCTTCGGCCCACAGATCCTGCTCGGCCTGGCTCGCCATGTACTGGCGGTAGACCAGGTAGCCGACGCCTCCGAGAATCGCCAGGAACAGCAACTTCTTCATAGGGGCCTCCGTCGTTCGTTAGTGGAAGGCAATAGTGCCCTGTCCTACCCGAGGAGCACCAACGGGGTATACACGTCAGGTTTTCGTCACCTATCGGTTGTCTTCAGGCAATGCAGGCATCGTGATCACGGTCGCCTGTTACAGAACGGCGATCCATTGTTCATTTTTCGTTCACTTTGCTCCGGTGGAGCGTTCACCGGGCGCTCCTAGCGTCTGCGTCGTCGGGACCACCATCACCCGGCTCAACCCAACAAACGGAGGACCTTCGTGAAGAACATGAAGACCCTGGCTGTGACGGCTGCCATCGCGGGCATCTCGATCGTTCTTGCTGCATGTGGCTCGAGTGATGATTCCTCGACCTCCAGCGATTCTGGTTCGAATTCGTCGGCAATGGACGTGAACTGCGTCGACGGGAGTATCCAGGCGGCCGGCTCGAGCGCCCAGGCGAATGCCATCACCGAGTGGGTGACGGCGTACCAGATCGCCTGCCCCGAATCGACCATCGACTACCAGCCCGTCGGTTCCGGCGCGGGTGTCGAGTCGTTTGCCTCCGGCCAGGTGTCCTTCGCTGGCACGGACGCTGCCGTTGTTGATGAAGACATGGCAGCGGCCGTCGAGCGTTGCGAGGGAAATGATGCCCTCAATATCCCGATGGTCGGCGGCGCTATCGCCGTGGCATACAACCTCGAGGGTGTCGACAATCTCGTGTTGAGCCCCGAAGCCATCGCCGGCATCTTCGCCAGCGAGATCACGTCGTGGAACGATCCCGCCATTGCGGCCACCAACTCCGGTGTCTCACTACCGGATGCCACGATCGCCCAGTTCCACCGTTCGGACAGTTCGGGAACAACCGCCAACTTCTCCGCCTACTTGGCGACCGTCGCTCCCGACATCTGGGCGT
>WLWL01000148.1 GCA_012103605.1 Candidatus Nanopelagicales bacterium
ATTACTTGGGGGCTTTCATGGCGCAAACCCAACAGCAGTAATCCAGGAGGCTTCCTCACGCTAGTGCACGCACAACGTACGCACTTTCCCTCAAAAGGCACCAGAAATGTGGAGCCGCCTCGGGGATTTGAACCCCGGACCTACGCATTACGAGTGCGTTCAAAACCTCACGAAACCGGCGGGACCTCTTTGTTCAGGAGGGATCTACTGTCACCGCGGATGATGGCGTTTCAGGGTTTAGCACCTTGAATGGTTCTAATTTGGTTCTACCCACCACCGGCGCTTTCGCTCTTGTTTGGACTTCCGGGACTGTGACCCGGGGGTTGTTTAGACGCACCCCCACCGTGGCATCCCACTACCTGGGTGCAAATTTTCACCATTGCCGCTGCGGAACCGTGGCACGTGTGACGTGCGGTGCGACAAAAGTGGTGTGCTTGTTTCACTCTTGCGTGACTGCGCCACAGAAGGGCGTTGGCGACGTAGGCTCCCTGGTGCGGGGTCACTGTCGATACACACATGGGTGTAAGGGCTCGTGAAGCGTTCTTGGTATCGCGTTGGTGCGGCCGTTGGTGCGGTGGCGTTGCTGGCGGCTGGCTTGGCGTGTGCCGGTGCCGCGACACGCCGGAACGCGGCCTCGTCCATCTCCTGCGCACGACGGGCCCATGTCCGATCCCCACTCATGGCGTGGGTTTGGCGACGCCGGTCACGGGGTGACGATGGCGAAGTTCTTGTCGCCGGGGTCGAGCACGGCGACGAGCCGCGCCAGGACCGAGGCGTCGCCGGTGACCTCGATGCCCGCGGCGGTGAGCTCGTCGGCCGAGGGCCCGCCGGCCAGCACGGGTAGTGCCCGTCGTGTCGTGGTGAGGGTGGCGTCGGCTTCGTCGCGCTGGGCTGCGGCGCTGTGGGTGAGCACCCCGTTGGCCAGCCGCAGCCGGTAGCGCTGGTCGAGGTCGGTGAGCACGACGTCGATGGAGAGGTTCTCGTCCCACGCCTGCGGGCCGTTGACCTGGATGGCGATCGCGTCGAAGAGCATGCTCGGGGTCAGCTGGGCGATCACGTCCGGGGCGTTGGTCTCGGTCGGTGTGCCGAACTGGCCGTGGCGCAGCTCGGTGGCACCGGACAGGTACCAGGTGCGCCAGGTGCCGCACTCGGCGCCGTAGCCGAGCTGCTCGTAGGTGTCGGCGAGCAGCTCCCGTGCCGCGGCGTGGTCGGGCTGGGCGAACACGACGTGGTTGACGACCTCGGCGACCCAGCGGAAGTCACCGGCGTCGAAGGACTCCCGGGCCTTGGCCACCACCGCGTCGGCGCCACCCATGAACTCCACGTAGCGGGTGGCCTTCTCGGTCGGGGTGTGCTGCCACAGGCTCGACGGGTTGCCGTCGAACCAGCCCAGGTAGCGCTGGTAGACCGCTTTGACGTTGTGGTTGACCGACCCGTAGTAGCCGCGCGCGTTCCACGCGTTCTCCAGCGCCGGGGGCAGCTGGATCGCCTCGGCGATCTCCGGCCCGGTCATACCCTTGTTCAGCATCCGCAGGGTCTGGTCGTGGACGTAGGCGTACAGGTCACGCTGCGTGGACAAGAACTCCACCACGTTCTCGTTGCCCCAGGTGGGCCAGTGGTGGGAGGCGAAGATGACCTCCACGTCCCCCCCGAACAGGTCGATCGTCTCGGTGGCGTAGGACGCCCACACGTGCGGGTCGCGCACCAGCGCACCGCGCAGGGTGAGCAGGTTGTGGAAGGTGTGGGTCATGACCTCGGCCGAGCACAGCGCCCGAAAGTCGGGGAAGTAGGTCAGCATCTCCGCCGGGGCCTCCGAACCCGGGGCCATCTGGAACACCATCCGCACCCCGTCCACGACCTCCTCGTGCCCGGTGGTGTCGATGATGTCGGTCGGCTCCAGCAGCGTCACCTCACCGGTCGACGTGGTCTGACCCAGGCCCGCACCCACCTGCCCACGGGGGCCACGGTCCAGCGCCGCGCCGTACATGTAGCCGGCTCGGCGGTTCATCCCCGTCCCGGCGAACACGTTCTCCGACACCGCGTGCTCGACGAACCCCTCCGGGGCGAAGATCCGCACCTCGCCGGCGTCGACCTGCTCCTGGGTGACGAAGCCCTTCACCCCGCCGTAGTGGTCGGCATGCGAATGGGTGTAGATGATCGCCTTGACCGGCCGCTCCCCGCGATGCTCGCGGTACAGGCCCAGCGCCGCAGCCCCGGTCTCCTTGGTCAGCAGCGTGTCGATGACGATCACGCCCTCGTCGCCCTCGATGAACGTCACGTTCGACAGGTCCAGGCCACGCACCTGATAGATGCCGTCGACAACCTTGTACAAGCCCTGCTTGGCCACCAGCTGCGACTGCCGCCACAGGCTCGGGTTCACCGAGTCCGGGCACTCACCCTGCAAGAAGTCGTAGGAGTCGTTGTTCCACACCACGGTGCCGTCCGCGTCGGTCACCACACACGGATCCAGCTTCGCGATGAAGCCCCGGTCGGCATTCGCGAAGTCCGCGACATCATCGAACGGCAGACGTGCACGCAGCTGAACTTGCTGCTCGACGATGGTGGCGGCGGGGTCCCTGGAAGTCGTCATGCCCGAATCATGCCAAGCCGGGGGGATCACGGTGGAGCCGCCTCGGGGATTTGAACCCCGGACCTACGCATTACGAGTGCGTTGCTCTACCCCTGAGCTAAGGCGGCCTGCTCGCGTGAGCCCCGAAAGGCTACCCGGTGGGTTGGAACCCGCGTAGGCGGAGGCTGTTGCCCACAACAAACACAGAACTAAAGGCCATCGCCGCCCCGGCGATCATGGGATTGAGCAACCCGGCCATAGCCAACGGGATGGCAGCGATGTTGTACGCGAAAGCCCAAAACAGGTTGCCTTTGATCGTCGAGAGGGTCCGACGAGACAGCCGGATGGCATCAACGATGCTGCGCGGATCGGAGCGCACCAGAGTGATGTCGCTTGCCTCAATCGCGACGTCACTTCCCGATCCCATCGCGATGCCCAGGTCGGCCTGCGCCAGAGCAGCAGCGTCGTTCACGCCGTCTCCCACCATCGCTACATACTTCCCTTGGGCCTGAAGATCTCGAACCACTGCGATTTTGGACTCGGGGAGCACGTCTGCGACGACAGCGCCGATACCCAGTTGATCGGCCACGACTTGAGCTGAAGGGGCGTTATCTCCCGTGACGAGAATCGGTTCACCAACAAGCTCTTTGATTTCCGAGACTGCCTGCGCACTGGAGTCCTTGACAGCATCGGCGATGGCAAAAGCTCCCCCGAAGGAGCCGTCCATGGCTGTGGCGATGACGGTTCGTCCGCGCTCGCATTGGTCGTCGATCCAGTCATGTGCGGTTAGCGGGATGGAGATCGACCACTCCTGAACAAGCCAGGATGGCCGACCCGTGACCACTGTGGAACCGTCGACCACTGCCCGGACTCCTTGACCTTGGGTGCTTGAGAACGCCTCTACTGGTCGGGTCTCGTCCATCGCAGCGGCAAAGGCGCGGCCAATGGGGTGTTCGGACGCCGATTCGACTGCGGCGGTCAATTCGTACGTGTCGGGTCGATCCGCCTCGATGAGGGCATCTACGACGCTCATCCGACCGTGCGTCAGCGTCCCTGTCTTGTCCAGCACGATGGTGTCGATCTTTCGTGTGGACTCAAGAATCTCCGGCCCGCGAATGACGATTCCCATGTGCGCCCCACGCCCCGTTCCCACGAGAAGCGCCGTGGGAGTCGCTAATCCAAGCGCGCACGGGCAGGCGATGATCAACACAGCGACACCCGCAGTGAATGCGAACGCAAGATCTGCTCCGCTAATGGACCAACCCA
>WLWL01000149.1 GCA_012103605.1 Candidatus Nanopelagicales bacterium
GCCGCGGCATACCCCCGGCACTGATCCCGTCGATTTCC
This sequence comes from Candidatus Nanopelagicales bacterium, assembly GCA_012103605.1. Lineage (GTDB taxonomy): Bacteria > Actinomycetota > Actinomycetes > S36-B12 > S36-B12 > S36-B12. The sequence goes on from WLWL01000149.1 coordinate 39, forward strand.
GGAACCTCTCCCAGGTGACGGCGTTCGGCGAGATAGCGCTCGTGAGCGCCGAGATATTGCCCGCGCAGGGCGTCATCCACCGCGAGTCGCTCCTCCATCTCGCGCATGCATCCGTCACCTTCGAGTGTCCCGATGGCGCTCGTTAAGCGCGGGCACGTCACGTAGTAGGTGGTCGGAAACGGTGTTCCGTCGTCTAGCCGCGGAGCAGTGGTGACTACTGCGGGGTCTCCGCAGGGGCATCGATACGAAACGTCGAGGACACCCCGAGGTGTGCGACCGATCTGACGTTCGACCGCTGAGAGGTCACCGTCGTGCATGGCAGGACCCTACGCGCCGTCTCCCGACTTCGGGGAAACAGCGGGAGGACCGTCGGCCCGCTGGACGGACTCCCACAAGACGGAGTGCCAACCCTGCGGAATCTGCGCCACGTCGTCCGACAACAGCGACTCCGCCGGCCGACCATCCCGAGAGATGGTGACGTAGCCGGTTTCCCCAGGAAGAAGGAAATGCAACCGTCGACGCGCCTCCGATGAGATGAACGCGGGATCGGACCATCGATCAAGCTCGCTGTTCAACAGTTCTATCTGCTCGGTCGACGACGCGATGTCCGACCGCAAGGACGCGACCTCGGCACGCTGAGTCAGCCAATTCCTCACCGGAACGGACAGGGCAACCACCAGGAGGCCGAGGACCGTGAACAAGATCAGGGCGCGTCCGGTGAGCGATCCGCCCGGGGCGCTTCGAGCCACCGGTTGCCGACCAGAACCGACATCGTCGGTGGGGGTTTGGCCGCGGGAAGGGGACGACACCCCCCGATCGTGTCACGTAGACCCCGATTTTCCCGGTAACCCCACCGGTAACACACGTTTGGGAGACGGGGTGGCCCTCTTATCGCTTGGCCCCTATTCGACGGTACCTCCATCCCACAGGGTTACGGGAGAGTGAGACAAGTCGCCCGACTTTGTCCCACTTCACATTTCTTCGTTTATCCACTGCTTGGAGAGGGGATAACGCTCCTGCGAGGCCACCGAAAGAAGGTTCGTGGCCAAGACGATTGAGGGAGAAGTAGGCATGAAGATCCGCAGCATCATGATGGCCACAGTGGCCGCCGGAGCTTTGTTCGCGACCGCTACACCGGCGATGGCAAGCAGTGACTACCGCAATACCAACGGGTCACACGAATACGCTGGCCATGACAACTGCGAGTCATTGACTCCGATGGTCGAGCAGGCGTACACAGCCAGCACCGGTGATGAAGGTCTACCCACTGACGAGTGGCTCGTTGGTATGGGCGGCATCGGCCAGGATTACGCAATCTGCAAAGACCGCACCGAAGGAGTCGACTGGCCTTACGAGTTGACCACTCACAACGAGCTCAACCGGACGGATCGCGCTGCCAACGCTGACTACCGGAATGAGAACGCTCGGATCCAAATGGATGGTGAGTGCGATGACTACCGCTACATCGAACAAAAGTGGTTTGCGGAGAACCCCGGCACATACGACCTGCCTTCCAACGAGTGGCTTCTTACACAAGGAAGCGACGCATACTTCTACTCCCAGTGCACTGGACCTGGCCAGGACATGGAATACAAGGACTGGGGACTTGACCCCGTCGGCACCAGCAATAGCCAAGACCGCGGCGCAAACTCAGACGGACGCAATCCGAACGCCGCCTAGCTCGTTTCCTTCATTCCCGGCCCCCGGTGCAACGCCAGCTCCTCCTTCTGGCCTGCACTGGGGGCCAACGCCAATCCCCCGCACAATCCGAATGCAACAAACATCTTCAGAAAAAGCGGACCTACCCGCGTTGCAGAGCGACTCGTCACGCCCGGCACATCTTCAGAACGTTGCTGTGAGGGGAGCAGGTACGGCTGCTCAGCCAGCCCAGCGCGAGAAGGCCCGACGCCCCGCGTACCGGCCGGCGTCGTCCAACTCTTCCTCGATGCGCAGGAGTTGGTTGTACTTCGCCACCCGCTCGGACCGAGCCGGTGCTCCGGTCTTGATCTGCCCGCAGTTCACCGCGACCGCGAGGTCCGCGATTGTCGTGTCTTCTGTCTCACCCGAGCGATGGGACATCATCGAGGAGTAGCCGGCCGCCGTGGCCATCGCCACCGCATCCAAGGTCTCGGTCAGCGACCCGATCTGATTCACCTTCACCAGCAATGCGTTCGCAGCGCCGTCGGATATTCCGCGCGCCAACCGCTCCGGGTTGGTCACGAAAAGATCATCGCCGACGAGTTGAACCCGATCTCCCACCGTGTCGGTGAGGTGAACCCACCCACTCCAATCATCTTCGGCCAACGGATCCTCGATGCTCACCAGCGGGAAATCAGCCAGGAGAGACTCGTAGTAGCCGGTCATCCACTCCATCGATCGATCGGCGCCCTCGAACGTGTACGAGCCGTCGGAGAAGAACTCCGTCGACGCAACGTCGAGAGCAAGCCCGATGTCGCTGCCCAGTGTCAGGCCGGTCGCCTCGACCGCTCGCCCGATCAGCTCCAACGCTGCGCGGTTGTTCGGCAGATCCGGTGCGAAACCGCCTTCGTCCCCCAAACCCGTCGCGAAACCGTCTGATTTCAGCACCGACTTCAGTGAGTGATACACCTCGGTTCCCTGGCGAAGAGCCTCCGAAAACGTCGCGGCACCGATCGGCGCGATCATGAACTCCTGAATGTCCACGCCGGTATCCGCGTGGGCACCCCCGTTGAGAATGTTCATCATGGGGACCGGCAGCAAGTGCGCGTTGGGCCCGCCGACATACCGGAAGAGCGGAAGATCGGCCGACAGGGCCGCAGCGCGAGCCACTGCAAGGGAGACACCCAAAATGGCGTTCGCTCCCAGTCGAGACTTATTGGGCGTCGCGTCGAAGTCGAGCATCGCCGTATCCACGCCTCGTTGATCGGACGCTTCGAGCCCGAGTAGTTCCGGTGCGATTTCTTCTTCCACCGCACGTACGGCGTCCTTCACGCCCTTCCCGAGATAGCGATCTCCACCGTCTCGCCTCTCCATCGCCTCAAAGGCCCCGGTAGACGCGCCCGAGGGCACCGCGGCACGCGCCACGGTGTCGTCATCGAGGAGCACTTCCACTTCGACCGTCGGATTTCCTCGAGAATCGAGAATTTCGCGAGCGATGAGTCCGTCTATTTCCGCCATGGACACCAGCCTATTGGCCCCTGCTTCCGATCCCCGCTTGTGATCGGTGGACACTGGTGACATGAACGCCGCAACCGCGTCATCGGTGTCCTCCGCACCTTCGCTCGAGGCGTGGCGCATCATCGCGGTCGCTGCGGTCATCGTTTCCGTCATCGCGTACGCAGTTCTCTCCGGAGTCTGGGTCAGTACCGAGGCCGGGTGGTACCAGTCGCTCACGAAACCCTCCTGGCAGCCACCACCGTGGGTCTTCGGTGTCATTTGGCCATACAACTTCATCGTGCTCGCCGCCGTGGGCAGTCTTATCGCCTGGCGAGCGCCACCGAGCGCGGTCGCTGTCGTGTTGTCGTTCTTGGTGGTGAGCATCGCCCTCGCCCTCACCTGGGCGTATCTGTTCTACGTTCCCCATGCACTCGGCGCGGCCGCGCTCGCTCTCACGTCCGCTGCCGTAGCCACGATCCCGATCGTCGTCGTCGCGTTCCAGCAATCGTGGGTGTGGGGAACCCTTCTGATGCCGTACCAGATCTGGGTCGCACTCGCGGCCTCTGTTTCGTGGGGCTACGTCTCGCAGGCGACCTGACTCAGGAACTCAGCGCGTCAAGGTACGCCGACAATCGCGCCTCATCCCAGGACTC
>WLWL01000150.1 GCA_012103605.1 Candidatus Nanopelagicales bacterium
CGTTCGAGACCGCCGTCGCGGCGGCCCGCGCAGGGGAACTCATCGGTGTCTTCCCTGAGGCGACGATGAGCCGTTCGCTGGAAATCAAAGAATTGAAAAACGGCGCGGTACGGATGGCGCGCGAAGCTGAGGTTCCTCTCATTCCGATGATCGTGTTCGGTGGTCATCGCGTCCTGTCCTACGACGTCCGCGACTTCACCCGGGGGCGGACGATTTGCATGACGATCGGGCGCCCTATATCCACCAACGATGATGTCGACGAGATGACAGATGCGCTCCGCAGCACTTTGAGTGAACTTCTCGACGAGACGATCCACAGGTACCCGGACAAGCCGTCGGGTGCGCCTTGGATCCCGCAGCGACATGGTGGTTCGGCACCGTCACTCGAGGAAGCCGCTCGTATCGAAGAGCGGCGCCGAGCGGCACGGGAGCCAAAGTAACTGTCGACCGTGTGTGCTGGAAAAGGGTTGATCCGCTCGACACTCACCATTTCTTGGAGCTGATGAGCACGTTGCGCTCGGAGAGCAACTCCACTGTTCCCGATGTATTTCGCAGAAGTGGCCCTTCGCGCCCCCAGTACTGAGTGTGCTTCGATGGGAGTCCCTTGCCGATGAAGACCGTCAACGTTTTCCCGGCGGGGATCCGCGAGTTGATGACGAACGGGTAGGTGGCGCTCCGGTATGCCGCGTAGTAGCCATCGAGGTTGATCTCCTGCTTCGAGGTGTTCTTGATGATGATGTATTCCTCGTTGGCTGCTCGCGATGGTTTCTTTGACGCGGCGATGGGGTTGACGTCGGTGATCGTGAGCTTTCCTTGGGCCGGGTCCGTGCAGTCGACGACGCAGGGCCAGTCGAACCACGAGCGGAACGCCGTGGAGGGGTCCAGGAGATAGACGCCATCTCCGGTGAATCGATCACGCGCCACGTTCGCTAGCAGCGCTGTCGTCGACCCCATGTACAGATCTCGGGGGTTCGGCGATCCGGGAGTTCCTTGACCGACATGAACTACCCGGTAGTCGTCGGGGGTGAGCACCGATCCGTTCGGGAAGGTAAACCAGGCGGTGGAGCCGGAATCTCGAAGAATCCAGCCGCTGAGGTCGACGACCGTTCCACCGGTGTTACGTACGATGACGTACTCCCCGTTTGGATTGGCGTTGTCGTTGCGTCCGGCATTCCAGTGAGCGATGAGACTCACGGATGCGTCCGGTTGTTCTGGCGGCCCGCAGAAACGTGGGTTCCAGATGCCTCGCCCTGCGGCCTGTGCGTTCGCCACGTGAACGGCGTAGGAATACGACAGAGCGGCCTCGTTGGACAGGGTGAACAGCGTCGCAAGCCCAGCGCTGGCCAACTCGGCTTGAACGTCGATGTCGTATTGGCCGGTGGCTGGATTCCACGCGAACGCGTAGCGCTGAGGTCGACCGTCTAGACCTGTGGATGCCTTACTCAATGAGCGAAGTTGCACGGGCGTCCCCGGTGGAAGCAGGGAAGCCAGAACCCTGGCGGCCTCCACGGCTCCACACATGTCCTCATCCCTGTTCTTGTTGTAGAACCCGCGAACCTCAGGGGTGTTAATGCCGAGGAGTCGTACGGTGACGTAGGACGACGAGCCCTCCTCAATGAACCGGAACGTGTCGCCATCGGCGACAACATCGACAACCCCTGTTTCTTGAATGGGAACCTGCGTGTAGTCGACCGTCGAGTAATCAGGGAACGGAAACGGGGTAGAGGGTGCCGCGTGCGCGACGGCACCGATGACGGACAGCGCCCCGAGGCAGAGGACCACAACTGCGAACCGCCCACCTTGAGGTGTCGAACCGGAGAAGGGGCGACGCGAGCGCCGGGTACGCATGAGCGAACTCGTGGTCTAGGTGCGGCGTTCGCGAAGCTTCTTCACGCCGACAATGATCACAGCGATCGACACACCCAAGATCAGTGCTTCGATGAGACCGGCCTGGCCGCTCGTGAGGGCGAAGATGATGATGGCGAGACCGAGGACGCCGGTGCCGATATAGGCCCACGGCGTCCAGGAAGGCTCATCGCGCTCATCGTCATTCATAGACGGCAGTGTACGTAATGCCACAGACCCAGATCCTGGGACACTAACGACATGACCGGGCCTTTCTCGACCGCAACCATCATCGTCGGGTTCCTGGTAGCCGTGTGGGCGTTGGTCTATCTGCTGATGAACAAGCGAGTGGATCGCTATCTCCAGATCGCAACGCTGGGGCTGGCGGTGATGTTTGTCGTTCTCGCCATCGGTGGAATCGTGCAGATGATGGGGACTGACAAGGATCTTGCTCGGGCCGAATTCGTCGGGTATCTCCTGCTGTCTCCGCTGATTCCCGTGGGCGGTTGGTGGTGGGCGAAGAATGACGAGACCCGGTGGGGTGCGGGCGTGCTCCTCGTCGTGGGTCTCGTGATGCCCGTACTGGTGGTCCGGATTCAGCAGGTGTGGGCCGGTGTCTGAGCACGTGAAGGCACGAACGAACCAGGGGTTTGGCCGCGTCCTTGTTGTTGTGTACGCGATCTTTGCCGTAGGAGCTACGGCTCGATCCGTCATTCAGATCACCCGGCGACTCGACGAGGCGCCCGTCGCCTACGTGCTGTCGGCTTTTGCGGCCGTCGTCTACATCGTTGCGACGATTGCGCTTGCTCGGGGAAATCGGACGTCGCGGAAAGTCGCCTACGTTGCCATCGGTATCGAGATGGCGGGCGTCATCGTGATCGGCGCCCTGAGTCTGCTCGTCCCCGATGCTTTCCCGCGTGCCACCGTGTGGTCGACGTTTGGTAGCGGCTACCTCTTCATTCCCTTGATCTTGCCGCCGCTCGCGTTGTGGTGGTTGCGGCGCACCGAGTAGCGGCGTCTAGCTGGTAGCCGTTGTCGAGACAACGGATGCGATGTGTTCGGGGAATATTCCGCAGCATCCACCGATGATGCTCGCGCCCTGCTGACGCCAATTATCGGCTTTACGAGCGAAGGCATCCGGCATCAACATCTCGTCGTACTCCCGGCGCGTCGGGACGGGATCGTTGTCGGCGGCACTTGCGCGAAAGGCATCACTGAAGCCGTTGGCGTACACCCCGATTGTCAGATCGGGTGCAGCTTGCACAAGAAGAGGGAGAGCGGCGGTTATGGCTTCCGGGCTGCTGCAGTTGAGCATTACTGCCTCGACGTTCCTGACATCGGCGATCGCCGTGACACCCTCTGCGATCGACTCCCCGCTCCGCAGGTTCCCCACATCGACCTCGGACACAGTGAAGGAAACCCACACCGGTACCCCGACCGCAGTAGCCGCCTCGGCAGCCGCTAAGGCTTCGGCGGTGGAATGCATCGTCTCGCACAACAGGACGTCCGATGATGGAGCGACGGCATCGACGATCATTCGGTAGGTGTTCGATAGTTCGTCATAGTCCCCGACGCGATCCGGTCGATAGGTCTCGTGCAGGGGTGGCAAGCAGCCGGCAACGAGTGGGCGCGCATGAGACAACCCCTCGGATACAGCGATATCGCGCGCTCTTGCAGCAAGCGCACCACCCGCCTGGATGAGGTCCACCACGTCGTCGGGAGAACCACCACCTTCGGCCCCAAGAGCAGCGGGCACACAGGCGTAGGTATTGGTGGTGATGACGTCGGCGCCGGCACGCAGGAACTGAAGATGAGAGTGGAGAACGATGTCCGGCCAGTCACGGTTCGCTCGTGCAACGCCACGGAAGCGCTCCATCGTGCCGATGGGACCGGAGATCTCGACGCCATTGCGGCGCAGGAGGTGTCCCATTCCCCCGTCGAGAATCACAACGACACCGTCCCGTCGATAACTGTCACCGT
>WLWL01000023.1 GCA_012103605.1 Candidatus Nanopelagicales bacterium
CCGGCGGCCATCTCTCATGCATGGAGGCTTGAGTGGACGTCGTTAATCTCGACTACTCGCAATACCAAACTGTTTACAACATTCTCTCGTTCGCGCTGGCGTCCATGCTGGCGACGTTCGTGTTCCTGCTTGCTGTGACGGGCCGTGTTCTTCCCCGTTACCGCCAGGCCCTCGTCGTCTCGGCGATGGTCTGTCTGATCGCTGCCTACCACTACTGGCGGATCTTCGACTCCTTCAAGGGATCGTTCGTCGCCGTCGACGCTGGCGAGGCTGCCATGGCTCAGAACGCTATGGAATACGTCTTCGTGAACGGCGAAGGCTTCAACGAGGGTTACCGCTACGTGGACTGGCTGCTCACCGTGCCGCTGCTGCTGTTCGAGGCGATCGCCGTCCTCGCGCTGCCGCGTGCACTGCGCAAGTCCCTGCTCATGAAGCTCATCCCCGCATCCGCGCTGATGATCATCCTGGGCTACCCGGGCGAGATCGCCGTCGACACCGCTCCCAAGGCCATCTGGGGCGCGCTGTCCACCATCCCGTTCCTGTACATCTTGTACATCCTGTTCGTGGAACTCACGAAGGCGACGAAGACTCAGCCTGGCCAGGTGGCCAAGGACGTCAACGGTCTTCGCTGGCTGCTCCTTGCGACATGGGGCGTTTACCCCATCTCGTACATGATCCCGATGTTCGGCATCGAAGGAGCGGACTCGTTCGTCTGGCGCCAGGTTGGGTACTCCCTCGCGGACGTACTCGCCAAGTGTCTCTTCGGCTTGCTGATCTACAAGATCGCTCGCGAGAAGAGCGCTGTGGACTCGCCGGAGTTCAACGAGCAAGAACTCGAAGAGGCACCCTCCAGCAGGTAGGGACTGCCTGTCGGGTTTCACCCGAACGAAGACAGCGGGCCGGATGCTCAGCATCCGGCCCGCTGTCTTTTGTGTGGAAGGCTTGCCGTTCGTCCCGGCTACTCCTCATCTTCCGCCACAGGGATGTCATCATCGGAAAATCCGTAAAGCGCTGGGGCCATGCAGCGAACGAGCGATTCCTGAAGGAACGTGAGCCAGTCGTAGACATGAAACAGGCCCGCTCGGGGATCATCGTCGGGCAGCCCCGCGAGCTCCTCGTGGTTGTCTTCAGAAATCTGAATGCGTGTGCCGACAGCGATGCGCGCATCGTTCAACAACCCAAGCCAACTGTCGGTCGATGCTACGGAGACCTTTTCTCCTGATCGTTCGATCTCCTCCACCACGGTCATTGCGTGCTGCATCTTGGCCTGACGCAGATCGTTCTCGGTGAATCGACGAAAATCCCGTGCGTCCTCAGGATCGTCGTATGCGTCGGGTAGGAGTCGGGCCACTGCGGGGTCGTCGGAAATTCCCACGTCCCCTTCGACCCAGCCCACTTGCGCCGCTAATGGATCCTGATCAGGGGACGCCTCGGCCGGCTGTACAAGATCCATGACCTGACGCGCCACAGACATCAGCAAGCCGCGTTCCACATCATCCACGCGCAAGACAACCCGGCCGGTCGCGGTTCGTTGGAATCCGTACGTCATCGTCGCTGCTCGTCAATCGTCTCGTTGAAGCGTGGCCCACAGGCCGTAGGAGTGCATGGCACCGACGTCACGTTCCATTTCTTCTCTCGTGCCAGACGAGACCACCGCCCGACCCTCGTGGTGGACGTCGTTCATGAGCTTCTCAGCCTTGTCGCGTGAGAAGTGGAAATACGTCATCAAGACGTAGGTGACGTAGGACATCAGATTTATCGGGTCGTTCCACACGATCGTTATCCACGGACGCTGGGTTTCGACGACCTCATCCACCTGTTCCTGCGGAGCGGCCTCCACGGGAATCGACACATCCACCACGGCGTCAGTCTCGCAGGAGCCTGCGGCGGAGACCACGCCCCCGTACGCTGCTCTCATGGACGAGGGCAACTGCGGGTTAGACCTGGAGCGGACGCGTGAGTCCATCCCACCGCCTCGTGACGATCTGCCGTCTCGGCCGATTCTGGACCGAATCCGTGAATCCGTGATCGGTGACGATCACGTGATGCACGGTCCCTTCGGCCCTCGCCGTGTCACTTACGCCGACTACACCGCCTCCGGACGCGCGCTCGGATTCATCGAAGAATTCATTCGTGACGAGGTGCTCCCTCGATACGCCAACACACACACAGAATCCAGTGGCACTGGACTTCAGACCACGCGCCTTCGGGAGGATGCTCGCGCGCGCATCAAGAAGGCCGTCAACGCCGGCGACGAGACCTGCCTGATCTTCTGCGGCTCCGGATCCACTGCGGCTGTCAACAAAATCATCGGTCTGCTCGGACTTCGGATACCGGCCGACCTCAACAACAAGTACCACCTCAGCGATCACGTGCCCATGTCGGAACGACCCGTGATCTTCATCGGCCCCTACGAACACCACAGCAACGAGCTCCCCTGGAGAGAGTCCATCGCCGATGTGGTCCCGATCCCCGAGGACGCCGACGGGCACCTCGATCTGAACGTCCTTCGCCAACGACTCGAGGAATTCAGCGACCGCCCGCTGCTGATCGGCTCGTTCAGTGCCGCCAGCAACGTCACCGGCATCGTCACCGACACGCACGCGATCAGCACACTCCTGCACGAGCATTCGGCTCTCGCCTTCTGGGACTACGCCGCATGCGGTCCGTATGTCGACATCGACATGAATCCGCGCTGCGTCGAGCACCCCCTGTCCTACAAAGACGCCGTCTTTCTATCCCCGCACAAATTCGTCGGCGGGCCAGGGACGCCCGGTGTCCTGCTGGTCCGACGGGAGCTCGTGACCAACACCGTTCCCGACAGCGTCGGTGGCGGCACCGTTGCCTACGTCAACCCCACCGAGCACCTCTACCTCACCGACCCCGAGCACCGGGAAGAAGCGGGCACCCCCGCCATTGTCGAGTCCATCCGCGCTGGTTTGGTCTTCGACCTCAAGGACGCTGTGGGAGTGGATGTGATTCAGGCCCGCGAGGAAGACTTCGTGCGCCGCGCCATCGACAGCTGGAGCACAAACCCGGCCATCGAGGTCCTTGGAAACACCGACGCCCAGCGCTTATCCATCACGAGTTTCGTCGTTCGTCGACCCAACGGTCGATACCTTCACCACAACTTCATCGTGGCGGTCTTGAACGATCTGTTCGGTATCCAATCGCGCGGCGGCTGCTCCTGCGCGGGTCCCTACGGTCACCGGCTGCTCGGCATCGACGTGGACCGGTCGCATGAATTCGAGCGCGAGATCAGTCAGGGCTGCGAAGGCATCAAGCCGGGCTGGACCAGAATCAACTTCAACTACTTCATCTCCGAGCCAGTCTTCGACTACCTCGTCACCGCCGTGCATCTCACAGCGGAGTTCGGCCACCGTCTGCTGCCCTACTACCGTTTCGATGCCGCGTCGGGTTTGTGGCAACACCAGGACGGACCGATCGAACCTCCGCTTCGATTGAAGCATCTGTCCTACGACGCGAACGGCCGACTGACCTACACCGTGCACAACGAGCGAGCACCCGAGTCAGCTCTCGAGGGCTACCTGTCTTCCGCCTGCGCGCTACTTCGCTCGCTAGCGGAGCCCGACCTGAGCACGCACGTTCCCGGTGCTTCCGATGACTTCGAAACCTTGCGCTGGTTCGACATAGCGCGCGTCTAGGCCCGCCATCGAACCGCCTACCGATCGCTTATCTCTTCTTGACCCGGATGACGAATTCCTGCGAGACCCCGGGCGCTAGCCCGCCCTTTGCTCGCGACACCACCCGGTAAGTCCACCGCTTCTTCGCCTTCTGGGCCTTCGCCTTGATCGTCACCCGACCCTTGGCATTCGTGCGTGCACCCTTGACCTTTCGCCAGGTTCCCTTCTTCAGAACTTGCAGGATCACCTTCTGCTTCGCTTGGGCTGGTCGCACAATCGCCCGGACCCGAATCGGGGCACCCGAAGAAACCTTTTTCGTCTTGGCTTTCGCGCTGACCGTTGCACCCACGGCGACCTCGGCGGCAGGGCTCTGCGACGCGGCTATGCCCGCGGTCTCCGGCACGGTCAGCCGGACCCGTCCTGAAGAGGGCAGCAGGACCTGGAACGCCACGGCACCATCCGGTCCGCTCGCCGCCACCTGCAGGGCTTGCCACTCTTCGCTGCCAGTGGGCTGGAATTCCACCGTCACGGGCACACCGGGTACCGGCGCACCGTTAAAGGTCACCCCTCCGGCAATGGATGTTGGTTGGCCGAAGACCGCTGCCGGGGTGACAGCGATCGCGACAACCGCTTCAGCCGGGGCAAGGGACTGCGCGTAACCCCTGATGCCCGGCCACTGCGCGGGGTTCTCACCACCGATGGTCCACAGGGCGGCAGCATTCAATCCGTACTGACCCACCAGTTGCGTGCGCGCGAGCACACCGTCAGGCCCGACGAAATTGACCTGGCGCTTGGCCTGACATGTCTGCGGTGTTCCCGACGAATCGGTCCAGTCCACATTCTTCGTGTAACGGAAGGAACTCTCTTGGCGCACCGGGTCCCAGCGGACATCCGCTTCGGTCAGGCCGTAGCGCTCGAGCAACGCAGGGATCTTGGCTGCCGTGACCGCGGCCATGGACGTTGCCGATCGATACGCGCGCCTTTCTGACGCCGAACCACTCTTGCTCGGACACACGCCGGACAGCCGGTAGCTGCCGCCGGGCTTCGTTCTGGTCCTCGCTCGGCCGTAGGTGGGCACTCCGATTTGCAACTTGGCGGGATCCATCACCGTGACGGCATGCTCGACATTCGCGCGCACCCAATCAATAGGAGCGATCGGGCCGATCGACCTCACCGTGTAGTCATACGCCATGATCCGAATTCGATCCACGTGCGGAGCAATCCCTGGAATGTTGTAGACCCAGTATCCGGACCGACCACCGCAACGATTTCGTGTGTCGCACGGTCCCGGCACCGTCGCGGATAGCAATTTCCCCTGCGCATGAAGCGCGGCGCCCAATTCCGCAACGAACGTCGTCCAGTTCGGCAACGTGGCATCCCACGTCTTGCTGCCGTCGACGAACGCGAAGTTTTCATAGTCAAGATCAAGCCCGTCGTAATCATTGTTGACCACCAGAGCCACAAGGTCTGCCACGTGCTGACCTCTGAGAGCTGGGTCGGCCAGCGTGGCCGCCATTCGTCCCTTGCCCGAGGCGTCGGCGATAGCGGGGATGACCACCATGCCTGCGGCCCGTAACCGTTCCATCGCCCATGCCACGTTGGCGCTGCCGTTGGTGAAGTTGGGATTCAGTGCGACCTTCACTCCACCGCCTTTTCGGGCTATGGCCGAGTACCAAAACGGGGACACGTCCTCGAAGAGATCAGCGTTGGCGACGGCACTGTCGATTCCCACGCTTCGACTCGGGGAGGTCATCCAGTACGGCATCCATCCACTGATCACCCTGTCGGGCGTGTTCGCTTGTGCAGGTGACGCGGCACCGACCTGTCCCACCAACAGGCCTGCGATCAAGGCGGCAAGGGTCAACACGATGGGGGGAAGACGACGCATCCAAGCATTGTGCGTCATAGCGACCCTCGGGCGTCGAACCCGGGGGGTGCGGGAGTGTCTGCCCTAGCGCAGGACCCGGCCGATATCCCCCGCTGCCCGAGAAACTCGTGGGCCCACCTCGGATTCCTCGAGCTCACGAAAGGACACGACTCCCACACTGGCCTCAAGACCGGGAACACCCGTGACCGGGGAGGCGAGTCCGAACACTCCCGGTGCTCCGTCTTCGCTCGCGACGACCCACGGAGGGTCCAGCGGCCTCGTTCCGGCTGTCCTGGCAGCCAAGATGGCCCGGCCGGCTGCGGCAGCCTCCAGCGGGCTGCGGCTACCGACGCGATACGTCACGTGCATGTCCGATCGAGTGGGCTCGGCAACGAGAGCGGCGACAGACTCCCCGCCATCGACGAGGCAGAGATACGCGGTGCATCCGACGGCGTCCGACAGCATCCGGAGCGCAGGGAACGCCGCGTCTCGAACAACGGGCTGTAATTGGCGACCCATGGCGAGAACGCCCAGACCCAGCCGACAGCGCCCATCAGATCCTCGCCGGATCAACGCATGCTGCTCCAGCGTGACGACCAGTCGATACACAACCGTGCGTCCGATTCCCATCCGCCCAGCGATCTCGGTGATGGTCAAACCCTCGGCGGAATCAGCTACCTCCTCGAGGACCCGCAGCCCTCGATCGAGCGTTTGTGACGTCTCGGCGGCCATGAGGTCAGCCAACCATGCATGCCAGCGACAAGCGAGGGGCGGGCCAACGGCCCGCCCCTCGTCAACTCTGTGTTGTCAGTTGGTGATGACCAACTCAGACGTTCGCTGCGGACTTCACGCGGAAGGCCGCAATGATCTCGAAGATGCCGATGATGATCAACCAGATACCCGCGATCCACACCACAACGCCGTAGGACGCCACGGGGTTCACGAGCACGATCACGCTGCCGATCAGCAGGATGACACCGAAGAAAATGTTCCAGCCGCGTCCGTCCTTGTGCGAGAAGCCTTCTAGCAGAGCGGCGAGTCCTTGAAAGAGGAAAGCGACGCCGATAAAGATTCCCAGCAGCCATTCGCCACCCAAACCGGAGTCGGCGCGGGTCGCAAGCAAGCCCAGGAAGACCGACAGCGCACCGGTGATGAAGTAGAGGGTGCGCATCCCACCGGTCAGCCCAGGAGCGAAGCCGCGAACGACGCTGAAGATGCCGGACACGATGAGCCAGATGATGAAGATGACCGCCAGGAGCTTGCCGGCCGACGCCGTGTTCACGACCGCCCAGATTCCCAGGATCAAGGTGACGGCTCCCAAGGCGAGCAGGATCCACCAGTTTTTGCCGATCGACCCCATCAGGTCGTCGTCTTCGACTATCACTACGTCCGAGTTCGACATGCGCGTCCTCCCGATGCCGGCGAAGGGGTGTCTCCCCAAATGCCGCCCCAATGTTAGGGGCGATAGTCCGAATTTTGGGGATGTCACCGCCCGATCGACCCCTATGTCCGGCGATCAGAGCGTTGTTTAGTCGTCGATCCGCCACATTTCTGGGTTCAGCCAGGTCTCGACGATGGTCTCCAACTCGCCCGATTCGGACAATTCCGCAAGGGCGCGGTCAACGCAGGCCGCGAGTGGATTTCCCCCCACCATGGCCAAGGACAGTGCGATATCCGGAGGATCGACACCGGCAACATTGGAGACGTCGATGTCCGCGACGCTTTCGAGCCATTGCCGTGTGGGCTCGTCGATGAGTTGCGCATCGGTGACGATTCGTGCCTCCTGCATCTCTGATCCGGCACGTGCCCACATCGCCAGTCCCCCACCCTCGGGGATCCAGCCCTTATCCAGGAGCCATGGCCGCCCCGTTCCTTGGACCGGTGCGGCGAAGCGCAAACTCGATGGCTGTGTCTGTTGACTGACTCCAAGAAGGACCCGGCGGGCATCGTCATCGGGGACATCAAGCACCGTGGTCGTCTCCAAGTACGGGGTCGAATAGGCGATGGCCGGATACTCATCGGGGCGAGCAACGTATCCGTCCACCGCTATGTCGAAGTCGAGAAAGCCTCCGGTGAGAACATCCTGCGCCGGCGCGAACTCCCACGTCACTTCCTGCGGTCGAAAACCCAGCTGCTCAGCGACGGCGTAAGCGAGTTCTGATTCGAGCCCAAGCCGGTCGGCGGGCTCATCGGAGAGAAAGTACGGCGGGGCCGGCGCAGCCGATGTGGTGAACGTCAAGGCCCCCGGCTCGACGGTCGTCAAATTCGGCTTGGAGCACGGATCTAGGAGAACAAGTTCTGATTGATCATCGTCGGGCGGCGGCGTAACGCCCGCGGCGCCGACGGAGGCGTCGTCGGCCGCGCATGCGCTCAACAGAACGCATCCGAGAGCAAGAACTAGCGGACCACGCACCTGTCAGTCTCCGCCCCGCGGCAGCGAGGCATGGATCTCTTGGCATTCGGGGCAGATGGGGAACTTCGACGGATCGCGGCCAGGCGTCCACTTCTTGCCGCACAGCGCCGTGACGGGTTTGCCGGTGACCGCACTCTCGACGATCTTGTCCTTCTCAACGTAGTGGGCGAACCTTTCGTGATCGCCGTCATCCACCGAGGAGGTGCGCTCTTCCAGGAGCGTGTCTCCGCCTGGCGAGGCAAGCGGCTCGAGAGGTCCGGTGTCACTCACTCCTCGAGTGTACGTGCTCGATCCCGCGCCCAGACTCCGTACTCACCCCAAATGCTCACCCCAGATGCTCACCCCAGGCCGCCGTGCGGCCCGCCCACGACCAAGATCTCCCCATGAGCACCTTCATCGATCCTGTCCCGCAGGATGTTGCTGACCCGACCACGGATTACCCGGCGAACGCTTTCGCCTTCCGCTACGTGCTGCCCGCCCTTCTCGAATCACCCGGGCGGCGTCTTCTCGAAATTGGCGTCGGCCAGGGGGCCGCACTGCCGGTATTCACCGACTCTGGGTTCGTGATGTCGGGATTCGATATCGACCAGGAATGTGTGGTTCAGGCGCAGGACCAAGCGATAGCCCTCGGTCTCGACGCTGAGAGATTTACTCACGGCGATCTGCGGGAGCCCACGTCTTATCGCTCGATCTGCACGGAGGGACGATTCAACGGAATCGTCGCCATGGGCGTCCTGCCGCACATCGCAGACAAGGAATCGAGCATTCGCAATCTCTTCGACCTCACCGAACCGGGTGGTCAGGTATTCATCGAGTTCAGGAACCTGCTCTTCGCCATGTCCACCTTCAATCGCTTCACCCACAGTCTGTTCATGGATCAGCTGCTGCACGGGGTCTCTGGGCCCGTACGCGACGCGGTCGGCCACGAACTCGCATTACGCCTTCGCATGGACGTTCCCGGTTCCGTTGCGCGATCGGCCGACGCAGGCGATGACATCCTCGAAACTTTCGACAATCCCTTGACGGTTCCCGCACTATTCGCCGACGCCGGTTTCGACGATGTTCGTGTTCACTACTTCCACTACCACGCAGGCATGCCCTACCTGCAGTCAGAAGATCCCCATGCATTTCGACGTGCGGATGTGGCGCTGGAAGATGACTCCTCTGGGTGGCGCGGCATGTTCCTCGCATCTGCGTTCGTTATTCACGCACGACGGCCCGCCACGTCCTCTTCGGATGCTCGGTAACTTGTTCCGACCCCGGTGAGACCATCAGATTTGATACCCCCTAGGGTATATACATGACAACGCAGAATCTGACAGAAGAAACCTTCGCCACCGTCGTGGGTGGCAACGACATCGTGCTCGTCGACTTCTGGGCATCCTGGTGCGGCCCATGCCGGACGTTCGCCCCGGTGTTCGAAAAGGTCGCCGAAGCGAATCCCGACATCGTCTTCGCCAAGGTCGACACCGAGGCCGAGCAGGGACTTGCCGGGTACTTCCAGGTCAGTTCGATCCCCACTCTGATGGCTATCCGTGACGGCGTCGTCCTGTACTCCCAGGCGGGAGCGCTCCCACAACCAGCGTTGGAGAACCTGGTGCAAGCGGTGCGGGACGTGGACATGGACGACGTCAAGAAGAAGCTCGCCGAGGACTCCGCCAGCGACCCTTCGTAGGGCCGCGGCTTGGCCGCCGAGGTACGGTGCGGCGCCGCTAGGGTTCGGTGGGTGAGCGAGACGATCGACCTGCGGGGCCGCAACTTCCTTGCCGAGGAGGACTTCTCAGCAGCGGAACTGACGTATCTGATCGACCTCGCCGAGCATCTCAAGCACGAGCGTCACACAGGACAAGAGAAGCAGCGCCTGCACGGTCGAGGCATCGCGCTGATCTTCGAGAAGACATCGACGAGAACCCGGGTGTCCTTCGAGGCAGCCATTGCTCAACAAGGGGGCTTCAGTTCGGTCCTGGACCCGTCATCGAGCCAGATCGGACACAAGGAGTCGACGGCGGATACCGCCCGGGTCCTGTCACGGGTTTTCGACGCGATCGAATATCGCGGTGCCAACCACGCGACGGTTGTCGAACTCGCCGAACACGCGACCGTTCCGGTCTTCAACGGGCTGACCGACAGGTGGCACCCCACCCAGATGCTCGCCGACTTCTTGACGATGAGGGAGCACGCACGCTCAGCCACCACGTCCTTCGCCTACGTCGGAGATGCACGCTTCAATATGGGCAACTCGCTGCTCGTCACCGGGGCGATCCTTGGCAGCGACGTTCGCATCGTCGCTCCACAATCCCTATGGCCGGCTGAGGATGTTCAGCAGATTGCGCAGGAGCGCGCAGAGGAGTCCGGAGCTCGAATCACGCTGACCGAGGACGTCGACGACGGCCTCACCGGTGTCGATTTCGTCCATACAGATGTGTGGGTGTCCATGGGCGAAGCGAAGGACGTCTGGGCCGAACGGATAGAACTGCTGCTTCCCTACCGCGTGGATTCAACGCTGATGTCGAAAGCAGCCCCCGGCGCGGCATTCATGCATTGTCTTCCCGCCTACCATGACACCAACACCGACATCGGTCGGTTTGTCGCCAGGGAGTTCGGCCTCAGCAACGGAGTCGAGGTGTCCTCAGAGGTGTTCGACTCCCCCGCCAGCATCGTGTTCGACCAAGCGGAGAACAGGCTGCACACGATCAAGTCCGTGCTCGTTGCGACTATGCAGAGTGGACAGGTCCCACTGTCCACTTCGAGATCTGACTAGCCGAGGCGGGCTCGCAGTTCGCTCAGCTGGTTCCACATCTCACCGGGCACGCGATCGCCGAACTGCTCGAAGTACTGCTCGGTGAGTTCCGCCTCGGCTCTCCACGACTCCGCATCCACTCGGAACAACTCCTGCACGTCGTCGTCACTGAGGTCGACACCGTCGAGGTTCAACTGATCGATCACGGGCAGGAGACCGACAGCACTCTCGACGGCGTCTGCCGTCCCACCAATGCGTCGAATGATCCAGTCGATTACCCGTGAGTTATCGCCGAAACCGGGCCAAATGAATCGCCCGTCGGCGTCGCGACGGAACCAGTTCACCGAGTAAATGCGAGGGAGGTTGGCCGGTTGCGTGAACGAGCCGACCTTGAGCCAGTGGCCCCAGTAGTCCGCCATGTTGTAGCCGCAGAACGGCAGCATCGCGAAGGGGTCTCGGCGAAGCTCCCCAAGATTGCCTTCGGCCGCGGCCGTCTTCTCACTGGACATCGTCGCGCCCATGAAGACACCGTGCGCCCAATCACGCGACTCCGCCACCAGGGGAACATTCGTTGCCCGCCGACCGCCGAACAAGATCGCATCGATCGGAACTCCCGCGGGGTCTTCCCAATTCGGTGCGATCGTCGGACATTGCGCTGCAGGGACAGCGAACCGCGCATTGGGGTGACTGGACGGCTCCGCCGAGTCCGGCGTCCAATCCCGTCCCTTCCAGTCGATGGCATGCGCTGGTGGCTCTGGCGTCAAGCCTTCCCACCACACGTCTCCGTCGTCCGTCAACGCAACGTTGGTGAAGATGCTGTTGCCCCCTTCCAGGGTGCGCACAGCATTCGCGTTGGTGTCCATTCCTGTTCCCGGAGCAACGCCGAAGAAGCCGGCTTCGGGATTGATTGCGTACAACCGGCCATCCTCGCCGTACCGCATCCACGCGATGTCGTCGCCGATCGTCTCGACCGTCCACCCCGGTATCGAGGGCTCGAGCATTGCCAGGTTGGTCTTTCCGCAAGCAGACGGGAACGCCGCGGAAATGTGGAAAACATCACCGTCGGGTGACGTCACTCGCACCACGAGCATGTGTTCGGCAAGCCAGCCTTCATCCCGCGCCATCGCCGACGCGATGCGGAGTGCGTAGCACTTCTTACCGAGCAGAGCATTGCCGCCGTAACCACTCCCGTAGGACACGATTTCGCGCGTCTCGGGAAAGTGGACGATGTACTTCGTGTCGCTGCACGGCCACGAGACGTCTTGCCTGGCGACTCCAGCGTCATCGATGAGCGGAAAGCCCACCGAGTGCAGACACGGAACGAAATCGCCAAACTCCCCGATCTCCTCCAGTGCCGGTGTTCCCATGCGCGTCATGATGTGCATGCTCAACGCCACGTATGGCGAGTCCGTGATTTCGACGCCTAGTTGGGAGATGCGAGAACCCAGCGGACCCATGGAAAACGGAATGACATACATGGTGCGACCACGCATCGACCCGGCGAACAGACCGTTTAACGTGGCGCGCATCTCACTGGGATCGGCCCAATTGTTCGTTGGACCCGCGTCGACTTCCCGTTGCGAGCAGATGAAGGTCCGCTGTTCGACGCGCGCAACATCGCTCGGGTCACTGCGTGCAAGGAAGGAATTCGGTCGATGCTCCGGATTCAGTTTGATGAGGGTTCCGGCACCGACCAGTTCCCCGGTCAATCGGTCCCATTCGTGCCTCGACCCATCGCACCATTCGATGGTGTCTGGCTGCGTTAACTCCGCGACTTCCTCGACCCATTCGAGAAGTTGCTTGTTACGTGTGGGCGCGTCTTCTAATCCCTGTAATGCCATCGTGACTCCGTTGTCCGATCGAGTTGGGTAACCCGTGGCGGGTGGGAAGACCTCGAGATTGCCGCTTGGGACGCCTATTCGCACCTCGACACTCGTGTGTAAACGCTGTCTTGTGAGCAATGGCACAGGGCCGGTGTGACGTGGCTAACGAGTGGACCGATCCAACGGACAATCAGCCCTCTAGAGCCGGTCGAGGTACGGCGCTCGTGGCGTCGAGATCGCCTTGCGGACCATCCGCGCGAAGGCCTTCGCCCCTTCCGGTCGCAGGTGGTAACCGTCCGCGTACAAGTACTCCGGGTTCTTGGAGGCCACGGAGTTCCAATCCACCAGAACAACCCGGTCGCTCCGGAACTTTGCGTCGCACCGGCGCAGCATCCGGTTATTCACGTCTTCCCAGGCGCGGGGAACCTTGACGTTCACCAAGTACACCGTTCTTGTCGGTCCGGCTGCGCGCACCAGCTGTCGGCACATCTTCAGGGTGTAGGTCCCGTTGGTTCCCAAGTGGACGACCACGTGCTCGGGGAGGGAGGCTCCTCGTTCTCGAACAAGCCCTGGACCCACAGACGCTTGTCGACTCACAGTCGCGTCGACCTTCGTGACGCCGGCCTTCCTCAACTGAGTTTTCGCACCGAGCATCACCGAGTCACCGATAGCCACGGCATCCAATTTCCGATGCTCATCGGCGTGGACCCCCTGCGCGGCCACCACCGTCGGCAGACTCACCGCCAACGCCGTGACCGTGATCACCGCAGACCGAACGAGCCGCATGACGCTAGGACGCATGGGCAGCCACCACGGATCCCAGCCTGGACACAACTTCGGCGAGGATCGCTTCCGACGTCGCGAAATTGATGCGCACGTGCCCGACACCGGGAGAACCGAATGCCGACCCGGATGTCAGCGCGACCTTGCCTTGCTCCCGGATCACCTCGGCGGGGTCATCGCCCAGCCCTTCCACGCGCACCCAGGCAAGGTAGGACGCCTCCGGCCAAGTCATCGACGCTCCAGCCATGTCCTGGAGTGCGGTGAACAACTGACGACGACGACCATCCAACGCCGCAAGCATCTCGCGTCGCCAGGCAGCACCCTCCCGATACGCCGCGAGACTCGCCAGGACGCCGAAATGCCCCACGAGATACGTCACTTCGATAGGAAGGCGCTCGCGCAAACGCTCGACCACCGTCGGAGCCGCCACCACTTGAGCGCACTTCAGGCCGGGGATATTCCACGTCTTCGATGCCGACATGATCGCTACCGCGTGTAGATCTGGGACGTCGGCGGCAGCCTTCAAGAATGGCGCGTGCTGTGCTCCCGCAAGCGTCATCGGCGCGTGCACTTCATCGGCGATAACGACGACATTGTGCTCGGCCGCGATCTCGGCGATACGACGCAGATCCTCCGCCGGATGAATTGTCCCGGTGGGGTTGTGCGGTGAGCACAGCACGTAGGCCTGAACCGATGGATCGGCGAAGGCCTCCGCGAGCCCCTCCATGTCCAACCGGTAGCGACCAGCATCCACAATCAACGGAACGCTGCGTAAATGTCGAGACGCGACTTTTTCGACCGTTGAGAAGAACGGCGGGTAGACCGGCGGGTTGATGACGACGATCGACCCCGGATCGGTGAGGTGGAGCAGCGATTGCCCGACCGAACTCATCACGTCAGCGAGCACCGTCACATGGCCCGGGTCAATCTCCCAGTTCCACTCGTCGCTGGCGAACTCGGCCAAGGCCGTGGGGACGTCGTCCGCCCACCGATACCCGGTGTCGGAGTTGTCCACGGCACTGCGCAGAGCATGGGCAATCGGCTCGGCCACCGTGAAATCCATCTCGGCAACCCACGCCGGCAGGACATCCGACGGATAGGTGCGCCACTTCGCACTGGAGCGGCGCCTCAACTCTTCGAGGGGCACCTTGTCGATGGCCATGAGACAAGCATGCCAAGGGTTATCGCGTTCGAACGACCCCTCACGGTCTACGCCTCGAGGACGCCTCTGACGACGCTGTCCGTGCTGTGCGTGACGTCACCGTCGAATTGCTCGAGGGAGATGTCGACGACGGGGAACGTCTCCATGTCCATCCCGCCAGGAAGGGAGAACTCCTGCACATCGCCAGTTCCGAGAACACCGATGGACACCATGGAGTCGGTTTCGGGGGTGAGCATCCACACCTCGTAGTAACCGTCCGGTTCCGGCAGGTCGGGCACGTCGATGACCAGCGTGGGGCCGTCGGCCGTCTGGAGCACCTGCGCGACCCCGCTTGAGTCCTTCCCTGGAAGGGGTTCCAAGGTGGCCTGTGCAATCGCGGGAGCGGGCTCGGACTGGTTCATCACCACCGCAGTGCCCACACTCCCTGCCAAGAGACCGACCGCGGCGGCCAGAGCGAACCAACCCATCCGAGCGCCACGCGGGGCGGCCGGCGGACGGCTGATCTGTTCGTCGGAGTCGATCTCCACAGCGATCCGATCCCACAGCTCCTCTGGTGGAGCCACCGGCTTGTCCTCGTCGGTCACCGACCGAGCACTGTGGACGATGGCACCGAGTTGATCGACCTTCGCCTGACACGAAACGCACGACCGCACGTGATCGTCCTCTCGTGCCGACACACTCTCCCCTAGGGCGAGGAGTGCGATGGTGTCCTCGTCCACGTGACTCATCTGCTCGTCGTCTTGGGCATTTCCGTTGCCCTCATGCTGCGACACCGTCCACCTCCAATCGATCGCGGAGCCGGGTCAACGACCGGCGTATGTGACTCTTGACCGTGCCCAGCGGCAAGTCCAGCAAGCTGGCTACCTGGGCGTGGGTCATGTCCTGATAAAAGCAAAGCTCCAGAATGCGTTTCTGCGGCTCACCGAGCCGGGCGATCTCGTCCGCAAGGAGTACGCGATCCACCGCGCCGTCCACCGCATGATCATGTTGCTCTTGATCGGGAACCTCATCAACCGGATCAGGCACCCGACCGCTCGCCCGGTAGTGATCCACGATCTTGTTCCGAGTGATCGCGAGCAACCAGCCGGGAAGGCTTCCCGAATTTGGATCGAACCGCTGCCGCCCTTGCCATGCGGCCACGAAAGCCGCTTGGGTCACGTCCGCAGCGTCATCGTCGTTGCGCAGGCTTCGCCGGGCAACCGAATACACCAGCGGCGACCACCGGTTATACACCTCCCGGAAGGAACCTTCGTCTCCGCGCGTGAAAGCTGCCGCGATTTCCGCATCCGCTTCCGAGCGCACCGATGGCCTTTCCGAGGTCGACGACTTCGTTCCTGGGGCGAGGTCCGCACCACGAACGTCTACGTTGGACATGCTCATGATGCCACCTCCTCCCGAGGCTCTCCATCAGCTTCGCCGACGACGACCGGTACGGCTGTCACGACCACGTTCTCGCGATATCCGTCACCATCGCGGTCGAAGTAGCCGATGCAGGAAATCAACGTAAGACGCTCAGGTCCGTTCTCCGCGAAAAGGTCTGACGTCGGCAGCAAATTCTTGGCGACCACCTCGCGTGCGACAACTTCGTAGTTCCGCAATGAGCCATCGGCCAGTTCTACCTCGATGGCATCCCCGATATCGAGGCCTGCAATCGAGTAAAAGGCACCGGCACCCTGGTCAAAGCCATCCCGGTGACCGACGATCACAGTGGAGCCCTCTCCCTGAGCCGGGTCCGAACCGAACCGGTACCAACCCACTCTCGCAACGTCTTCGGGAATCTCGACTGATCCGTCCTCGTAGATACCGACGGGATCAACGGGAGCGCGCACGCCGAGTTCGTCGATGGCCACATTGACGGGGGCATTCGGTGCGATCACCGCCCGTGGCTCCACCGGTATGCCTATCCGTTCGACGTCCGGGCCAGCCACGTTGGGAGCGGCTGATGCCGGCTCTGGCGCCGCCTCGACGGATTGACCGATGGCTGACCCTGGCCGCTCACCGACGGATTCGACAGACTCGGCCGATTCGCCCACTGCGACGAGCCCCGCCCACGCGACAGGTGCTCCGACCAGCAGCATCAAGCTGCCGATCAGCACCGCAATCGCAGGGCGGGGTCGTCGCATCATGTCTACCTTGCTCGAGCGAAGCCGCTACGCGCGCTGACGCGCCACACGCGCCATCGCACCCATAGCTCCCAGAGCGCCAAGAGCCATCAGACCAGCGGTCCACGCGGGCAGCTGACCAGTGGCAGCCGTGGAGCCGCCGCCGGCAGCGACACCGGCCGGTGCGCCGTCGAGACCGTCAATGACCTGCACAGCCAGAGCGAGATTGCCCGCCTCAGCCGATCCCCAGGCATACACGATGGTGTTCGTGCCCTCACCGAGGGACAGATCGGCCGGACCGATCGCGACGGTGTCGGTGCCCTGCAACACGACATCAGCGGTGTACGAGCCGGCGGGCACGTCAGCAATAGCCTCTTCCGGGTTCACCAGGTTCTCCACCAGGACGGCGCCGTCGGCGCGGATGTCCACGGCCGGAGCAGCGGCAAGATGGCGGACCGTCAGACGGGCGTCACCGGCAGCAACTTCGGAGATGTCATTGACGAAGACGTTCAACGCAGCGTTGCCGTCAGCGTCCAGGTTCGCGGTCACGGTCGCATTGGCGCCACCGGGGACCTCAACACCGGCAGCCTCCAGCACCGCCGTGCCACCGTCCGGTCCCTCACCGTCGGCGTAGACGGCAAGGTCGTAGGTTCCTTCGGGCACTACCAAGGTCTCGAGCGACCCAGGCGTGAAGTTGTCGATCAGCATCGCATCGCCCGCGTATACGTCGACGACGTCAGCGCCGGCACCTTCGGGGATTCCATGAAGTACAGAGACGGTCGCGTCCATGTCTCCTCCGTGGCCATCGGCCATAGCGGGAGCTGCGGCGAAGCCCGCAACTGCCAGGGGGAGGGCAAGGGCGGCCACGGCGACCGCGCCTCGGCGGACCGAGCTGCGGCCCGCACTACGTTGAAAATCTTCCATGATCGGCTCCTAGGAGTGTCTGTAATGACTCCGGCCACACGACCGGCTACCTAGGAATACGTCCCACGGGACGGCTATGGATGCACCCCGATCGAACTTTTTTCAGGCGAGCGACAAAAACAGCTTTTCGAGCTCCTCCGGCGTCATCGGGGCCTTGTCCCCGTCTTCCCAGCACTGCTTCAGCCCGCTGGCGACAACCTTGAAACCAGCCCGGTCCAAGGCCTTGGAGACGGCCGCCAGTTGGGTAACGATCTCACCGCAGCTGCGGTCGTCTTCGATCATGTTGATGACACCGTCGAGCTGCCCCCGCGCCCTCTTCAGGCGCAGCAGAACGTCGCGGCTAATCGCTGGATCTATCTCCATGACCCCATGCTACCCCAATACCCTCTGGGGTATTGTCTCGAACATGGAACACAACCACGGAACAGCCGTTCAAGAGCCCCTCGCGCCCCTGGCACGCAACCTGCGTCAGGCCATTCCGGAGGTCTACGCGGGCTTCAAGGAACTGCACTCGAGTGCCATGGCAGACGGCTCCCTACCCCTGAAGGTCAAGGAACTGATCGCGTTGACCCTGTCGATCGGCTCCCAATGCGACGGCTGCATCGCAGCACATGCTCGTAGCGCCTCTCGGGCCGGGGCCACCAAGGAGGAGGTCGCCGAGGCCATCGGCGTCACGTTCCTCATGCAGGGAGGGCCGGCAACGGTGTACGGACCACGCGCCTACGACGCCTTCTGCGAGTACTACGACGCCCAACATCCCTCACCGGGTGGTGAGTCCTGAGCGGCTCCGTGCCCGGGAGAATCGCCCTTGTCGGTAGCGGCGAGTACCTGCCCGAGATGCAGGATCTCGAGGAGTGGCTTCTCACCGACAAGCCGCCTCGCTATGTGCAGTTGGCTACGGCAGCGTCTCTGGAGGGCGAGGAATCTCTTCGCCGCTGGCACGATTTGGGAGCTCGGGCAGCCGAGCGACTCGGTGTCGAGCAGGTCGTTGTCGACGTGCGAACCCGACAGGACGCAGAGAACCCCGACTACGCCGAGGCGATCAGCGGTGCCGGCCTGATCTATCTGTCCGGCGGCAACCCCAAACATCTCACCCGAACACTGATCGACACTCCGGTGTGGGATGCCATTCATGGAGCCTGGAGACAAGGAGCGTCTCTCGCGGGTTGCTCCGCCGGCGCCATGGCCCTCAGCGGCTACGTGCCGGATATTCGACACCCCCGCTCCGGCGGTCAAGACGGCCTCGGCCTCGTTCCCGAACTGCGGGTCCTTCCCCATTTCGACGTCTACGGCAAGTGGATTCCGGACATCGTCATGCGGCCTCTCCTGAGCGAATCCACGACAGTTATCGGCATCGACGAGCAGACGGCGTTCCGTGCCGAACCTCCCGAGGACCTCGAGCAGCCGTGGTCCTTTCGGGGCGTGGGGCGGGGATCGTGTTGGCGCATCGAAAGTGACCGCAAGTACCGCGTCAACTCACCCATGGAGCTATCGGTCATGTAGTGGACGACTCGCGTCGGCGATTTTCGACCCACCCTTCGCGCAGCCGGGGCCCGTGGCGCATTTCCCTTCACTCTGCGGCATCTACGACGCGTCCCGCCCTCCATCCACTACCCGGGCAAGCTGCGCGCACTGATCCCGCGCCACCGCCTGGGTGTACTTAGCAAAATCCCACTCCTCATCCGGCACCGCTGCTATCTCCTCGGCACTCAGCGTTTCCAGAGTTACCGCGAAAGCGGCTGTTTCCGACAGGGCCTCAACAAGCGAGGCGAACCGATCGTCCGCCGCGAACACCCGCCGCGCTGCCTCGAGGCGAACCTGTGCCCGCTCGGCGTACTCCGCACGCTGATCGGGCGAGGCTTCGAGCGCCGACACCACCGGCTCGCCCTCCTCGTTCCATCCGCAGGCGAGAGCAGCGTCTTCCTCGATCGATGCCGAGGAGCATGCACCGATCGTCAACACGGACACCACTGCGAGAGCAACTGCCGTCCGACGCATGTAGCCACCGTAGGTTCCTTGGCCCTCATGGGCCACACTGACGACGTGTCGACCCCCATCCTGCGTCCGGGGATAAAGACGTTCAAACCACGACGCAGCCGAATCACGCCCCGCCAGCAGCAGGCGCTCGCCCACGCAGGCCCCTGCTTACTGACCGAGGAGACGCTCGACGACGCGTGGGCTTCCGACTCACCGGTCATTGTGGACATCGGATTCGGATCAGGTGAACCGGTTGCAGCCATGGCACGCACCTTCCCCGAGCAGAGCATCCTGGCCGTCGACGTGCACACACCCGGCATCGGGGACCTGCTCGATCGCTGTCGAGTCGAGGACATCGACAACGTCTTCGTCATTGAAGCCGATGCCCTCGAACTCTTGCCCGCCATCCCCGGCCCCGTATCGGGTGTGCGGACCTATTTCCCTGACCCGTGGCCGAAGTCCCGACACCACAAGAGACGCCTCGTGCAAGCCCCGGTCATCGACGTCGTCGCCGAACGTGTCATCGAAGGTGGCTTCTGGCACCTAGCGACGGACTGGGCCGAGTATGCGGAATCCATCTGCGCGGCATTCGACGAGCACACTGCATGGCAGGGCGGAGTGATCCCTCGCCCCGATTGGCGTCCGGTGACGCACTACGAGCGTCGAGCGATTCGCGAGGGAAGGGCCGTGGTCGACATGTGGTTCACCCGAATCTGACTTACCGTGCCTTTATGCGCTTCGTCTTTCCCTTCCTTGCAGCCGCCCTCCTCTCGGCATGCGTGACGGGCTCAACCACCGGCGGGCAGGAAAGCACACAGACACCAGCACAGACCCCCACGCAGACCCCCGCGCAGACGCAAGAACCGTCGTCTACCCCATCACCGTCCAACGAGCCCGCGCCATCGCAGACAGCGCAACCCGAGCAGACACCAACCCAGAATCCGAGCCAGCCGGACGTTCAAGTCGCTGAGTGCACACAGGAAACATTCGACGCGACTCGTCAAACAATCGATGGCCAACAAGAGGCTTTTGCGACAGGTGACTTCGCGACGGCCCGATCCTTTGCATCGCAGTCGTTCCAAAGCTCGGTGAGCGTTGAACAGTTCCAGGAAATCATCGTCGGCACCTACCCGTTCTTGATCGACAGCCCGGAACTCGCTTTCCCTGAGTGCCAACGAGAAACAGACACCGTGCTGATGAGGGTCGAGGTAGACGGCTCACCATCAGTCATCATGATCTATCGGCTCGTTCTCGAAGATGACGGCTGGTTCATCGATGGAGCGTCCATTGCGGGAACCCGCGAAGACGTCGATGTCTGAGGCAATCCAGCCAAACTGCGCCATCGCAGGCTCGGGCGCTTAGGTCCGCAGCGTTGATTCGATCGCCCGATGCGCTTGACGTAGTGCCTCCCGCTCATCGTCGGCGACCTCGGTGCTGACCGTCTGCGACCACCCGGTCGGGCTGAGTAACACGGGGACGGCCAACGGTCCTCGAAGGTTGTCGAACTCGCCATCGAGGATCACCTGCGCGGGGATGGCCACCTGCTCTCCATGCACGAGAAAGCCCACGACGTCGACTACTGCGTGCGCCGTGGCGAGCTCTGTCGTGCGACCGGCGGTGAAGTGGGTGAAGAACGGCTTGACGGCCGCCCGAATGTCCGGAGGTTGCCCCTGGATGAACTCGAAGGCTCCGTGCACGTCGTGAGCATTCACCAACTCCAGTGCGCGCGATCGAACCTCGGGTATTTCTCTACTCAAGTCCGCAAGTGATCGTCCTTCGCGCGCCCGCCCGATGATGTCGGCCAGCTTCTGCTCGCTTACCCCGCGGGCATGGATCCCCGACCAGATCGGTACCAGGTGGTCCCCGTGCTGCCCCCACATCTGGGCGGACACCATGGGCCGACGTACCCCCAGGTCGGCGGCGAGCTCGCGCCGGAAACGGAGGGAATCAGACCAGGCCGCGGCGCCGATCAATCGATGTCGAGGGACGACGGATGCCAACGACTGCACGGCGAGTTCGACGGGGTTCGATTGCACCACGACGGTGACGTCACCTGTCATTCGCCCAACACCGGTAGCGACATCATCGAAGATCCGGTGATTCGTCGCCGCCAAAGCAGCACGGTCGGTGGTCTCACGTGTAACCGTGGCGCCAGCCATCATGACGACAACGTCAGCACCCGTATCGCCGACATCGGTGCCCACGTGAATCGCCGGAGCCGCGTCGGCGAACGCGTCGTACA
>WLWL01000151.1 GCA_012103605.1 Candidatus Nanopelagicales bacterium
ATGAGTCCGTGCGAAGCGGAGCCGTCGCCCACCTCGGAGGCCTGTGGGCGTGGGATGCCACCGAGGTGACATCTGACCTGCGCGCCCTCGACTCGGGAGGTCGTTGGGGCGTCGTCCTTCCATACGCCGGCCCGCCCGTCCTGGTCCGCTTTTCCCAATGGTCGATCACGCCACCGGAGGCCGATATCGGCCCTTGGACGGGGGTGCCGAAGGATCGATGGGTATCGAGCCTGTCGCAGGAGCAGTACATCGCCGGCGTGCGCCGAATTCACGAACACATCGCGAGCGGGCACGTGTATCAGGTGAACCTGTGCAGAGTGCTCGAAGCCGACATCGAACCCAACGACGACATCGTCGCGCTGCACCATGCGCTCGCCCTGGGAAATCCCGCGCCGTACGCCTCCATGATGTCGGTGCCCGATGTCGATCTGCACGTCGCGTGCGCCAGTCCGGAATTGTTCCTCCGGCGTGAAGGCAACATCCTGAGCAGCGGGCCGATCAAGGGAACAGCCGCCTCGTCGAGTTTGCTGCTCGACAAGGACCTCGCCGAGAACGTGATGATTGTCGACCTCGTCAGAAACGACCTTTCCCGGGTGGCTCGCACCGGAAGTGTTCGGGTTCCCGATCTACTGCGGATAGAAGAGCACCCGGGTCTGGTTCACCTGGTGTCCGATGTGCAGTGCCGCCTGGCTGAGGGAACACGGTGGAGCGACATCGTCGACGCAACATTTCCACCGGGGTCGGTGACCGGAGCGCCGAAGTCATCAGCTCTTCGAATCATCGACGAATGCGAAACCGCCCCCCGGGACGTTTACTGCGGAGCCGTGGGTTGGATCGACGCCGACCGCCAAGCGGCTGAACTGGCCGTGGCCATTCGCACGTTCTGGATCCGAGACAACGTCCTACGGTTCGGAACCGGCGCCGGCATCACCTGGGGATCCGACCCGCACGGAGAGTGGCAGGAAACCGAACTCAAAGCCAGGAACTTCTGTGACATCGCCGCACGCCCCGTACCCGCCCACCGCGGCATCCCGATGCTGCGAACGGCGACGGGATAGTCGCGTGAGCGTTCAGCTGTGAGCGTCTGGATCGCTGCCGGCGGTGACGGCGCCCTCGTCGAACCCGACGATGCCCGCGTGTCGGCCTTCGATCACGGGGTGACCGTCGGTGACGGCGTCTTCGAAACGATCAAGGTGGTGGACGGCACGCCGTTAGCGCTCACGCGGCACCTACATCGACTGTCACGCTCCTGCGATGTTCTGGGTCTGGCCACCCCCGACAACTCGTCCTTGAAAGACGCGGTGTCGTCGGTCATAGCGTCCCA
This sequence comes from Candidatus Nanopelagicales bacterium, assembly GCA_012103605.1. Classification (GTDB taxonomy): domain Bacteria; phylum Actinomycetota; class Actinomycetes; order S36-B12; family S36-B12; genus S36-B12. Next base: position 1,325 of record WLWL01000151.1, read on the forward strand.
AGTGGAGGCGGCGCGATTGGGACGGTTGCGCATCACGGTGACCGCTGGGCTGGGGCCATTAGGAAGTGATCGTGGAGCAGGGGAGGGCACAACGATCGTCGCCCTCGCGTCGATGGATCCGTGGCCCGCGACCACGAGTGCGATCGTCGTGCCGTGGGTGCGCAACGAGCGCTCCGCAGTGGTCGGAGCAAAGACGACCTCATATGCAGAGAACGTGGTGGCACTGCGGTGGGCCCATGAACGCGGATTCTCCGAAGGCCTGTTCATGAACTCAGTCGGGAACCTCAGTGAGGGAACAGGGACCAACGTGTTCGTCGTCATTAACGGCCAGGTCGTCACTCCCGGACTCGACAGTGGGTGCTTGGCGGGTATCACTCGCGAGCTCATTCTCGACTGGGGCATGGCGGTCGAGGGCGAACTCGGCTCGAGCGATCTCGAGAACGCCGATGAGGTCTTCCTGACCTCCAGCACCCGTGACATCCACCCCGTCCTGAGCCTTGGTGACCGTCAGTGGGAAGCAGCCGGTGAGGTCAGCAGGGCCCTGTCGGCGCAGTACGTACGCCGCATCACGCAGGATGTGGATCCGTAGACGATCGGCGCCTGCTGCGCCGGTGTCCCTGCGGTAACATCCTGGGGCTCCGGGCGATTGGCTCAGTGGTAGAGCGCTCGCTTCACACGCGAGAGGTCACTGGTTCGAACCCAGTATCGCCCACAAAGCACCTGTGTTTTTGCTTTCTTATGTCGAAGAAAGTGGGAGTAGTTCAAATGGGCGATAGATGAGCAGAAACTTCGTCGTGCTTCCTCGCATCACCCAATGGCTCTAGACAAACTCCTGGGTGAAACCAGTGTGACGCGTGGTGAGACAAAAGTGGTGAGTTTGTTTCACTCTCGCGTTACTGCGCCACAAACGAGCGTCGGCGACGTAGGTTCCCTCACGCGGGGTAACTATCAATCCATACATTCAGGGAGTTGAGTGCTGGTGAGGAAGAAGTCTTGGGGTCGCCTTGGGGCGGCCGTTGGTGTGGTGGCGTTGCTGGCGGGTGGCTTAGTAGGAGTTGCGGCACCCGCGCAAGCAGATGATGGCCGGTGTACAGCGACGGGGGAGGGCGCCAACAAAGACCAGGCAGATAGCAGCGCCGAGATACAGTTCGCGAAGACCTGTCAGGGGTACACCGAAACAAGCCGGAGCACGACGGAACCAAGTGGTGAGACGTTGACGTGGAGCGTAGAAATCGGTGGCTTCGTTCTTGATATCCCAGACACGGTCGTCGGTGCTGATGGCGTTACCTACTCCAGTGTTCAGCCGGCAGGGGATGGCGACCCTCCCGCGGGTTACGTCGCGTTTACGGGCTCGGATGGTAAGAATTATTGGGGTATCCCGGTGACGGAGCCGGTGCAGGTGGCTCCGCCGCCTCCTCCGTGTTGGAGCGCTGAAGCGTTGAATAACTGCCCGGTGGGTGGCGCGTTGCGGTTTGTTGCTCCCAAGTACGCGATGGTGGGTGTGCCGGTAACGATGTACGCGTACGCGTCGTGGCGTCCGGATGGAAATGCTCCTTCTCAGCCGACGAACGGCACAGCGGTTATCCGGGTTGATGGTGAGGATTACTCCGGTGTGGAGTTTGTCGATGGTGTCGCGGAGTGGCGTTTCATTCCGGAGACGGAGGGTATGAAGGAGTTCACCGCTAGCGGCGTTGTGTTCTCGGGTCTTTCTGGGGCGAACGCCTACATCGATTCGGTGCCGGCCAGGACGTACGTGTTGGAGTATGACCCCGCTGCGTACGCCAAGGCGTTGAAGAACAAGCGCGTCGAGGTCGGCGACACGTACGTCGTTACCGACCCGAACCAGGCCCGCTCGTACTTGGAGGACCGTTACGAATGGTCGGTCTCGGAGAAGAGTGATGACGTGTGCGCTGTGTATGAAACCAAGAAAGGCGCCGTGAAAGCGAAGTTCAACGGTGAAGGTAAGTGCACCGTTATTTGGATGGACAAGGAGTCTGAAGAAGAAGGCAAGTACACGTTCATCGCTAAGAAGTAGTTTCCTCTTTCCCTTATTGCGAAGCGGTCGCCCCACACCTAGGGGCGGCCGTTTCGGCTATCTGGGGGTAAGGGCGTTGAGGCTCGCTTGGTGTTCGCTTCTACGAGGTAGCGTCGTTCGCTAATATGAATCCCTCCCATCGTGGGAGGGCAAGAACACAGGGCATTTGTGCGTTTGGGAGATGTTGCGAACCCAGTATCGCCCACCGAAACGAGCAGTAGGCCAAACTCCAACCCGAGGAGCGTGGGGTGACCCAAACCGCCCTTGACATCCTGGGTGCCGACCGATCGGTCGTGGCCGCGCGGATCAACGGAGAAGTACGTGACCTCGCCACTGATGTGACGGTCGAGGA
>WLWL01000152.1 GCA_012103605.1 Candidatus Nanopelagicales bacterium
TGATTGACGCGATCGAAGAGATGGGTGCCCTCGACAACACGCTCATCTACTACATCCTCGGCGACAACGGCGCGTCAGCCGAAGGCACCATGAACGGCTCCTTCAACGAGATGGCCAACTTCAACGGTATGGCGTCGTTGGAGACGCCGGAGTTCTTGGCCTCCGTCATCGACGACTTCGGCTCCCCGGACTCCTACAACCACTACTCGGTCGGATGGGCGTGGGCGATGTGCACCCCGTTCCAGTGGACCAAGCAGGTGGCCTCCCACTGGGGAGGCACACGAAACGGAACCATCGTGCACTGGCCCGCAGGTATCAACGCCAAAGGGGAGTTACGCGATCAGTTCACCCACGTGATCGACATCGCCCCCACGGTGCTCGAGGCCGCGGGCATACCGGAACCACAATTCGTCAACGGCGTCATGCAAAGCCCGTATGAAGGAACCAGCATGTGCTACTCCTTCAACGATGGCCAGGCGCCCGAGGAACACGACCTGCAGTACTTCGAGATGGTCGGTAACCGGGGCGTCTACTACAAGGGGTGGAGCGCCGTCACCAAGCACAGGACACCCTGGGATCTCGTCGGTCAACCTCCACCGTTCGATGAGGACCAGTGGGAGTTGTACGACGGGTCCATTGATTTCACGCAAGCTCGGGATATTTCGTCCGACAATCCAGAGAAGGTGGCCGAGTTGCAACGGCTGTTCTTGATCGAAGCGACGAAGTACAACGTGATCCCACTAGATGACCGGGCGTCGGAAAGGCTCATCCCAGAACTGGCCGGGAGGCCGACGCTGATTCATGGGAATCGGCAGATCCTGTTCGCCGGGATGGGGCGATTGTCGGAGAACTCCGTCGTCAACACTAAAAACAAGAGTTGGTCTCTCGAGGCGAACATCGATGTGCGCGAGTCGAACGCGACCGGGGTCATTATGGCTCAGGGTGGGCGGTTCGGTGGCTGGTCGGTCTACCTCGATGACGGACACCTGTGCTACGTCTACAACACCCTCGGTATCCACCAATACGAAACGCGCGCCGACACGAGAATCGATGTCGGTGAGCACCGGATCATGTTCGAGTTCGCCTACGACGGAGGTGGACTCGGCAAAGGAGGGGACGTCACCCTCAGCGTCGACGGGGCCCAAGTGGCGAAAGGCCGCGTGGAGATCACCCATCCGATGATCTGGTCGGCGGAGGAAACCGCGAACATCGGCCGCGATGCCGGCACCCCGGTCGGCTCCTACAGCATCAGCGACAGCGTCATGACTGGTGCCGACATCGCCTTCGTGGAGTTGGCGGTCGGCGACGACAGCGCCGATCACGAGATCGACCCGATGGAACGATTCCGTCTCGCGATGAAGATCCAGTAGGCAGCAAATAGACGCCACGGAGCGTCTCCTCGGGGTCACCGACTCCGGGGAGACGCTCTTTTTGCCCTGCATCCGTTTTGCGCCGCATCACTTCATTTCTGCGTTCCTGGACCCCTCCGGCACAACGGTCCGAAACCCCTTAGTGACAGATCCTGCAATCGGGAGGGTGCACATGAGGGGTCTGCGACTCGCGGTCGCCGGCGTACTCGCCGCTGCCTTCGTGCTTCCGGCCGCCCCCGCGGCAGCCGTCGCACCCGCAGTCGAACCGGCAGTTGAGCCGGCATCTCCCGCGCAGCCGGCCACCCTCACGTTGGCGTCGTTCAATATCTGCAAGGTCAATTGTGGAGACGAGGCCGGGCTCCCGTGGAGCTTGCGGCGCGAGCGCGTCGCCCGCGTCATCGCCACCTCGAACGCAGACGTCATCGGCCTGCAGGAAGCAACGAACAATTCGACCCAGTGGGCGAAGCGCCAGGTGGATGACGTCGAGCAGTTGATTGCTCCGGCCGGGTACGAAAAAGTCTCGTTCCCACTCTCGGGGAACGCGTGCCGCCGCCCCCGCTCGTCGTCGGGCAAACTCGCGGGTCCATCGCCGTGCGACAACACCAGCGCTTTGTTCTACCGGTCCTCGACTATCCAGCAAGCGACACTGCCGACAGGTGGCGCCAGCGCGGGAATCGTGCAGCTCGGGGATATCGCGCCGGGGCAGGACGCTCGATCAGCATCGCGATCCGTCATGTGGTCCTACCTGCAACCACGATCGGGGGGAACGCCGTTCCTGGCGATCGCCCTGCACACCGACTCGGCGAAAGATGATCTCGCAGAAGCCTCACGAGTGGCGGTCGGCCGCGGATTGACCGGCTGGGTGGCGGCGATGAACAACCTCGCCGGCCTGCCCGGTGCTCCGGCGGTGTTGATGGCGGACCTGAACTCCTTCGCGAAGCGTCAACCACAAGGCGCCCAGCGGCAGTTGACCGACACCGGTTGGGTCGATGCGTTCTCCGCGTCCCAGCGAGCCAACGTCCGCTACTCGACGGTGAACCACAGTGCCACCTACGGCCTGACGGGTTTCCCGAGCGCGCCGCGGGTGCAGAAGATCACCAAGCGCAACCCCCTGGGAGAAGCACCCCGCATCGACTATGTGATGGGCCTCGGTGCGGCACCGGTCAGCTACGAGACGGTGATGCACCTGACCGGCCAAGCGTTCAACCCCGACTTCCAGGCCTCAGATCATCAAATGGTCAAAGCGGTGATGACTCTCGGGTAGTGGCCGGCACCTGAGCTGGTCGTGACGTCAGTCGAACAACGGCAGAACCGACGAACACTCCGACAACTCCCCACAGCGCATTAATCGGGATCCCGGACCAGTAGCGAGTTTCCGTGGGGAAGCCCCGCAAGCCCACGATGGCGAGAATCATGAACGCCAGCCACAAGACGATGACCCCCACGGCGACGATGATGTTCCGCGGCAGCGCACCGGCACCGAACACACTGAGGCGAACAGGGGAGTCCCACCACGGCAACGGCCGGTACTCGGTGCTCCACAGCACCGACACGAACGCCGCCAGCAACACCACGAAGACGACCAGTGCGAGAGCGAACCACGCGAAGTACGGGCCCGCAGCGATGGGCACGGGGTAACCGGCCTCGCCGATCTCCGTCGGCGGATCGAGACCGACCGCGTGCAGCAGGACGAACGCGAACATGATCGCCGGCACGTGCCACAGGTAGGAACTCATCGCCGTCATGTTGATCCCGGTGACCGTCCACCACACGCGTGATCGGTGCAGCAACCTGCTCAACGGACGCTGGAAGACGTAAATGGCCGACACCAGCGCTACGCCCTGCAGCAGAAGAATGATGCTCGGCGGGAACATGTTGGAGTACTCCCCATCGAATCCAGGCACCGCGATGGTGGATCCGAAGATCGACAGCGAATCGAACGTGACGACATCACCGGGAATGCCGATCAAGCTGACCGGCCAGGGCCCCCAGGCCACCAAGAACACCGCCAGCGCCAAGCAGCCGCCTCCCACCGCAGCCCAACGCCGAGGCTGGGCCTCCTGCGGGTTGGATCGCCAGAAGAAGCCCAGCTGCTGCAGCAGCAACCACACCAGGATCACGTTGATGATGCCCACGGGGAGCGGCCACCCGGCGATCGTTGTGCCCAGGTTGATGACAACAACGATCGGGACGAGCACGAGGAAAGGCCCGGCGGGAGATCGCTGATGCCACGCCAGCATCCCCGGCAGCAGCGCGGTGGTGACGATGTAGACGCCGAGGAACCACAGTTGCACGCCGAGTTGGCCGAGCAGCGGCGCGACCA
>WLWL01000153.1 GCA_012103605.1 Candidatus Nanopelagicales bacterium
GTCGCCCTCAATTGCTTCATTAGGTAGCGAGCCGTTTTCTCACCGAGGATCTTCTTGTGTTCCTTCAGCATCATGTGGGTGGCGCCGTCGGCGAGCGCGTCGGACATTTGGTACGCACCGAAGTACCTGTTACCACCGCCGCCGCGGACGTCGTAGTGACCTTCGCTCTCCCGCTTGACGATGCAGTGCCGGATGCTTTCCTTCGATGAGTCGAAGAACCTGCCGCGATACAGGCTCGGCTCCACGCCGCGCATGTCACTTGTCGCTTTCGAGTGGGTGGTGAAGTGGAGCATGGCTGTGCGGACGCGGGCTCGCTGGTAGTTGACCGAGGCGGCTCGCGCGGAGCCGGTCATCGAGTCGCGGACCCCGAGGCGCTGACGGGCAACGTGAGCGAAGTGGCTCGGCGCCTGAGCCGTCACCGGAATAGCGGACGTGACGGGCACTCGGCTGACAGCGTTGGCGCCGGCAACGAGAGCGGGGGCCAAGAGGATGGCGGTCAGGGTCGTAATAAGTGCGGTTGTTCGACGGGTCCAACGGTGTGGCGTTGTGGTCACGTGACCTTCTTGCTCGGCCCGGTCGCGGGGCGCCGGGGTCGCAGCGCAGATCGACGCTGCGTCAGTTCTCGTTCCAACTGGCGCAACTCCCCTGGGCGCGCGCCCGCCGGCGACGAATCTCACGTCGTCCGGGGTGGTGGACGCAGCCCATCGCGCTGACGTGGGTGGTCAGCACGAGTGCTGTGAGTGCGAACAGCAGTCGACCATGATCGCTTCGAGGGCGCCTGTGGCGATTCTCGTCATTTCGGACATTTGGTTTGTGACATGTATCCCACTTTTCTGGGACACAAATGCGACATAAGTCGAGTGTCTCAATCTGAGATCCGGGCAATGAGGGCCCCGGCCCGATGCGGACATTCTGCCCCTGCCCTATGCCCCGCGGGCCGTTAGAGTGCCGACTGTCGCCGCCGGAAAGGATCACCATGTGGCCCTTCCGCCGTCGACGAAGTCCGCGTCTGGAGTCGGTGCCTATCGGGGAACTCACCACAGACCCCACCGACTATCCGATCTTGACCGTGGGTCAGTCCCGACTGGTGGACTCGTTCACTGCGCTGGATTTCACCGGTGAGAAATCCCCGCGTTTTCTCCTATCCCGAGCCCATCCGGTGATCGATCCCCGAATGAAAGCGATTGCAGACATCGAGCTCCGAGTGGACAATCACGTCGTCGGCTACCTCCGGCCTCCTGCGTTGAATGAGGCGATCGATCTTCTTTCCGATCGGCACGCAGACGCCCTCGATATCCCCGTCGCGATCTTCTCCACACCTGCCGGTCCGGAAGTACGCGTGCACTCGGCACTATCAGAGACGAACCGCCAGGAACGCTGACGTGCCCTACTGTCAACGACCCGTCATCTGACAGGCTTGGCACCACACCCGACGCGAGGACAACGATCTGACATGAAGAGATTCGCCTTGATTGGTGGCATCGTCAGCGGCTTGGGCACCTTCGGCATCATCGCTTACCAGTTCTCACCACAAATCTGGGTATTTCTCGTCGGATGGCTGTTGCCCACGCTCGCCTTCGGCGCGCTCTACACATCCGTGACCGGCGGCGCCCGGCGCTAGAACTTAGCCTCGCCTGTCGGGAAGACCTAGATCTCTCCGCGAATATTGATCTCGACTTTCACCTGGTTGGGGTCGAGCACGTAGATCTGCTGCAGGCTGATCTCGGGCGTTTGCGCTGTCTCGAACTCGATGCCCAACGCCGTCAATTTTTCGCACATGCCGTCGAAGTCACTGCCGTCGAAGGCCACGTGGTCAATCGAGCCGGTCACACCAGATCGATCGTTGTCTACGAAATTCACGTGAATGGCGGCGTGCCCGTTGAGGGTCAGCCAGGAGCCGGGGAATGGAAGGTCGGGCCTCAATTCGGGTGAGTTCGTGCACCCGAGCGCATCGCAATAGAACGCGATGGTCTCCTCGGGCAGCGTCGTTTCGATGTTGTAGTGGTCAAGCGAGTTCAAACCCATGACTCGTCCCTCACCTCTGTGATCTAAATCCTGGAGGGAACGCTACCGCACCGCGGACCTGCCCAGTGGCGCCGACGACTCACCCTGCACCCGAGCGAATCGTCGACGACACGGCGCCTGCTCAGCCGGACGCAAAGACTCGCCCGCGAACCTCATCCACGTACTGCACGGGCATTTGGTTCACCGCCTGGGCGCGTATTGCTTCTTGCTTCTCGCGGGCAACATTGGCCGTCTCCTCATCGGGATACACCGTCACCACCTGCATGGATCGTTCGGCGGTCTCCACGAAATGCACGCTGACCGCACCCAACGCCATGATGCCGGGAACGAAGGCGCTCCTGACGGTCTCTTCGAGCGCGTCACTCAAGTCTTCTGTTGCTGTCCATTGGCTGATGACACAAAACATACGAACTCCTGAACTCGTTCAAGCGCGGCACGGCACCGGCTTACTGCCATTATTTTCAACAGCAGAAACCGTGTCAGCGAGATCGCGCTAATTCTGAGGTACGAAAACGTGATGCACGTGCGAGATCGGGCCAGTCCCCAACGCCGATCAGCCGCGAGTCAGAGCTTGTCGGCCCAGGTTCCCGCAAACTCGAACCCTTCCACGGTCTCGTCGCCCTCAACCCACGCGTCGTGTCCAGGCATGACCGAGTAGGCGTCTCCGGCTCCGTACGTCGTTTCCGTTCCATCGTCGTGGACCACGCGAACGCAGCCCTGGGTAACTACACCGAGGTGACGGACCTGACATGAGTCAGTTCCCACCATCGGCTTGATGTGGTGCGACCAGCGCCAACCAGGCTTGATACGCATGCGCGTCACTTTCACGTCGCCGAACTCCACGATGGCGGCCTCGCCGAGGTCATCCGGGAGAACGTTGTTTACGTCTGCACTGTCGAAACTTTTTACTTCTACGTTTGCCATGGACGACATGCTAAGCGGATCCATGCCCGACGCAAGAGCGTTGCGGGAAATCGTTGCAGCTGGCCTGTTTGGGGTGCCTCGGCCTTGTGTCGAGCCGTCGCGATCCGCGTTGCGCTCTTACGAGCCGTTTGTTGAGTCGCTTTCTCCACCGTCTCCCGGTGGGTCCTGCTGGTCAGTACGCCCGAGGGCTTCCCATAACTGGTTGAAAGGACGTGGGATGTGGGGCGCGCGATCCGCGAAATTCTCAAAGAAGTCCCCGAGCCACTTGAACATGGCCCAAGGCTAACGTGAAGGACAGCTTTTCGCTGTACCGAACCTGACAGCGCAGGTACGTGCTCACGCCCGCGCCACAATAATGCCGGCCAGCACCGTGGTGAGGAAGACGATGGCACCACCGACAACGAGCCCGGCGATTGATCCCCGGTCCACGCGCCGAAGACTTCCACACGTTGCACTGCTCAGCGCGCATGTCCACTCGCTGAGAATCGCGGAAAGAGGTGGGGAGAGGATTCGAACCTCTGTAAACGGATTTGCAGTCCGCCGCCTCGCCTCTCGGCCACCCCACCGGAACTCAACCGGATGACGCCTTACGCGCCGCCGGCGAACATTGAGGACACGTCCGACACACCCCAGTGGCCAGAGATCTTGCCGTCTCGCCACTGCAGGATGTCCGCAAAGGGGATACGCACGGCCTGACCCGAAGCCGGCATGCCCATGAACTCACCAGAGTGTGTCCCGACGAAA
>WLWL01000154.1 GCA_012103605.1 Candidatus Nanopelagicales bacterium
GCCTCGAGCAGATGGTGAATCACGGATCGGGTTGGGTCCGCATGGACTACCTGGTGCCGGCTCGAGGGTTGATCGGTTTCCGCACAGAATTCTTGACGGAGACCCGCGGAACCGGACTGCTGCACCACGTATTCGATCGCTATGAGCCGTGGCACGGCGAACTCCGCACCCGGCCGACGGGCTCACTCGTCGCCGATAGAAGCGGAAGCACCACGGGATTTGCTCTCGCCAACCTCCAAGAGCGCGGAACGATGTTCGTTGGGCCGGGGACCGAGGTCTATGAGGGGATGATCGTGGGAGAGAACTCCCGATCGGATGACATGGATGTGAACCCGACCAAGGAGAAGAAGCTCACGAACATGCGGTCGAGCACCGGTGAGGTACTCGTGCCACTGATTCCGCACCGGGAGTTATCGCTCGAACAGGCACTGGAGTTCTGCCGCGAAGACGAATGCGTGGAAGTGACTCCGTCGGCGGTGCGAATGCGGAAAGTTCTGTTGGACGTTACCGAGCGAGTGAAAGCCGGGCGCAAACGAAAGTAGCGACGATCAACCGAGATGCTTGGTGAAGAAGTCGACTTCGGTCCACAAGAGATTCTCGGCGACAACTTCCTGCGGCGTCATATGTGTGACGCCGCTGAGCGGGAGGACATTGTGAGGCCGCCCCGCTTCCAGCAGCGCCCGAGAGAGTTGCAGTGTGTGGGCGGCGAGCACGTTGTCGTCCGCGAGGCCATGGATGAGCAGCAAGGGACGAGTGAGGGCCGCGGCGCGAGACAGGAGTGACGTCCGCTCGTACGGGGAGTCGTTAGTTGAGGGGTTCCCCAAATATCGCTCGGTGTATGCCGTGTCGTAGAGCCGCCAGTCAGTCACCGGAGCTCCGGCGACCGCGGCGTGGAAGACATCGGGACGATCGAGTACCGCGAGTGCGGCGAGATAGCCGCCGAACGACCAACCGCGGATACCGACGCGAGAGAGGTCGAGTGCGTCGTTGGAGTTCGCGATGGCGAGGAGAGCGTCCACTTGATCCTCGAGCACCGGGCCGGCGAGGTCATGGTGCACCGCATACTCCCAGTCGGGGCCGCGCCCGGGAGTCCCTCGGCCGTCGATAACCACTACGGCAAACCCTTGGTCGGCGAGCCACTGCTCGGTGAGATAGGCGCCGCCGGCGGCGATCACACGTTGGGCGTGCGGTCCGCCATAGGGACTGCAGATGATCGGCCAACGCGCGCCGGGCTCGTGCTGTTGCGGGAGAAGAACCGCGGCGCTGAGATCTCGGGACCCGACGCAAAGAAGGTGTGGCCTTGCGGTGACGGCAGGCTGCTCGGCGTGCGAAGCAATGGTGACAAAGCCGCGGGAGTCGATGATCCGCATCGTGGACGAGGTCGACGATGCATTCGTGGAAGCAACGATGCTGACGTCGCCTTCGACGACCCCGGCAGACCAGTGCTCGGGGTCAGAGATGACGTCGACGTCACCAGAGAATCCAAGTCGCGCGAGCACTCGGGTCTCCGGAGCCACGGCTGCTGCGACGGCGATGTGATCGACTCCGACGTCGAGAATCGCTTCCACATTCCAACCCTCTGGAGAAAAGGGCTCTCCGTCCCTGCACGCGCGGAAGTTGCCCTGTCGATCGAGAACCTCGATCAGTGAACCGGATCGATCGATGGTCGGGGATCCGGGGATCACGGTTATCCACGGATCCTGCTCGTTCTCGGCGCGGGTCACCCATGCGTCGTCCACCAACGCGAGAACTTGTTGGCCCTGCTGCGTGCGGTCGAGAACAGAGATGACGGGAGAGTGTTCGGGACCGACGTGGACGCTCGCAAGGTAGCAGTACGTGTCGGTATCCCACGACGTTTCTTGGATGGTTCCGTCCAACGCAACGAGGTGGAGAGAGAGGCTCGCGTTGGGTGTCCCCGCCGACGGGTACCGGTGCGGCACAGGCTCGCGTTCGGGTTGGGCGGGGTCGAAGATCCAGCGAGTCTCAACGTCAGATTCATCGACGCGCTCGACGATGAGTCGCGTTGAATCGGCCATCCACCACATCCCGCGGTGCCGTTCGAGTTCCTCAGCGGCGATGAAGTCGGCCAACCCCCAGGTGACGGGCTCGTCTTCCACCGGCGTCAGCGGCGAGGCGTGGTCGGTGGTGATGGTCGCGCACCAGACGCGGCGATCGTGAACAAAGGCCACGTGCATCCCGTCTGGGCTGATCTGCGGATCGACCACGGATCCTGGGTGAGCGACGGTGTGAACAGTTTCCTCGTCCACGTTCACCACGTAGGGAGTGCCGTCCACTGCGAAGGCGGCGGTAGATCCGGTGCGGTCGAGTGAGTACGTGGTGATTCCGGCGGTGACTTCCCGCAGGCGCTCGCGTCGGGCGCGTTCAGCGGCTGGCAGTTCACCGTCGGTTCCTCGTGATGCACCGTCGACGAGCAGTCGTTCCTGCCACCCGTCGCCCTGGTCGGCCACCCACAGGTCGCCGGTTGCTGTGCGCCCATCACGGCCTCGGATGAAGAACACGCGCGCCTGTCCGTTGGGGCGCCGGGCGATCCGAACGCTCCGCGGGGCGCCGAGCCGAAATCCGCGGGTTATGGCCCGTTGTCTTGGGAAACTCGTGGCGGTGTCATCGGACAGTGGTTTGGTGCGCGCCGCCTTGTCCGGTCCGGTCATCGCCCTATCGTGCCCGAGTCGACGGGAGAGTGAGGAGCCACGTCTGCGCAAGTAGCCTGACGGTATGACGATGCCCGACCGCCGACTTCTTCTCGTCCATGCGCATCCCGATGACGAGACAATCGGAACGGGAGCGGTCATGGCCAAGTACGTGACCGAGGGTGTGCAGGTAACGCTGGTGACGTGCACGCTCGGAGAAGAAGGTGAAGTGCTCGTCCCCGACCTGCAGCATCTCGCGGCTGACCAGGACGACACTCTCGGTCAACATCGCATTGGTGAGTTAGCAGACGCGATGGCGATCCTCGGCGTGAGCGATCATCGTTTCCTCGGGGGAGCGGGCAAGTACCGCGACTCGGGGATGATGGGTGTGCCGAGTAACGATCGCGATGACTGCTTCTGGCGGGCAGATCTTCTCACCGCTGCGTGCGATCTGGTGCAGGTGATTCGCGAGGTACGGCCGCAGGTTGTCGTGACGTACGACGATTTCGGAGGCTACGGGCACCCCGATCACATCCAGGCTCACCGCGTGACGCATTACGCCGTGGCGTTGGCGGAGTCGCCGTCGTTCCGGCCGGATCTCGGGGCGGCGTGGGGTGTGTCGAAGGTCTACTGGACGGCGTTCCCGCGCAGCGTCATCCGAGAGGGAATCATGACGTTGCGGGAGGTCGACTCCGACAACGAGTTCGCCGCCATGGATCCCGATGACCTGCCGTTCGCCTGCGATGACGAGTTGATTACGACTGCCGTGGAGGCGACCGAATTCCTCGATACGAAAATGACGGCGTTGGCGGCCCACAAGACGCAGGTGACGGTCGATGGAGGCTTCTTCGCGCTGTCCAACAACCTCGGATCTCAGGCGATGGGCACGGAGTACTTTCGCCTCGTGCGAGGTACGCGGGTGCCGGCAACTCGTGAGGGTCGAGAAACGGACCTTTTCGCCGGGATTGGCGAGTGACAGTTGTCCGCAAGGCCGCTCCGCTGCTCGGTGGGCTCGGAATAGGGCTGCTGATCGGTCTGCTCGGTG
>WLWL01000155.1 GCA_012103605.1 Candidatus Nanopelagicales bacterium
CTGGATGGACAAAGAGTCCGAAGAAGAAGGTAAGTACACGTTCATCGCGAAGAAGTAGGCCGAGCTGCCCGGCCGCCCGCGGGGGAGAGTGCCGGGTGCCAGACGCGGAGCGGTCGCCCCACACCCACGGGGTGGCCGCTTCTTTCTTCTGCGTCACTTCAAGCAACGGACTGCTGTTCCCTGGGTCGATGTTTTTCGAGTGTTACGGTCGAAGGGTCAATAGCCCGTTGGCAGGCCGTGACTTGGACAGACTCTTTGGTAGTCGTCGGTTCGAGCCCGACCCGCCCCACCACTATTTGTCCCGTAAAACGGTCCCCTCTTCGCTTCGCGCTCAAGTGAAGGCGCCGGCTTTCTAACGAATGTGCTGGAGACTCTGAGTTGCCCACGGGCGCATGGGCGGAGCACCAATTCCGCGCCAAGCTTGTGTGCTTTCATGGGATCTATATGCGTACTTCTCAAGTCTTTGTCACCGTGCTGTGCATGTCAGGCCTCGCGCTGGCAGCGTGCTCGTCGCAAGAGGCTGCCCCGGAGCCATCTGCGTCACCGACAGTCATGCCGTCGGAGTCCATGTCACCGTCCGCCACTTCCAGCACGGAACCTACGCCGTCGTTGCCCGTAAAGCCTTTGCGCGAGGTGACATTCGCGCCGGTGGATCCAGGGATGCTGGGTATGCACGTGGCGGGGGCGCAGGAGGGTGATTGGCCTTCGGATGCGGTGCCGGTGGAGTCGTTGCGGCTGTGGGATACCGGGACGTCGTGGTTGCAGATCGAGGCGACGCGTGGTCGATACGAGTGGGGCTTGTTGGACACGGCGCTGGAGACTGCCGCGGATGCGGGGGTTGCCGATGTGTTGATGGTGCTCGGGCCCACACCGGTATGGAACGCGAGCTCGCTGAAGGGCGTTCAGTATCCGGTGGCGGGCGCCGCTTCGGAGCCCAAGTCCGTGCAGGCATGGGATGACTTCGTCACGGCGGTGGTGGATCGATACGCGGGACAGATCACGGCGTATCAGATCTGGAACGAGGCGTCGCTCAAGATGTTCTGGCAGGGAAGCCCCGAGCAGATGGCTGATCTGACCGAGCGGGCGTATCGGATCATCAAGGAGCGAGATCCCTCGGCGTTGGTGGTGGGGGCGAGCACGACAGTGCGGCTACTCGGGGCGTTCGAACGGTTCTTCCCGGCGTACGTGGAGGAATTGGCTGCCCGGGATTGGCCGGTGGATGCGTTGGCGGTGCACTCCTACCCCAGCGGGGTCCAGGGGCCGCTGGATCGAGCGCGCAACCTTCGCCTGGTCCGGCACACGCTCGATCGGCTGGACGCGCCGGCGTTGCCGGTGTGGGACACGGAGTTGAACTACGGGCTCGCCGGTCCGGGAGATGTGCCGCGCGGTGAGATCGTGGGGGACCAAGCGACGAGCTGGGTGGTGCGGACGTATCTGGACTCGATGCGCTTCGGGGTTGGTCGCACGTACTTCTATATCTGGACGCCTGAGCCGTATGAGCTGCTCGGCATGCAGATGACGAATGACTCCGGGGCCGCGGCGGGGCTGCGGGTGGTCTCGGACTGGCTGGTCGGCGGCGAGTGGGGCGGGTGCGAAATCTCCGGCTTGGTCAACACGTGCGTAGTGCGTAAGGACGGCGAGGTCAGCGAGTTGCTGTGGGCGGACCTGGGTGAGGGCCAGGTGACCGGGTTGCCCGAGGGTGCCGAAGCGTGCTCGGCACTGGGTTCCTGTCAGGTGGTCGGCGAGGACGGAAGCATCGTCGTCGACGACGTGCCGGTGCGGGTGTTTCCGGCCCGTGATGTCGTGGAGGTCGGCTCCTAGATCCGATCCTGGGCCGAGCGGCTGGAGCCGCAGTCCTGGCTCGCCGCCTAGGGTTGACGCGTGCGGCGCGTCGTGATCTTGGGAAGTACCGGCTCCATCGGGACGCAAGCGCTCGACGTCATCCGGCGCAACCCCGAACGCTTCGACGTCGTCGGATTAGCGGCCTCGGGTGCTCGAGGGGAGTTACTGCTCGAGCAGGTGCGTGAATTCCAGCCCTCGGTGGTGGCGGTGTCGTCCTCCTCGGCTGTTGCGGACCTGCAATTGGGGATCTACGCCTGGGCTCAAGAGAACGGCTACGCGGCGGGCGATGCTGCTATTCCCGAGATCATCGCCGGGCCGAGTGCAGTAGTCGATATCGCCGGGGTCGAGTGCGATGTGGTCGTGAACGGCCTCGCCGGTGCCGCCGGGTTGGAACCGACGCTGGCCGCGCTGCGCAGCGGGTCGGTTGTCGCCCTGGCGAACAAGGAGTCGTTGATCATCGGTGGCGACCTCGTCCGCGGGGTGGCGCACGCCGACCAGATCGTTCCGGTGGATTCCGAGCACTCGGCGATCGCGCAGTGCCTGGCCGCCGGTGCTCGCAGTGACGTGCGCCGGTTGATCCTGACTGCTTCGGGCGGGCCGTTTCGCGGATGGTCGGCCACGGACCTGGAGTCGGTGACTGCTGAGCAAGCGTTGGCGCATCCCACCTGGGACATGGGCCCGCTAGTGACGATCAACTCCGCCACCTTGATGAACAAGGGATTAGAGGTGATCGAGGCTCACCTGCTGTTCGATGTGGAGTTCGCGGACATCTCCGTGGTGGTGCATCCGCAATCGATCGTGCATTCGATGGTGGAGTTCGTCGACGGATCGACGATCGCGCAAGTGTCCCCACCCGATATGCGGCTGCCGATCGCGCTGGGTCTGGATTGGCCGCACCGCGTGGCCGGCGCCGCCCCCGCATGCTCGTGGGAGCAGGCGACCTCGTGGGATTTCTTCCCGCTGGATGAGGACGCGTTCCCGGCGGTGAGCTTGGCCCGGCGCGCCGGGGAGGCCGGCGGGACGGCGCCAGCGGTTCTCAACGGCGCCAACGAGGTGTGTGTCGAGGCGTTCCTGCAGGGGCGTTTGCCCTTCACCGGGATCGTGTCGACGGTGTCGAATCTGGTCAATGAGCACCTCGATTTGGGGTGGATATCGGGGGAGAGCGTGAGCCTGGCCGACGTCCTGGATGCCGATCGGTGGGCGCGTTCGCGGGTGCAAGAGGTTATTAGCGGGTGAGTCAGCGCGCTGGTGGGTAGCCGCAGCGCTGGGTGAGGCACCACAATGCTCCGCATGAGCACTATGCGCGCCGCACGGTATTCGCAGGTAGGACCGGCAGCCTCGGTCCTGAGCGTCGATCAGATACCGATCCCGAAGCCGGGACCCAATCAGGTTCGAGTGAAGGTGGCCTTCTCGGGCATCAACCCCACCGACGTCAAGAACCGTGCCGGGTCGGCGGCGTGGGATATGGCCGACTTTCAGATTCCCCACCAGGACGGGTCCGGTGTCATCGACATCGTCGGCGCGAACGTGGATCCCGCACGCATCGGTGAGCGGGTGTGGATCATGTTGTCGGCGTTCGACAATGTGTATGGCACGGCCGCCGAGTACTGCATCGTCGATGTTGCGAACGTGCGCCCGCTACCGGAGAACGCTGATCTCGAACTCGGGTCAACGCTGGGCGTCCCCGCGGTGACCGCGGCCTACTGCGTTCTCGGTGACGGACCCGTCGAAGGGAAGGTCGTTCTCGTGCAGGGCGGCGCTGGGGGAGTCGGGCGAGCCGCAGTGGAGATCGCGAAGTGGGCCG
>WLWL01000156.1 GCA_012103605.1 Candidatus Nanopelagicales bacterium
GCTGAGCCCAGCGTCCAAGAAACCCCGAAGCGCACCGTGACGGCCGAAGGCACGTTCATCTCCCACGAACACCCGACAGCGGGCACGGCGCGCATCATCACCCTCGAAGATGGCAGCCGGGTCCTTCGGCTCGTGGGCCTGGACACCGACAACGGCCCCGACCTCAAGGTCTGGCTCGCGGCCGCTCCCGTCATCGAAGGCCGAGACGGCTGGTTCGTTTTCGACGATGACGAGTACCTCAGCCTCGGAGCACTCAAGGGCAACAAGGGAAACCAGAACTACCCAATCCCCGACGACGCCGACATCTCCGACCTCACCAGCGTGACCATCTGGTGCGAACGATTCAGCGTCTCCTTCGGAGCTGCTGAACTGATCAGCACCTGATCACCCCGATCAGATCGGAGGTCGGAACGTAGGAAGCAGCAGACCTACGACGTCCCGCCGCAACCGGGGTCACCATTGGCCGCAATCACTCCGCGGTCGGTATTCATGAAGCCCCCGAAAGCTTCTTCTGTGGGAGCAACCCACGCGAGCGGCTGGCGAACGCGCGTATCGCTAACCCCTTCCACCCTCACCTTGCGCACGTTGACCGACAGTGAGACCGAGGCCTCGGTCGTGCCCGCCCAACACGGAGAGCCACTCGACGCCTTCACCGCTTGGGAGCGCTCCACCCATTCCCCAGGCTGATACCCCGCGTACTGGAACACCACCATGGGGGCTGCATCGTAAAAACCATCGGAGTCGAATGCCGGCTCATCGATGTAGAAATACATACCGCGAGTGCTTTCCGTGGGAACGCGGAAGGTCACCGAATCACCACGGACCTTCCGCGGCTGGCCATCCCAACTAACTTCCTGTCCGCCGTTATCCGACGCGTAGATCAGTTGCCGAGGAGTAATCACGCAACCGTCACAGCCGTTGCCCGTGAAATTCAAGGTGACGAGCGTATGTGTCGAATCTGCTGTCGCTGGTACGGCCGTTAATCCGATGGCGACCATGACCGCCGCTGCTCCCGCTGCCAGGACTCGTTGAGTCGTCATGATTTTTTTCCACAGGGGTAGGTGTCTTGCACAGCCACGACTCCACGATCGGTCTTCGTGAAGCCCCCGAAGACTTCTTCCGTGGGCGCAACCCACGCGAGTGTGACGCGAACTGGGGTGGGTCCACCCGTGGGTTGGTTATCTACCATCTTTATGCCTTCCACCCGCACCTTGCGCACGTTGACGTCCAGCGACACTTTGTCCTTGGAAGTACCTGCCCAGCACGGTGAGGCACTTGACGCTTTGATCGCTTGGGAGCGCTCCACCCTTCCCCCTGGCTCGTATCCCTTGTACTGGAAAACAATGACGGGTTCCGCGTCATAGAAACCATCGTTGTAGGCCGGATTGAAGATCGCGAAACTCATCCCGCGGGTGTTTTCTGTGGGAACGCGGAAAGTTATTGAATCACCGCGGACCTTGCGCCCTTGGCCATCCCAAGAAATTTCCTTTCCGCTGTTATTACGGGCGGGGATGTATTGCTGAGGACGGACGTAGCAGCCCACGCAGCCGTTGCCGGTTAAGTTCAAGGTGACGAGCGTATGCGTCGGGGCACTGATGGGTACCGGATCGGGCGGGGAATCTGCTGTCGCTGGTACGGCCGTTAATCCGATGGCGGCCATCACTGCCACTGCTCCTGCTGCCACAACTGCCCGTGCTCGTCCCACGATATTTCACCTTTTCCCGTTGCTTGAACTTGAGGCCTGAACCCTTCCCCGTACGGCCTATGGCGTGAGGCACTATGCTCTTATCGACAATGACTGTCAATAGGAACGTTAGTTTACGTCGAGGCGAAATTCGATGACGACTAGAACTCCAGGGGTGCTCCGCCCTTTACGTGTCCCCGTCTATCTCTCGTAGACCAGGTGGGTACGCCCTACGGCGTTCCTCCGCAGGGATACACGTCTTGCGCAGCTACGACTCCACGATCGGTCTTAGTGAAGCCCCCGAAGGCCGCTTCCGTGGGAGCAACCCACGCGAGCGGCACACGAACGCGGGAGTCGTCCATCGCTCGCAGTTTCACTGCGCGCACGTTCACCGACAGTGAGACCGAGGCCTCGGTCGTGCCCGCCCAACACGGAGAGCCACTCGACGCCTTCACTGCCTGGGCACGCTCTACCCATTCCCCCGACTCGTAACCCTTGTACTGGAAGACGATGAGGGGGTTCGCATTGATGCCAGGGCCAGACCCTTCCTCGGGTGGCTGGATCATGAAGCTCATCCCGCGAGTGTTTTCGGTAGGAACAACGAAGGTCACCGAGTCCCCACGGACCTTCCGCTTCGTTGAGAAGTCGTCGTTCCAGCTGACTTCTTGTCCGCTGTTATCGGAGGCGAGAATCAGTTGCTGCGGGGTGATCACGCACCCCTTGCACCCGTTGCCGGTGAAGGTGAGTGTGACGCGGGTCTGCGTCGGGGCACTGATGGGAACCGGATCGGGTTGCGGCGGTGAATCGGCTATCGCCGGTGCGGCTGCCAGTCCCACGGCGACCATGACCGCCGCTGCTCCTGCTGCCAGAACTCCTCGTGTCCGTGCCATGTGATCAACCCTTCTTCGAAAATCCTTCGTCGTTAGCCGAACAAGATCATCGCGTGAGCGATCACGACCCCCACGATGAACAAAGAGAAAACGATACCGAAAGCGGCGAATCCCTTGAACGACTTGCCCCATGGCGATTCGGCCAGCTCAGGAGACATACACGATGCCAGAGTCTTCATGTCACCGATCAGCCCCCACGTCATAAGCAGCGTGAACAGGCCCACGACGACGGAGACGATCATTAGCGCCGTCGCGTAGTCCGACTGCTGCAAGCCGATGAAGGCCAACACCGGAGCGAAGAACATGAAGTAGCCGATGAAGACCGCCATCGTGGGGTAGACGCGGTGGTTGAACCAACCCAGTATTTCCTTGTTGTCCATCTCGGGAACCTTTCGCCGATGTGAGGTTGTACGCGTGACGAACCTCGTGCCATGAGTTCAATGTGGGCAGAGCTGATGGCGATGCTACAGAACCGCGGCCCCGCACGTCAGACCAAAACCCAAATTCATGGCTGTCGCCAACGTCCACCACTCAACGCACTATCACCGACGATGTCACCGAGCCGATGTCATCGAGAATTCACCTGTTTCCGTCAAATCCGCTGACGACACGGGCCATGCTTGTCCTAACCACCTACCGCTTCATTCATCACGAGGGGAAACACATGACCAACGCCAACTCCATTTTCTGGGCCGCCATGCGCCAACGCGACGTGCTCGGCGGCCTCGCCATCTACATTGCACTGAACTCCGCGCTCTTCGCCATCATCATCCTGGCAAGCGATATTTCCGCCAGCGGCCAGGTAGCCCTAGCGATCTTCGCGGTGTTGTCTAACTTCCTGGTATGGCTATGGAACGACGCAGGAATCAAGGATGTGCACGCCGGGTCAAAAGACATCACTGGTGATGATGCCGAGACCGCAATCGCCCAAGAGTTCAAGAAAGCTCCCTGGGCCTTCTACCGCGGAATCGTGATCGTGATAGCGCTCGCAACAGCGGGCTCAGAGCTCTACGCACTGTTCGGCTGATTGATTACCGACCGACGCTCGA
>WLWL01000157.1 GCA_012103605.1 Candidatus Nanopelagicales bacterium
CATCCACCACGATAAGAGGGAGTTCGAGGGACACGGCCAACCCGATCGTTTCCGACTTGAGTGCGATCCCGGGACCCGACGTGGTGGTAACGGCGAGTGAGCCTCCATAGGAAGCGCCCAGTGCAGCTCCGATGCCGGCAATCTCGTCTTCGGCCTGGAAGGTCATGACTCCGAAACGCTTGTGCTTACTCAACTCGTGGAGGATGTCCGACGCCGGTGTGATCGGGTATGAGCCGAGGAAAAGTTTCAGACCCGATTGATGAGATGCGGTGATCAGGCCGTAGGCCAAGGCCAGGTTGCCGGTGATATTGCGATACGTACCCGGTTGCATCGCGGCCGGCTTGACCTCGTACTGAACCGAGAACTCCTCGGTGGTCTCGCCGTACGACCAACCGGCTTGGAAGGCTGCGATGTTCGCCTTCATGATCTCCGGCTTGCTGGCGAATTTCTTCTCGAGGAATTCGATCGTTCCTTCCGTCGGCCGGTGGTAGAGCCAGAGAAGCAGTCCGAGGGCGAACATGTTCTTGGCTCGCTCTGCCTCTTTCTTGGTTATGTCGAACTCCTTGAGCGCTTCCACGGTCATGGACGTCAAAGCGATCGGGTGGAGCCGGTACGCCTCCAAAGAAGCGTCGTCCAGCGGGCTCTCGCGGTAACCGACCTTCTCCACGTTGCGCTTGGTGAATTCGTCGGTATTCAGTATGAGATCGGAGCCGCGAGGGAGATCGGCGATGTTGGCTTTGAGCGCGGCGGGGTTCATGGCCACGAGCACATTCGGTTGATCACCGGGGGTGGTGATGTCGTGATCGGCGAAGGCGAGCTGGAAACTCGAGACCCCCGGCAGAGTCCCGGCGGGGGCGCGGATCTCCGCGGGGAAGTCGGGCAAGGTCAGCAGATCGTTGCCCATCCAGGCGGCCTCGGAGGTGAAGCGATCCCCGGTCAGTTGCATGCCGTCGCCTGAGTCACCGGCAAAACGGATAACGACCCTGTCGACTTCGACGACCTGCTTGGCCATACCGTCGGTTCCTCTGGCTTTCTGGAGATCTAGCTGTCTGTTGCTGCTGCGTGGTCTGCGCCCGTATGTCGCATTTTGCTCTCCTGTGGGTCGCAGGACCAGGTTAGCGGTAAATCGTGATGACACCGTCATCGTCCAGATAGCCTGCACGGCGTGTGGCGACTGGCATCCCGCCCCGATGTGGCGGTAGACGTGGCAAGTGCGGGCCTCGCTTGCTGCTCCTTGGAAGTCGAGGCTGCCGGTCAGCGAGGCCTGCTCGTGGCGTCCGAGACCGTTCCTCAGGCGGCGGCGGTGACCGTTTTGGTGGTGGCTGGCACGGTCACCACTGCTGTGGAACCCGCCCTCGTGCGCCTGTTCGACGAACACGCGCAGCACGGCCACGTCATCATCGTGAGCTTCGGTGCGTGCGCGACCAGCGGCGGACCGTATTGGGACGCCCCCACGGTCAGACCGGGCATCGAGGCGCTGTTCCCAGGTCAGGAGATCGCGTCGTACGTGCCCGGGTGTCCGCCCCGCCCGGAAGCGCTGGTGGTCGAGCTCGAGCGACTCGTGGATTCGAGGATCCCGGCGTGACGCAGACGACGATGATCATCGACATTGCTACTGATGAGTGGGTGGCGGCGTGCACGGCGTCCGCGGCCCGCGGCTGCGATGTGGTGGATTGGTTAACGGCGGTGGATACCGCCGAATCACTGTTCGTGGTGGTGTATTTAGTCGACCCCGGCTCCTCGCGTTCGGAGATGCTGCGTTGTGAACTCAGCGGTGAGCGTCCCGAGATCGAAAGCATCACGTCATGGTTCCCGGGAGCCGACTGGCACGAACGCGAGACGCACGAAATGTTCGGAATCGAGTTCCTGGGTCGATCCCAAACCAATGCGTTGTTGATACGCGCGGGAGATGGGTCATCTCCTCTGCGCAAGACCGCACCCCTCGATGCGCGGGTGAGGACCCCGTGGCCCGGGCAGGAGTCGGCGACTGGCCGAAGGCGTCAGAAACTTTCCCCGGGTGTGCGGGCCGAATGGATACGCGATGAGTGATTCAACTCCTCAGCGAAACGTGATCGCCCTGCTGCCGGAAGCGTGCACGTCGTGCATGGTGTGCGTGCGCGAGTGCCCGTCGTGGTGCATCTCCATCGAATCGCACGTGGAAGAGGTGAGCGAGGAAGGAGCGCGGCGTCCGCGCACTGTCAATGTCCTGGATGAGTTCACCATCGACTACGGCTTGTGCATGTATTGCGGTATTTGCATCGAGACCTGCCCGTTCGACGCGCTTGCCTGGAGGGAGTCGTTTGATTACCCCTCTGGCGACCGGCAGGGACTCAGGCAGGATGCGGTCGACCTTTCTCGCTGGTGGACTACCGGTAGTTGACGAACTGAACGGCGAAGTCGAGATCAGCACCCTTCACTAGAGCGATGACGTCTTGCAAGGCATCACGGCTCTTGTGCGTGACGCGGAGCTCGTCCCCTTGTATTTGAGTCTTCACTCCCTTGGGTCCATCGTCTCGAATCAATTTGCTCAGTTTCTTGGCTTGCTCGGAGGAAATGCCGGAAGTGAACGTTCCATTGATCTTGTACTCCTTGCCGGATGAGCGGGGCTCACCGTGATCGAAAGCCTTGAGGCTGATGCCTCGCTTGACGATCTTGTCCTTAAGGACATCGAGAGCAGCCGATGCTCGCTCTTCTGTCGAGGAGGTGATCTCCACAACGAGATCGCCCTTCCATTCGATTGTCGTTCCCGTGTTCTTGAAGTCGAAACGCTGCGCGACCTCTTTGGCGGCCTGGTTCAGGGCGTTGTCCGCCTCTTGCTTGTCCACTTCACTGACGATGTCGAAACTGCTATCCGCCATGCCCACTCCTCGATACCTTCGAACTCGTTTCGAGACGAGACCCTACTGCTGGGGGCGGCGAGGATTCACGCTCGTGGGGTTCACGCCTTGGTGCATGCACGATCGCGTCATGGCACTCTGGTGACGTGACCGATACCCACGCCCTTCTCCTCGACCTCGATCGAACACTGGTGGACCTCCAGTCCTATACGAACTATGCAGCCGCCCTTGCGGACGTGCAGGAACTTGTGGGGGAGTGGTCAGACGTCAATGTCCCGACGACGGATTGGGATCGAGCCACGGTGAGTTGTATGAGTGTGTTGCACACCTTTTTCGGCGACGCTCGGTGGAGTCGAATTTCCGAGACCATTGCGCGCCATGAACGGGCCGCGATTCCCGAGTCGCACCTGATGCCTACCGTGCAGGAGTGTTTCGTGCGTTTGGTTTCAGGACCGACGGCGGTCATCACCCTGCTTCCTGGAGATGTGGCTACGGATGTGCTGGAATTCCACGGCCTGCGCATGGGGCATGAGATTGACGTGGTGGTGGGACGGGACCCAGCAATGCGACCCAAACCCGAACCGGATGGAGTGATCGACGCCTGTCGGATTCTCGATGTCGCACCGGCGAGCACGACCATGATCGGTGATTCCACGTGGGATGCGCAGGCGGCTCTCGCCGCCGGGGCCACCTTTCTGGGAGTCCCCGCAGACGGCTTCGGGGAAGGCATGCGCGAGCGCATCGCAACGGCGCCCACGAT
>WLWL01000004.1 GCA_012103605.1 Candidatus Nanopelagicales bacterium
GAACGATCGATGTG
Source organism: Candidatus Nanopelagicales bacterium (assembly GCA_012103605.1). Lineage (GTDB taxonomy): Bacteria > Actinomycetota > Actinomycetes > S36-B12 > S36-B12 > S36-B12. The sequence goes on from WLWL01000004.1 coordinate 15, forward strand.
CGCTCGACCCTGCGGCGATCGCATCGCACGGGGGGCGACCCGGTGCATCTGCTGCGCCGTAGGCGTACCACCAAGCCGCGACGGATCGTGCTCATAGCCGATGTTTCCGGATCGATGGAGCCGTACGCCCGCATCTATTTGCACCTTCTCCGTGGTGCCGTCCGTGCGATCAATGCCGAAGCATTCGTGTTCGCGACCCATCTCACTCGACTCACCGGGCAGCTGGCATCCATGCACACCGAGCAGGCGTACGCGAAAGCCGCTGACGCAGCCAACGATTGGTCGGGCGGAACCCGCATCGGTGTTTCCTTGAAGTCCTTCATCGACCTATATGGGCGACGGGGCATGGCCCGTGGCGCCGTCGTCGTCATCGTCAGTGACGGGTGGGAAAGCGATCGACCGGAATTCCTCAGCGATGCAATGACTCAACTGGGCAGGCTCGCCCACCACATCATCTGGGTGAACCCGAGAAAGGCTGCCGAGTCATTCGAACCCCTCACTGGAGGAATGGCTGCCGCCCTGCCGCACGTCGACACGTTCCTGTCCGGTCACAGCCTTCGGGCCCTGAATGACGTCATGGCGGCGATCGCGGCGGCGGGGGATCGGGTGGATCGCGGCACCCTTGATCGGGCACGCATCACCGGCGCCGCGTGAATAGGCTGGTTGCATGCTCGTTTCCGTAGACGATTACCGCGAGGGAATCCTCGCGGGCCTTGAGCCGCTCGACCCCATCACCTTGCCGCTGGCTGATAGCCATGGGTGCGTGCTGGCAGAAGATGTCGTCGCCCAGTGGCCTCTGCCCTCCTTCGATAACTCGTCCATGGACGGCTACGCGGTAATAGCCAGTGACGTCTCCTCTGCGAGTGAGGCCTCGCCGGTGACCTTGACTGTCATCGACGATGTTCCCGCTGGCTCCCGAGCGGACGTTGCTTTGAGGCCCGGGTGTGCGGTGCGCATCATGACCGGTGCCCCGATCCCGTCCGGGACCGACTGCATCGTCCCCGTCGAAGTGACGGATGCGGGAACCGACACCGTGGAAATCCGTGAGCAAGCAGCCCGCGGCAGCTACATCCGGCGGGCCGGGGAAGACGTGATTGTCGGCGACGTCGTGGTTCGGGCCGGGAAGTTGCTGTCATCGCGGCAGTTGGCAGTCATCGCCGCGGTGGGTAAAGGGCACCTGGTGGTGTACCCGCGACCACGGGTCGCGGTGTTGTCCACGGGAAGTGAACTTGTGGAACCCGGTACGCCGTTGAGCAAAGGAATGATCAGCGATTCCAACAGTTTTCTGCTCGTGTCGGCAGCCAACGAGTCCGGCGCTCAGGCGTACCGCGTTCCGCCGGTGCCCGATGACGCAGAGGCGTTCTCTGCAGCCATCAGCGATCAACTGCATCGAGCCGATCTCATCTTGACGAGCGGTGGCGTCAGCATGGGCGCATACGACACGGTCAAGGAAGTGTTCTCCTCCTACGGCACGGTCGAGTTCACGAAAGTTGCCATGCATCCGGGGATGCCGCAGGGCCATGGGGTCGTCGGCGAGAGTGACGATGAGCGGATCCCGGTCATCACGCTGCCTGGCAACCCGGTCAGTTCCTACATCTCGTTTCAGAATTTCGTTCGCCCCGCCATCAACAAGCTCCGAGGTCTCGGGTCGACCGATCGACCACGCGTAGCCGCCGAGGTGACGAAACCTCTTGATTCCCCTCAATCCAAGCGGCAGTTCGCTCGCGGACGATTCCTCGACGATGGGCGGGTTGAGCCCGTTGGTGGAGGACAGGGGTCGCACGTGATCGGTGGATTGGCGCAAGCCGACTGCTTGATCGTGATCCCCGAGGGCGTGCCGCACGTCAACGCTGGCGACACGATTGATGTCGTGGATTTGAGGGGTGATGTGGGATGACGAGCTTCACGCATCTGGACGATTCGGGCGACGCACACATGGTGGACGTGACCGAGAAGGCTGTCACGGATCGTCTGGCCCGTGCTCGAGCCTTCGTTCGCGTTGACTCGACGGTGGTGGAGATGCTTCGCGGTGCTGGCGTTCCCAAAGGTGACGCACTCGCTGTTGCGCGTATCGCTGCCATCGCTGGAACGAAGCGAACACCTGATCTCATTCCGTTATGTCACCCGATAGCCATTCACGGAGTCGATGTGGACGTGTCCGTCGAGGATGACGGTGTTTGCATCGACGTGACGGTGCGCACCGCTGATCGAACGGGCGTCGAGATGGAGGCGCTCACCGGAGCATCCGTGGGCGCGCTGGCGGTCATCGACATGGTGAAGGGAGTCGACCGGTCAGCGATGATCGATGAGGTCGTCCTCTTGGAAAAGTCCGGAGGTCGTTCCGGCCACTACGTACGAGAAGAGTCCGCGTGACCTATCGCGCTCTCGTCATCACTTCATCGAACCGTGCCGCGCGAGGCGAGTGGCAGGACACGTCCGGACCCGTCCTCGTGGCAGGACTGCAGGACCTCGGGCTGGAGGTCATCGGACCACGCGTCGTTGCCGACGGTGAGCCATTTCGGGCCGCGCTCGAGCAAGGAGTCGCCGAGGCCTTCGATGTGATCGTGACCACGGGCGGTACCGGCCACACACCGCAGGACGTCACTCCCGAGATGACACGCAGCGTGATCGAGCGCGAATCCCCGGGCTTGGCGGAAGCGGTTCGCAACTACGGAGTCTCCGCAGGCATTCCGACGGCGATTTTGTCCAGGGGAGTCGCGGGAATCGCGGGAAGCACCCTCGTGGTCAACTTGCCCGGATCCCCCGGTGGATGCCGGGACGGCATCGCCGCGCTCGGCCCGGTCCTGCCGCACGCGCTCGACCAAATTCACGGGGGCGACCACACTCGCTCTGTCGAGAGCACGTAGGGGCGTCGCTAGCGGCGAACATCTAGTGCGTGTCGCGCAAGCGCCCCCACGATTGATGGATTTCGATCTCCGCGTCTGAGCGCCCCACCCAGGTAGCACCTTCTACTGACTTGCCCGGCTCGAGGTCTTTGTACACCTCGAAGAAGTGCTGAATCTCCAGTCGATCGAATTCGGCAACGTGATGGATATCCCGCACGTGCTCCATTCGCGGATCACCCGCAGGGACGCACAAGACCTTGTCGTCTCCACCCGCTTCATCGGTCATGCGAAACATCCCGACGGCTCGACAGCGGATCAAAACGCCGGGGAAGGTGGGTTCCTGCACGAGAACGAGGGCATCGAGTGGATCTCCATCGAGGCCGAGGGTGTCGTCGATGTAGCCGTAGTCGTGGGGGTACCGGGTGGAGGTGAACAGCATCCGATCCAGCCGAATCCGGCCAGTCTCGTGATCCATCTCGTACTTGTTCCTACTACCCGCGGGGATTTCGATCGTCACATCGAAGTCAAGGGGTTCCACTGCCACGCCTTTCGTGGGAGACGATGCTGGTCGAGGGTTGACGACCTCTGCGTAGGGTAGTAGCAACCACGGAAGGGTCGAATCGTGCAGCCAGCAAGAACGAGGTCTCGAAGCCTCGCTGCGCTGCTCTCGCCCGTTGCGGCCCTCGCGCTGATACTCCCGCTAGCGCTTCCTGCCGAGGCTGCCGACAGTCTCCCGTCACCGTCACCGTCACCGTCGCCGTCGTCTACCCCGTGGTCCGCCGTATCGGCAGATGGGGGCGCGGTTCCGACTCCGAGCGCGGTCCGTGCCCAGATTGACGATCTAGCCCAGCAGAAATCTTTGAAGCGATCAGGCGTCGTGGTCGTCGACCCGGGAACCGATCAAGTTCTTTACGGCAAGCAGGTGTCCCGGGCCCTCGTTCCGGCATCGGTCACCAAGATCTTGACGGCCGCCGCGGCCGTGGAAGTCCTCGGGGCGAGCACGCGCCTCACAACCAAAGCATTCGAACAAGCCAACGTGGTGTATTTGATCGGCGGCGGAGACGCCACGCTGCCTCGATCGCTTGCATCGGATTCGCAGCCGAACGGCCCGGCTTCCCTCAGGCGCCTGGCCCGGAGCACCGCCACCGCTCTTGGGGGAACCACCAAAGTCGATGTCGTCTTCGATGACTCCTTGTTCACCGGGCGTCCACTCGGACCCGGCTGGGCGAAGAGATTCCCGAACGCAGGAGTGGCCGCTCCCGTGTCGGCACTGATGATCGATCAAGGTCGAAAGTCTCGATCGAGTCGCGCCCGAGTCGCCGATCCCGCTAAGCGCGCGGCTCAGGTGTTCGCCAACATTCTGGAAAACCGAGGAGTCACCGTCGGACGGGTCTCGCGTGGACGCGCACCGGATTCAGCCAAGGAACTGGCGATGGTCGAATCCGCCACGATCGCGGAAATGGTGCAGCGCATGCTCACTGAATCCGACAACGACGTCGCGGAGTCACTCGGGCATCTCGTCGGCAAGGAGCTCCTCGACGATGGCTCCTTCGCCGGCGGAGCCCGCGCCACCAGTCAGGTTCTCTCCAGTGCCGGGATCGACACCCAAGACCTCGCCCTCTTCGATGCCAGCGGTCTGTCCCCACGCAACCGTGTTTCCCCCGCGACGATCGCCGACGTGCTCACCGACGTAGCAGCAGAGCGCCGGTGGACCGAGCTTGCTCAGGGGTTGGCGGTGGCCGGCGTCACGGGGACACTCGCCAACCGTTTCTCCACAAAGGCGACCTCGTCTGGTCGTGGAGTCGTCCGAGCCAAAACGGGAACACTGACCGGTGTTGCTGCGCTCGCGGGAATCGTCGTCGATACGGATAAGCGACCGCTCGTTTTCGCGATAATCGGCAACAACATCACCTCGCAGGCCCGAGCCCGCGACACAATGGACCGAATTGCCAGCCAACTCGCGAAATGTGGGTGCTCATCGTGAACCTCGACAACCCGATCGTTCTCCCGGTCAATCAGTTTGATCACTTCTATCGGGGTGGGGATCGCATCGGTGCGCTCCGGCACGGCCCCGGAGGCCCCCGACGCCCGGAAGAGTGGATCGGATCGGCAACAGCCCGGTTCGGTCAAGCCCCTGCCGGCCTCACGGTGCTGCCCGATGGCACGACGCTTGCAGGAGAGATCAGCGCGGACCCGGCAGCGTGGCTCGGAGCCGATCACGTCGAGCGTTTCGGCACCAGCACGGAGTTGCTCGTCAAACTTCTCGACCTTGGACAACGCCTTCCGGTCCACCTGCACCCCAACCGGCAGTTTGCCCGTACCCATCTCGGCTTGGCTCACGGAAAGACCGAAGCCTGGTACGTGCTCGATGCTCCTCCCGGAGCGCAGGTGGGTGTCGGCTTCGCCAGCCAGATGACCATCGATCAGGTTCGCGATTGGGTGATGAATCGCGATAGCTCGTCCTTGTTGTCAGCACTTCGAACCCGAGAGGTGCGCCCGGGTGACGCGATGCTCGTGCCTTCCGGGCTCCCGCACACCGTTCAGGACGGGGTGTTCGTTTTGGAGCTGCAAGAGCCAACCGACCTGTCGATCCTGCTCGAGTGGGATGGGTTCGCCGTCGATGGCTTCTCGGACGGACACCTCGATCTCGGATTCGATACCGCCTTGCAGGCGGTCGATACCAGCGCCGTATCCGATTCGGATCTCGAGAATTTCGTTATTCCACGCGAGGAGATCCAAATAGGAGCACTGACATCAGCGCTGCCTGCCCAGGCTGACCCGTACTTCCGTCTGCATCGGATTGCCCCGCAGTCCGAGGGGGTGCAGGTGGAGGCTGGTTTTGCCATCGCGCTCGCCGTCGACGGTACAGGCGTGTTGTCTGCCGGTGGCAGCGGTCACGAGATCACCCGAGGTGATGCACTCCTGATGCCCCACGCCGCCGGCGACTGGTCGGTCTCTGGAGACGTGACGGTCATGGTCTGTCGTCCGCCCGATCCGAGGGCACCGGAAGCGCCGCGTTGAGCCCACCGTCTATTTTCACCAGCCCAGCTGTGGACTGGAGTCTTGCGTATGCGGTCGCGGGGCGGTTCGCGCCGGCTGGCCCCCGGATTTCATCGCGGGATGCCCACGATGCGGTCGCCGAGATCAAGGAGCACGCCCAGGAAGCCCAAGAACACGTGCGTGACGTCACGGGCCTGATCGCCCACGAGGATCACCGCGTGGTTGTGGTGGATCGACGCATGTGGATCGAATCTAATCTGCGCGCACTCGACTCCCTCTTGGACATGTGGCCGGCATCGAAAGAGCGGCTCGAGGAGTCCTCGACCGTGACACGTGCGGTTGGTCCACGCGTGATGGCTGTTCAACTCGGAGCGGCCCTCGGATGGTTGAGCGGCAAGATTCTCGGCCAGTACGAGGCGCTCGCTGACCCTGGGCGGCTGCTGCTTGTCGCGCCATCGATGGTGCAGGTGGAGCGTTCCCTCGACGTAGACAGTCGGGACTTTCGCCTGTGGGTGTGCCTTCACGAGGAAACCCATCGGGTGCAGTTCGGAGCCGTTCCATGGCTGAAAGGTCACTTCGCGGGTCTGGTCATGAAGGCGCTCGATGCGTTCGACGAGACCACACCTGTGGATCGGCTGGGGGCTGTCCTTACCGAACTGCTGGCGGCCGTTGGACAACGCCGGACACCCGACCTGATGTTCGCCCTGCAATCGGCCGAGCAGCGTGCGGTCGTCGAAGAAATCACGGCCTTCATGTCCCTACTGGAGGGGCACGCGGATGTAGTGATGGACGAGGTCGGCCCGCGCGTCATTCCTTCCGTGGACGTTATCCGTGAACGATTCGAGGTGCGTCGATCGTCAGCCGCCAATGCGCGCGGGGCCGATTCGGTATGGCGACGAGTCCTCGGCATGGACGCAAAGCTTCGTCAATACCGCGAGGGAGCGGCTTTCGTTCGCGCCGTGGTGAACGATGGGGGCATGGCGGCGATGAATCGGGTGTGGGCCGACCCGGGCAATGTGCCGACTCTTGGAGAAATTCGCGAGCCATCGTTATGGCTCGATCGAATGCGCGGTGCTGCGGCGTGACCCGCGTGAGCCCGGAGGCTCAACGTTTGCGGCGGTCGGTCGTCGACTGCATCGAAGCCGCCCCGGTGATCGTCGGATGCTCAGGTGGGCCAGATTCGCTCGCCCTGGTCGCCAGCGCAGCCTGGGCGTTGCCGAGCGTGGGCCACGAGGTGCACGTGGTCATCGTCGACCACGGACTCCAGGCGGATTCGGCCCGCATTGCGGACAATGCCGGGGACATCGTCCGGCAGTGGGGAATCGACAACGTCGTGATCGAACGTGTCCAGGTCGGCAGCCAGGGGGGGCCGGAGGCGGCGGCCCGCACAGCCCGCAGAGCGGCGCTCGTGAACGTGGCGTCGCAGCGAGGCATTGATCAGATACTTCTTGCCCACACCCGAGAAGATCAAGCTGAGACCGTTCTCCTGCGGTTGGCGCGCGGATCGGGAGCCCGGTCGATCGCCTCCATGACAACATGCGACCCGCCGTGGCATCGACCATTTCTCGATGTGCCGCGCGACGTTGTGCATCGCGTTGCTCGGGAGTACCTGGAGCCGCTGGGTGTCGAGGCATGGGACGACCCACACAACCACGATCCAGAGTTCACGCGCGTGCGCGTCCGAGGGGCGATGATGCTCATGGAAGACAAATTGGGTCCGGGCTTCGTTCCCGGGCTCGTGCGTTCGGCACACCTCCTGGCCGACGATGCCGATGCGTTGGAGGCGTGGGCGCAGGGAGCATTCGACCGCTGGATTCACGTGACGAATGGCGAGTGCGGCGTCGATGTCGAAGCGATTGCCGGCCAGCCCCGAGCTGTTCGGACCCGACTCATTCGACTGATGCACCAAGCCTTGCTGGAATCGGAGGACTATCTCGATTTCGACCACGTGCAACATGTGGAAGCCATGATCTCGACATGGAAGGGCCAAGGCCCAGCACAACTGCCGGGTGCGATCACCGCGAGAGTCGAGTATGGAAGGCTTACGTTTCACTGCGGATCTTCGGGAGAGATGAGTGCAACCTGACAACGTCGAGGGAGACCTCGCCCACGTACTACTGACCGAGGAACAGATCAGCGAGCGCATTGCGGCGATCGCAGCCGAAATCGACGAGGCGTATCAGGGCCGAGACCTTCTCCTTGTGGGTGTTCTCAACGGGGCTGTCATGGTGATGGCTGACCTTGCGCGGGCGTTGAGTATTCACGCCAACATGGACTGGATGGCGGTGTCGTCGTACGGATCCGGTACGACGAGCAGCGGCGTGGTCCGGATTCTGAAGGACCTTGACGGGGACATCGAAGGTCGGGACATCTTGATCGTCGAAGACATTCTCGATTCCGGTCTCACCCTGTCGTGGCTTTTGAAGAACCTTCGATCGCGCAAGCCGGCATCGCTCGAGATCTTCACGTTGTTGCGAAAGCCCGACGCCGTCAAGGTGGATGTCGAACCCAGGTACGTCGGATTCGATATCCCCAATGAGTTCGTTGTGGGGTACGGGCTCGACTACGCCCAGAGGTACCGAAATCTTCGGTGCGTGGGGACGCTGTCCCCGCACGTCTACAGCAGCTGACGGTCGCCCATGTTCGCGCTCGGCGCAGGGCTGGTGAGCCCCGACCCGGATGCGGGCCGAACCAGGTCGGTTACCGTTGAGAGGTGGATGTGAGGCGTTTCCTGCGAGGACCGATCTTCTGGATCGCGATGGCTGTCATCGCGGTTCTGGTCGGTTCGAGCCTGATCTCCGGCATCGGTGCCCCCGACGAGGTGGACACCGGCGAAGCCATTTCCGACATCACATCCGGAAATGTCGATACCGCCACTTTGATCGACCGTGATCAAGTTCTGGAATTAACCCTCAGGAACGGTGATGAAGTGCGGTCGCACTTCATCACTGGCCAGGGTGTGGAATTACAGAACCTTCTGCAGGAGAAGACCGACGCCGGCCAACTTCCCGGCGGCTACAACGTCGTGGTCCCGAGCGAGAACCTGCTGGTCACCTTGTTCATCTCCCTCCTGCCATTTGCTCTGCTCATCTTGTTGATGGTCTTCATCTTCAGCCAGATGCAAGGCGGCGGCGGCCGCCTTATGAACTTCGGCAAGTCGAAGGCCAAGGCGATCACGAAAGACATGCCCCAGACCACGTTCGAAGACGTCGCCGGTGCCAGTGAGGCGGTCGAAGAGCTTGTCGAGATCAAGGACTTCCTTGCCGACGCTGAGCGGTTCCAGAAGGTGGGAGCGAAGATCCCGAAGGGTGTGTTGTTATACGGACCTCCAGGTACGGGCAAGACCCTCCTCGCGCGTGCGGTTGCAGGCGAAGCGGGCGCCCCGTTCTATTCGATTTCCGGATCGGACTTCGTGGAAATGTTTGTCGGTGTTGGTGCGAGCCGTGTCCGAGACCTCTTCGAGCAAGCAAAGGCCAATGCGCCGGCGATCATCTTCATCGATGAGATCGACGCGGTCGGCCGGCATCGTGGCGCCGGCCTCGGCGGAGGTCACGACGAGCGTGAACAGACTCTGAACCAGATGCTCGTTGAGATGGACGGGTTCGACGTGACCGGTGGTGTCATCCTCATTGCGGCCACGAACCGACCGGACATCCTCGATCCCGCCCTGCTTCGACCCGGTCGCTTCGACCGACAGATCGCCGTGGAGCGCCCCGACCTCAACGGTCGATACGAGATCCTGAAAGTGCACGCCAAAGGCAAGCCGATCACCGACGACATCGATCTGATGGCGGTGGCACGTCGCACTCCCGGTTTCACGGGCGCGGACCTTGCCAACGTCTTGAACGAAGCAGCGCTCCTCACCGCGCGATCGGACAAGACATTCATCGATGACGAAGCTCTCGACGAGGCGATCGATCGGGTAATCGCCGGACCGCAGAAGCGCACGCGAGTGATGGACGAACATGAGAAGACCATCACGGCATATCACGAGGCAGGACATGCACTTGTTGCAGCCGCCTTACCGGGCAATGATCCCGTGCACAAGATCACGATCATGCCGAGAGGGAGAGCACTCGGTTACACGATGGTTCTGCCAGATCAAGACAAATACTCCACCACCCGAAGCGAGATGCTTAATCAACTCGCATACATGCTCGGGGGTCGTGCCGCCGAGGAGTTAATCTTTCACGATCCGACAACGGGTGCGGCCAACGACATCGAGAAAGCGACGTCTGTCGCTCGATCCATGGTGACGCAATTCGGTATGACGGAGCGCCTCGGTGCCATCAAGTATGGCCAGGAGCAAAGCGAGGTCTTCCTCGGTAGAGACATGGGCCACACGCGGGATTACTCAGAAGAAGTCGCCGCCGCCATCGACGAAGAAGTCCGCGGTTTCATCGAAGCCGCTCACCAGGAGGCCTACGACGTCCTTGTCAATAATCGAGAGATCCTCGACGCCATGGTCCTCGCTCTGCTCGAGCGCGAGACCTTGGATAAGGCCGAAATCGAAGAGATCTTTGCCGAACTGAAACTCCAGTCGCCGCGTCCTGCCTGGACCGGCTCGGCTCGCCGGGCACCGGACACGCGGGGTCCCATTCCTTTTCCGCCAGCATCATCGAACGGGCACAGTTCGGCTCCGGCTATCGAGCCGGCCTTGAACGAGTCCCGAGACCCCGACGCTCAGTAGATTGACGCATGGCCATCGATCCAGTGGGCACCGACTCAGGTATCGCGGCAGGGGAGTACGACGCTGACGCCGTCGCCGCCGCGATCCGTCAACTGCTGATCGCCATAGGAGAAGACCCCGACCGCGATGGGCTGCGCGAGACCCCGGAGCGTGTGGCACGAAGTTACGCAGAGATGTTCGGTGGGTTGCGACAAGATCCCAAAGACGTCTTGACGACGGTGTTCGATGTGGGGCACGAGGAACTCGTGATCGTCAAAGACATCCAGCTCTACAGCACCTGCGAACACCATTTGCTGCCGTTTTACGGAGTCGCCCACGTCGGCTACATCCCCAATGCGTCCGGTCAGATCACCGGGCTGTCGAAACTAGCGCGCCTTGTCGATGTTTTTGCACGCCGCCCTCAGGTGCAAGAGCGTCTCACCACCCAGATTGCTGATGCGATCGTACGGATCCTTCAGCCGCGAGGTGCGATCGTCGTTGTCGAAGCCGAGCACACGTGCATGTCCGTTCGCGGAGTACGCAAAGCTGGATCGATGACGGTCACGAGTGCCATGCGAGGCACCCTGTTGAACGCGGCGACGCGCGCCGAGGCGATGGCGCTCATCAAGGCTCGGTAGTTGTGTCGGCGTTGCCGGTATCCAGGCTGGATCCTCGAATGCCGGTGGTGTGGGGCGTTGTCAATGTCACGCCCGACTCCTTCTCCGATGGGGGCCGCTTCTCGACGACGGACCTGGCGATCCGGCACGGACTATCCCTCGTTGACGAGGGCGCCGATGTTGTCGATGTGGGAGGGGAATCCACGCGCCCGGGAGCTACACGTGTGTCGATCGAGACCGAGATGAACCGCGTCCTGCCGGTCGTCGTCGGCCTTGTCGAGGCCGGCGTGACCGTCAGTGTCGACACGATGCGTGCCGACGTGGCGCGCGAAGCGGTCAATTGTGGAGCCAGCATTGTTAACGATGTCAGTGGCGGTAGGTCGGATCCGAAGATGCATGCCGTTGTCGCAAACCTTGCCGTTCCCTATGTGCTCATGCACTGGCGTGGTCACTCGGTCGATATGAGCAACAAGGCCGTGTATCGCGACACTGTGCGCGAGGTGCGTCGCGAGATCGAGGAGCAGATCGCTATAGCAACCGCCCAGGGGGTGGATCCGACGTTGATCATCGTCGACCCGGGAATCGGTTTCGCGAAAGAGGCAGAGCACAACTGGGAGTTGCTGCGGTCAGTGGATGCCCTTGCCGGTGGCCAAGTGCCGATCTTGGTGGGCGCGTCTCGTAAGAGATTCCTCGGATCGCTGTTGGCGCATAAGGACGGGGTCCCGCGAGAAGTGGATGCGCGGGATACCGCCACGGCAGCCCTGAGTGCACTGTTGGCGTTCAAGGGAATATGGGGGCTGCGTGTTCATGACGTTCGTGCCACCGTGGATGCTGTCTTGGTAGCTCGGGCACTCAGGTTCGAGGATTAGGAATCGGTAGGTGAAACAGTGACGGGTGTCGATCGCATCGAGATCTACGGCATCAGCGGTCGCGGGTATCACGGAGTACTCGCGTCCGAGCGCGTCGCAGGTCAAGATTTCAGCGCCGACCTGATTCTGGGTGTCGATCGTGCGGGTAGCAAGGACAGCCTCGCGGACACGGTCGATTACTCGGTTGTCGCTGAGCGAGCCCACGCGGTCCTCACCGGAGAGCCCGTCGACCTCATAGAAACGGTGGCCGAGCGAATCGTCGATGCGTGCCGAGACCTTCCCGGCATTTCCTTCATGGAGGTGGCGGTGCACAAGCCGGAAGCCCCGATAGCCGTCCCGTTTCGTGACGTCGTTGTTCGGATCCGCCGAGAGTTTCGCTGACGTCGATGCGCTACGTGATCGGGATCGGCTCGAACATGGGGGACTCCGTGTCCATTGTTCGGCGCGCCATAGACGAGATCAAGGCGACGTTCGACGTCGATGTCGACGAGCGCTCGTCGCTGTATCGAACACGACCGGTGGGAGGACCGGAACAAGACGACTACATCAACGCCGTCGTCGTCATGCACTGTGACCGCGATCCGGACCGTGTGCTGGCGGGCTTGCAGGAAATCGAGCACGAGTTCGGACGGGTCCGGGATGTTCGGTGGGGCCCGCGAACCCTTGACCTCGACATCATCACCGTCGACGACATGATCTCGGTCGATCCTGATCTCACTCTTCCGCACCCACGAGCGCACGAACGGGCGTTCGTGCTGGTGCCGTGGCACGAGATCGACCCGGAGGCAACCCTTCCCCAGCACGGTCCCATTGAGTATCTAATCGATCGCCTCACGCACGATGCCAAGGACGGCTCACGGATTCCGTCGGCCTCGTCGGTCGTCGTGGTGGCAGCAGGCGACCAGGCGCCGGGGACATCAGCATGAAGCCGACCTCGGCACGTCTGCTTCTGGCGGTGACCATCTGCGGTGCGGTCGGAGGGTGGTCCCTCGTCGTCGTTGTCGAGGGGTTGAGTGGCCGCGCTCTCGCGGTTCCTGTCCTCGCCGGCTCGGCTCTGTGGCTGTTGGCCATCGCCTTTGTTATCTGGGGGGCCGTGCTTCGTCCGCGACTGGAAGCGCGAATTGACCCCACGACCCGTCCGGGGATCGATCCTCTTCCTGGACTGGTGGCGGCCCGGGTAGCAGCGATGGCTATGGCGGCGTGCCGGGTATGTGCGGCCGTCGCCGGCGTCTACTCCGGGATCGCGATTGCGACGGTGGCCGGAGGTCTCGCGACACCGGCGGCATCACAAGCATTCTGGGCCTCCGTTTTGGCCGCCAGTGGTTCCGGCGTTGTTAGCGCCGCATCGTTGCGACTCGAGAGATCCTGCCTACTCCCGTCGGGTGCCGACAACGACGATGAGTGACCTACAGTCCTCCCTATGAGCGAGACCTCCGACGTGCCTTTGGAAGATCTGCCGTTCGACGAGCTTCGGCATCAGGCGTTCAGCATCGCCGAGCATCGGATGGATATCGGCTTCTTCACAGACCTTTTCGGGCACATGCCGGGGATGGTCGCGATCGAAGGAGAGCAGGGAGATCTCGGAGCCATCGGCGGCACCTTCATCGAGACCGTGCGGGCCGTGCGGGAGATGTTCGGATCCGGTGATCTCGACCCCGATACCGAGGCTCTACTGCGCGCTCGCTTCGCTACCTACATCCGCGAACACCAAGCCGGATAGGTCTCATCGGTCCGCGTCACCGGTGACGAAGAAGAACGAGGCGACCGCTGCGGAGAGCGACGTAACTGGCACTCCCTCGAGTGCGAACTGCATGGCCTGCAGGTGGGCGAAGCTGGGGGTGCGCGCCTTCAAGCGAACCGGATAGACATCCCCATCGCTGACAAGAAGCCACCCGGCGATTCCCAAAGGATTCTGGGTCCACACGTGCACGACACTCTCGGGGCTGCGCAAAGTCTTGGGCAGTGACACGGAGAACGGATCATCGGCAACGTCGTGAAGCTTCGTCACGCAATCACCGATGACCGTGGCGCTGAGCCGAACGGATTCGACGAGGGATTGGTAGCGCGCGTGAGTGTCCCCGCGCGTGAGGACAGGTGTGCTCCAGTCGACATCGATCTCGTTGTAGGCGAGGTACGGGTCGTCTCGTCGGATGTCCCAATCCACTCCGCTTGCCTGACCGACAGGTCCAGAGCACGCGAACGTTCGCGCGGTGTGGTGGTCGAGTCGTGCCAATCCGCGCAAGTCCGTGCACTCGTCGATGTATTCCATCCACGAGGTGGCGTGTTGCTGGGCAAGCGAAACGAGCTCGATGATCTGAATCAGGGAGGACTCTGGGAGTGCGTGTTCGAGCCCTCCGATCCGGTTGATCATGGGATGGACGCGTCCGCCGGTTGCTCGTTCTTGCCAATCGACCCACGCCTCACGAAGGGCCAGAGCACCCGGCGCCCCACGGGCTCCGAGGAGCAGGGCACTCGCGCCGATGCGACCTGCCTCGGCAAGAAGCATGCGCGACCACGTGGCTCTTGCCGGCGGAACGATCCCGGTGGCCTTCTCGACGGCGAGTGCCACGCCGAGCTCTGAGGACACACCGGACAACCAATCGTGTCGGTTCGCCAACATCATGATCTGTCGAAAATCGCGCGCTTCGAAGAGCTTCTCCGCGCTGCGATGCATGAGTCCTGGCCGAACCTCGGCGCCAGTGATTATTCCCGATGCGTCTATGTCGAGATCGATTTCCAGGCCGCCGTGGTTCCCCGGGTGATAGTCACCGAGGTCCAGAGCTAACCGATCCTCGTCGGGTGAGCCGAGATAGCGGGCCATTCCGATGGCGGCCGTGACGTGGAGTGAATCGCTGTCCGTCACCCGACCATCGTTTCACTCAGTGCCGGGGTGGCAGGTGTGGGCGTGCACGGCTCAATCAACCAATCGAACGATCCAAGATCGGGGGGCCACGATGCCAGTGAACGTGAGCCCACTGCAGAGGTGCTCATCATGTCGAATTGAGAGCGCACCGTGGCGTGCGAAGAAGCGCAGGAATCGAGAGCCACGTGGGACGTGATGTTGACCGAGCCGTCGGGTCGCGGGCGACAGGGGGCTCCGTCGACGAAACCCTTGACCGTTCCGCCGTCCCACAATCCCGAGCGCCGATCATCGAGTCGATGGGCGTAGTCAATGGCGATTGCGTGGCCGCTGCCGAGTATCCGGGTAAGGCGGCGCCACAGGAGATCACGTGGGAGGCCGACCTCACGACGTGCCAGCGGTTTCGTCGCCGGCCACCAGCGGTCCAGCCATGCACGTGCCTCGCCCGGCGATATCCCACCCAGGAGGGCTTCGGCGGCGGGGTCCGCGAGGTCTGGGCCCAGTACCTCGGCTCCGGTGGCGGCCTCGACCTGAACGATGCGTGGCCGGAGGTCATCATCGAGTTCGATCACCGGGCACGCCACGTCATCGAGAAACTCGTGCGCAATCACCAGACCTGTGATGCGCCCATCCATTCCAGTGATGTCCTCGACGTCGCGGGTCACGTGCACCTGGCGCCACTGAATGGTGGAGGGCAGGTCGTCGGGTCGTGGCCGCACATCCACCCCGATGAGGGTGACCTCGTCGTCGACGAGTGCCGCGAGTTGGGTGAGAAGGGCTCCTGAGCCACTGCCGATGTCGACAATGCATCGAGGCAGCGAACTGTCGGTGGCTGGGCGCGGCTGCCCGTGTGCCGGTGCAAGAAGCGCGGCGATTCGGCGAGCGGTCGCCGTACCTGCGTCGATGGATGTGCGGAAATGCTGCTCGGGCGCATGGTGTGTGTAGAAGGTGTGATTGGCGTCGTCCCATGCATCGACCCACGCGCGAAGGGGAAGCGTCGCCGGGGCATGGGACATGTCGGCACGCTAGTACCCCCCTAGGCTTTAGTGCTGTGAGCGACGCAGCGCCGTCTCGTTTGCGGATGGCCATCGTGGGCTCCGGTCGCGTCGGGGCGGTCCTCGGTGCCGCCTGGCATCGGGCCGGACACCGCATTGTGGGAGCGACAGCTCGATCGGAGACTTCGCGACTTCGCGCTGACGCGCTGTTGCCGGGTGTGAGGATTGCGGACCCGTCTTCGGTGGCTGCCGATGCTGATCTCGTCCTGGTCGCCGTCCCTGATCCCGATCTGCCGGGTGTGGTGGAGGAACTCGTGGAATCCGGTTCGGTGGGTTCGGGGCAATTCGTTGTGCATCCCGCCGGCCGCTACGGCCTTCGAGTTCTCCAGCGCGCTACCGACGTGGGGGCGATCCCGCTCGCTATCCACCCGGCTCTTCCGTTGACGGGAACCACGATGGATCTCGAGCGACTCTCGGGAGCGGCTTTCGGGGTGACGGCGCCGGAGGGAATGCGCACGGTAGCCGAGGCGCTGGTCGTCGAACTCGGTGCCGAACCGGTGTGGGTTCCGGAAGAGGCGCGTGGTCGGTACCACGCAGCGTTGGCCTTCGCGGCGAACTACTCGATGACCCTCGTGAACAGTTCCCTCGCGCTACTGCGTGATGCGCATACGGAATCTCCCGAGAGACTCATCGGTCCGCTCGTGCGCGCGAGTGTTGAGACAGCACTCGAGCGGGGTGAGGGCGGTCAGACTGGTCCGATCTCTCGGGCCGATGACGCGACGGTGACAGAGCACCTGGCATTGCTGAGCCAGCAAGCACCGTTGGTGGCACAGGCCTACCGCGCACTCGGTCTGCTGACGGTGGATCGATTGCTCGATGCGGGAGTTCTCGACACTGAGCAGGCATCTCGAGTACTGCGATCTCTCGAGGAAACACCATGATCATTACGCGCATCCTGGACTCAGTGGATCGAGCCCAACGTCGTGTGTTTGTCCCCACCATGGGTGCGCTGCACGAAGGGCACCAGGAATTGATCAGGGTGGCTCGCCGGAACGCGGGAAGCGATGGAGAGGTAGTCGTCAGCGTCTTCGTGAACCCGACACAGTTCTCAGCTGGGGAAGACTACGACTCGTACCCGCGAACCATGGAGGCCGACGAGGCCCTGTGTGCTCAGGAAGGCATCGACATCCTCTACGCCCCCTCTGTCGACGACATCTACCGATCGAGTACGAGGAGATCCGCGGTAACCATCGACCCGGGACCTCTGGGCGATGAATTGGAGGGCTCATCGCGACCCGGACATTTCAGCGGAGTTCTCACGGTGGTGGCTGTCTTGTTCACCAAGGTTCGCCCCGATGCTGCAGTGTTCGGCGAAAAGGACTTTCAGCAACTGGAGTTGATCCGTCGCATGAACGACGATCTCGGGTTTGGCATCGATGTTCTCGGTGTCGACACCGTTCGAGACGCCGATGGGCTCGCCCTGAGTTCGCGGAACTCTTATCTAACGGACGAACAGCGAGAAGATGCTCGGGCCATTCCCCAGGCACTCGCCGCCGGACGCGCCGCAGCCGCCGCAGGCCCAGACGCTGTGGTCACCGCAGCACAGCGCGTCTTGGATGATGCCGGCATCACCATCGACTACCTCGAGGTTCGAGGAAACGATTGTGAGTCGCTGACATCTCCGGGTGCGGCGCGACTCTTTGTTGCCTGCCTGGTGGGAACCACTCGGCTGATCGACAACTGCGCCGTGGAACTGGGGAGTGTGTGACGCGCATGGGGCATGCCCGCACTCGAATCCCCGGTCGTCTCGCTGCGCCTTCTCCGGGGTGGACCGCTCGGGCTGACGTGATCGTGGTGGGCTCGGGAGTGGCCGGCTTGACGACCGCCCTGAGGGTTCGAGCGCTGGGGCTCAGTGTCCTTTTGGTGACGAAGGCGACGGTGAACGAAGGCTCTACTCGGTGGGCCCAGGGGGGGATTGCGGCCGCTCTTGCCGATGATGATTCACCCGCCGAGCACATGCGAGACACCCTCGAAGCGGGTGGAGGGCTGTGTAACGAACGGTCCGCCGACATCCTGGTGACCGAGGGTCCCGATGCTGTTCGAGAACTCATCGCCTGGGGTGCGCACTTCGACACCGATCCGACAGGATCGATCGCGTTGACGCGTGAAGGTGGTCACCATCGCAATCGGATCGCTCATGCCGGAGGTGATGCAACGGGAGCCGAAGTTTCTCGAGCTCTCGTGGCTGCGGTCGGCGCTGATCCGGGAATTGATGTCGTGGAGAACGCTCTCGTCCTTGACTTGATCACGTCGGCCGGTGGCCGAACGGCCGGGGTGACACTCCATGTGATCGGACCAGGCCAACGGGACGGTGTGGGCGCAGCGTTGGCGCCGTCAGTTGTGTTGGCGACCGGCGGTTTTGGCCAGGTGTTTGGTCAGACGACCAACCCGTACGTGGCAACGGGTGACGGTGCGGCGCTGGCTCTGAGGGCGGGAGCGGCTGTCGCCGATCTTGAATTCGTCCAATTCCACCCGACCGTGTTGTGGTTGGGTCCGGTGGCCAAGGGTCAACAGCCATTGGTGTCCGAAGCTGTGCGTGGTGAGGGCGCGTTCCTACTCGACGCTGACGGACAGCGCTTCATGGTTGGTGAACACCCGATGGCTGATCTCGCACCCCGAGATGTGGTCGCCAAAGCGATCATGCGGCGCATGCGCGAGTCGGGAGCAGCCCACGTATGGCTCGATGGCCGAGAGCTGGGCGCCGATACCTGGGTTCACCGGTTCCCCACCATCCTCGAGTCGTGCCGGATGCGCGGGATCGATCCGGTGAGCGACCTCATTCCCGTCTCTCCGGCGCAGCATTACGCCTCTGGTGGTGTTGTCACAGACACCGACGGCCGCTCCACGATTCCTGGTTTGTACGCCTGCGGGGAGGTTGCCTGCTCCGGTGTTCATGGAGCTAATCGGCTGGCATCGAATTCCCTGCTGGAAGGGCTCGTCTTTGGTCGGCGGATAGCCGACGCCATTGAGGTCGATCGAGCCGGGCGGGATGTTCCGGAGTCGAGTGATGACGATGTGGCCATGGGTGTGCTTGCCAACGAGGTGCGTCGTCCGTTGCAGCAGACGATGGACGCGAACGCTGGTGTCTTGCGCAGTTCGCAGTCGCTGGCGAGCTGCGCGCAATGGTTGGACGATGCACTCGACCGGCCCAGCGGAACGCCACGAACGGAAGACTGGGAGACGACGAACCTGGCGACCATCGCTCGCGTGCTCGTCGAACACGCTCAGGCACGTGAGGAGTCACGAGGTTCCCACTGGCGCGAAGATCACCCTGATCCGCAGCCTGAGTGGCGGGTTCGCTTGGTCACAACGATGGATTCTCACGGGAATCTGCACACGGTGCGTCGTTCCCCCGATTGGTTGCCTGGATCACTCGAGGACTCGGAGGTCTAAGTGCCCTACTCGACCCACGGATTGTCTGCCGAGACGATCGCGTTGCTCACAGACGCGGGCCTTCGTCCCCTCGATGTCGAATCGTTGGCTGTCCGGGCCCTGGAAGAAGATGTCGACGGAGGCGTTGATGTCACAACGGTGGCGACCGTGCCCATGGAGCAGCGCGGGCGCCTGGCTCTGGTGGCTCGCGGTGGTGGAGTAGTCGCCGGGCTTGTGGTGGCTCGAGCGATCTTCGAAGTGGTCTGCGGCGATGACATGACATGTGACGTGAGTGTCGAGGAAGGTTCCCCTGTTGAGCCCGACACGGAGTTGATGGCGGTGACATCGTCCACCCACAACCTCTTGCGGGCCGAACGGCCAGCGCTGAACGCAGTCAGCCACCTCAGCGGCATTGCGACCGCGACCCGCGCGTGGGTCGCGGCAATCGCCGACACCGACGCGAGCATTCGCGATACCCGCAAGACAACCCCGGGTCTGCGCGGCGTCGAAAAGTACGCGGTGCGTGCCGGTGGCGGTGTTAATCACCGCATGAATCTCGCCGATGCTGCTTTGGTGAAAGACAACCACGTGGAAGCGTCGGGTGGAGTAGAAGAGGCCTTTCGCGCTGTGCGACGCGCGTTTCCCGAGATCCCTATTGAGGTGGAAGTCGACACCCTGGAGCAACTCGACGTAGCCATCGATGCGGGCGCCGACCTCATCCTGCTGGATAATTTTTCGGTGCAGGAAATGGCCGAAGCTGTTCGGCGGACATCGGGACGTGCGCTCTTGGAGGCATCCGGAGGATTGACCCTTGACCAGGCGGCCGCTGTCGCGGCTACGGGGGTCGACTACCTTGCCGTAGGTGCATTGACGCACTCGTCCCCCGTACTGGACATCGGCGCAGATCTAATCGTGGTCAGTGAGGAGAGCTAATGCTGCTGGCCGTCGATGTCGGAAACACGAACACTGTCTTGGGTCTATTCACTGGGGAAGAACTGGTGCGGTCGTGGCGGATTACGACGCACGCGCGTGCTACCGGTGACGAAATGGCTTTGACGTTCCGAGGCCTGTTGGACGAGCAGCCCGAAATCACGGGATTGGTGCTCTGCAGCACGGTGCCGAGCGTGCTGCATGAGTTGCGGCCGATGTTGTCGTCCTTCTTCCACGAAATCCCGGTGGTGATTGTTGAGCCGGGAACAAAGACGGGCGTGCCGATCCTGACGGACAACCCCAAGGAAGTCGGGGCCGATCGCATCGTCAACACGCTCGCCGCCCATCAGCAGTTCGGTGGGCCGTGCATCGTCGTGGATTTCGGTACATCCACCAACCTTGACGTGGTCTCAGCGCAGGGCGAATTTCTCGGCGGTGCCCTGGCCCCGGGTATCGACATCTCGCTTGAGGCGCTGTCCGCGAAAGCAGCGCAACTGCGAAAGGTCGAAGTCGTTCGTCCACGGTCACCTATCGGCAAGAACACGGTGGAGGCTTTGCAATCGGGCGCCGTCTTCGGATTTGCGGGACAGGTTGATGGTCTCGTTGATCGGATTATCGAGGAGATCGGACCGGTGACGGCGGTGGTGGCGACCGGGGGTCTGGCTTCTGTGGTCATCGGTGAATCGGAGACCATTACGCACCATGATCCTCACCTCACACTCACCGGCCTTCGGATGGTTTTTGAACGAAATGTGGGCTAGAGGAAGTCGCATCGTCGTGACAGACGACAGTCGGGAGTGGGGTATCCAATAGCCTTGCCCATCGTGGACGGCAGTGACCTCGAGGATGACCTCCCCGAACAAATGCAGATCCGTCGCGCCAAACGCGAAGAACTGCAGCGCCGAGGCATGGATCCTTACCCGGTGCAGTTGCCCATCACACATTCCATCGCTTCGGTGCGATCAACCCATGGCGATCTGGAAACGGACACTGCATCCGGAGACGTCGCGGGGATCGTCGGGCGAGTGATCTTCTCGCGCAATACCGGAAAGTTGTGCTTCGCGACCTTGCGAGCCGGTGACGGCAGCGAGATTCAGGCGATGCTGTCACTCGACAAAGTGGGACCAGAAGCCCTTGACGCCTGGAAAGAGCTCGTGGATCTCGGAGATCAGGTCTTCGTTCGTGGTGAAGTCATCACCTCTCGTCGCGGTGAGCTCTCGGTCTTGGCTGACGAGTGGCGCATGGCGTCGAAGTCCTTGCGACCGCTGCCTGTTGCCCACAAGCCGCTTAGTGAAGAAGCCCGTGTTCGACAACGCTATGTCGACCTCATCGTGCGGCCGGAGGCAGCGCAGATGGCCCGGCTGAGAGTCGAGGCGGTCGCCGCCTTGCGATCAGACCTCACGAGTCGCGGGTATCTCGAGATCGAGACTCCCATGTTGCAGACGCAGCACGGCGGGGCTGCGGCTCGGCCGTTCACAACGCACTCGAACGCGTTGGACATGGATCTGTTCTTGCGTATTGCTCCCGAACTCTTCTTGAAGCGCGCGGTTGTCGGTGGCTTGGAACGGGTCTTCGAGATCAATCGCAATTTTCGAAACGAAGGCGTCGACTCAAGTCATTCGCCGGAGTTCGCGATGCTCGAGTTCTACCAGGCGTATGCGGATTACCAAACGATGGCGACCATCACCCGAGAACTCATCCAGGGTGTCGCTCTCCGCATCAGCGGTAGTGAGCAGGTTTCACGCGCGGACGGATCGAGTATCGATCTGTCCGGTGAATGGTCGATGATCGATCTGTATGACAGTGTCTCCGCTGCCGTCGGTGTCGACCTTTCTCCGCAGACGCCGGTGTCCGAACTCGAAAAGCTATGCGAGCAGGCAGAGATTTCGGTAGCACCGACCTGGGTCGCGGGGAAGATGGTCGAAGAGTTATTCGAGCACCACGTCATTCCGTCGCTTACAACGCCGACTTTCGTGATGGATTACCCCGTAGACACCTCGCCGTTGGTCCGGGCGCATCGATCCAAGCCGGGCGTTGTTGAGAAGTGGGACTTGTACGTTGGCGGAGTCGAGCAGGCCACCGGGTATTCGGAATTGGTTGACCCTGTCATTCAGCGAGACAGGCTCACCGAGCAGGCGAGCCTGGCGGCCCGTGGAGACGACGAAGCCATGAGTGTCGACGAAGATTTCCTACGGGCGCTGGAACACGGAATGCCGCCCTGTGGAGGCGTCGGATTGGGAATCGACCGGCTGCTGATGAACCTCACCGGTTACGGAATTCGGGAAACCATCTTGTTCCCGCTGGTCAAGCCGGAGCGACGGTGAGCAATCCCCGTATCCGCCCCGCTCGAACGCCGGACGTTCGCGCCATCCGTAGTTTGATGGATGAGTATTCCGGTGATGGTCACCTTCTTGCCAAGGCGGCTGTGACGATTTTCGAGGACATCCAAGAGTTCGTTGTCGTCGAGGTCGACGGCGAGGTGGTGGGCTGCGGTGCGTTGCACGTCATGTGGGAGGACTTAGCAGAGCTTCGAACCGTCGCTGTCGCCGGGAGTCACGTGCGGTCGGGTATCGGCTCGATGATTGTCACTGAATTGATTCAGCGAGCACGAGACTTGGGTATCCGGCGGCTGTTCTGCCTCACATTTATGGTCCACTTCTTTGTCGAGCATGGATTCGATGAAATCGACGAGGCTCCGGTGGACCACGACGTATACGAGCAATTGCTTCAGTCATATGACGAAGGTGTGGCCGAGTTTCTTGGCCTCGAGCGCGTGAAGCCCAACACCTTGGGCAATCATCGAATGCTGCTTGAACTTCGATAGAGGATGCCGACGAGAACGTAGGGCGATCAGCCGGTGTTGCGTAAGCCCGTGGCGATTCCGTTGATGGTGACCGACAGGGCCCGCTGAAGTTCGATGTCAGGATCGGTCAAGCGGCGACTGCGCTCAAGAAGTGAGATCTGGAGAGAGTGCAGCGGGAGAAGATACGTATCGCGCGTGGCTAGAGTCCGCCGCAGGGTCGGATTGTCTTCGAGCAACTCCTGCTGTCCGGTGACCAGCAAGACCTGTTGCGTAGTGCGCTCGTGCTCTTGGGTGATGGCGTCGAACACGTGATGCAAATCTTCGGGCACCAGACGATCGACGTATTGCTTGGCGACCTCGAGATCTGTCTTCACCAGTGTCATGGCGACGTTTGAGATGAAATTCGCGAAAAAGTGCCAGTTCTCATACATATCGGTGAGTTCGGCGTCGAAGCCGGCTGCTCGCACCGCCTCCAGGCCGGAGCCAACACCGAACCAACCGGGAACGATCTGTCGCGACTGAGTCCAACCGAACACCCAGGGAATCGCTCGCAGATCGTTGATGCCGCTGCTGCCGTCCGGACGTCGCGCCGGTCGCGATCCGAGGTGCATCGCTCCGAACTCTTCGACCGGTGTGGACAACGAGAAATAGCGCGGTAGGTCGGGATCCTCGACCAGGGCGCGGTAACTCGATTGAGCATGCATGGACATGGTGTCCATCACGTCATCCCAGCGCGCGATCTGACTTTCCGACTGTCGAGAGTGACGGTGCAGAAGGGACGCATCGAGTACCGCCGCGACCATCTGCTCGAGATTGTCGCGAGCTAGGGCCGGGACGAGGTACTTGTCGCTGATGACCTCTCCTTGCTCGGTGACCTTGATCTGACCGTCGAGCACGCCCCATGGTTGGGCCAGGATCGCCTCGTACGTGGGCCCGCCGCCGCGGCCTACCGTTCCTCCGCGACCGTGGAAAAGGCGCAGGCGGACGCCGTGCCGAGCCGTGACGTCTCGTAGTCGGCGCTGAGCTAGGTGAATCTCCCACTGTGACGATGTGATTCCGGCATCCTTGTTGGAGTCGGAGTAACCCAACATGACCTCTTGCACATCACCCCGCGAGGCAACGAGGGATCGATAGACCGGATGCTGCAGCAGCTGATCGATGATGACGTCGGCATTGCGCAGCTCCTCGGCCGTCTCCAGCAATGGAACGAAGCCGACTCGAGATGTTCCCGTGGATGTGTTCACCAAGCCTGTCTCGCGTGCCAGCACCACGGCGGCCAGGATGTCGTCGGCGCCTCGGGTCATGGACACGATCACGGATTCGATGGGTCGGGTTCCGTAGGTATCGAGTAGCTCGCGGACGGTTTCCATGGTCTGGTAAGTCACCGAGGCGGCCTCATCAAGCGCCGGTGGTTGCGGAGACAGTGGCCGGAGAGCACTGAGCTCGTCTGCCAACAGCGTCGTGCGTTCCTCGCGATCAAGATCGTCGTAGCCGAAACCGAGACGCTCGAAAAGTTGCCGGAGCGTGTCATGGAACTTCTGCGCGTGCTCGCGTATGTCCAAAGTGGCGAGCGGTAACCCAATTGACGCGACCACTCGGATGGACTGATCCAGAATTCCGTGTGCTGCCAGTTGACCGCGGTGCTGGAGGAGATCGTCACGGATCAGAAGAAGGTCATCGAGAAGTTCTCGGGTGCTGTCGTAGTCGCGTCCTACCCGGTGTGGCCCCCGGTCGTGCAAGCGCTCTCGCGTGAGTCGCAGACGCATTCGGATGATGGTGAGTTTGAGTCGAACCGGTTCTTCAGCATTGATCCGAAGGAAGCGTGGATCGAGATCTGGGAGGAAGCGCAAGTCGGATTCGACAGAGTCGCGGAGCGCGTCACTGGCGCCGGCAATGCGTTCAGAGATAGACAGATCTTCCAGCAAACGATCGATGTGTGGCATCAAGTTCAGTACTGCGTGATCACGCTGAAAACGAACCACATCGGCCGTCACATCGGGTGTGACGAAGGGGTTGCCGTCTCGATCGCCTCCGATCCACGACCCGAAGCTGACCGGACGCGCATCGGGAGGCAGTTCGACCCCGAGGTCTCGGAATGAATCAGCAAGGTCGTCGAGAACTTGCGCGAGGGGTCCTCGGGTGAGGTCGTCGAGGTAGTAGAGGGCATTGCGTGCTTCATCGAGAACCTGCGGCCGCTCGAGTCGGAGCTCATCGGTTTGCCAGAGCAGATCGATCACCTGAGCCAGCCGTCGCTCGCGTTCGCGATCCGACAACCCTTGATCGAGAAGCACATCGGCTATCCGACGTAGTTTGACCAGCACCGAGCGTCGAGCCGCCTCTGTCGGGTGGGCGGTGAAGACTGGTCTGACTGACATTGCCGAAGCGATCTGTCCGACCAAGGCGGGGTCAAGGTTCGCCTCCCGTGCTGCGTCGACGACGCGATGAAGTGGACCGGAATGCACGCGTCTATCGGCTTGCGCGTCGTGAGCGCGCTCCACCTGCTCCGCCACGTTGGCCAGATCGAAGTAAATCGAGAACGAGCGGGCCAACGTCGTTGCCGTGGCGACGTCTACGGAATCGAGAACTGTGGCAGCTGCGGCAGGGTCGCTGCGGACAGCCAACCTCACGGACTCGACCATCTCCAGCAGGGTGTCACCTTCCTGCCGGGCAAGCGTCTGGCCCAGGAGATCGCCGAGCATGCGGATGTGTGTCCGTAGGCGGGCGCCATGAGACTCTGAGTCCATGGGTCGGAATTGTTCCGTATCGCCTATTTCCCCGAGGTTTCGCGGTCGGCGTACCCCGCCAGGGGTAGCCGTGGTCGCGCTATCGGCCACCATGCAGAACAATAGAGAAGGCCGGAGACTGCCGGTTCAACGATTCAGGATCGATGGGGTGTTGCTGGATGTTCGAGAGGTTTACCGACCGGGCCCGCCGAGTAGTCGTTCTCGCCCAAGAAGAGGCGCGAATGCTCAACCACAACTACATCGGGACCGAGCACATCCTGCTCGGCCTGATCCACGAGGGCGAAGGCGTCGCGGCCAAAGCGTTGGAGTCACTCGGCATTTCATTGGAAGCCGTCCGCGAGCAGGTCGAAGAGATCATCGGTCAAGGGCAGCAAGCCCCGAGTGGACACATTCCCTTTACTCCCCGGGCGAAGAAGGTTCTCGAGCTGTCACTTCGTGAGGCATTGCAGCTCGGGCACAACTACATCGGCACGGAGCACATTCTCTTGGGCTTGATCCGAGAAGGCGAAGGTGTCGCAGCGCAGGTACTCGTCAAGCTTGGCGCTGATCTGAACCGGGTTCGCCAGCAGGTCATTCAACTGCTGTCTGGCTACCAGGGCAAAGAGCCGGCCACCGCCGGCGCTGGACCGCAAGAGGGAACTCCGTCATCGTCGCTCGTGCTTGATCAATTCGGACGGAATCTGACTGCGGCCGCACGCGAGGGACAACTCGATCCGGTGATCGGGCGAGCTAAAGAGATCGAGCGTGTGATGCAGGTGCTCTCGCGGCGCACGAAGAACAACCCCGTGCTGATCGGCGAGCCCGGTGTAGGCAAGACGGCCATCGTTGAAGGGCTCGCTCAAGACATCGTCCGTGGGGAAGTGCCCGAGACTCTCAAGGACAAGCAGTTGTACACGCTCGATCTTGGCGCCCTGGTCGCTGGCAGCCGGTATCGCGGTGATTTCGAAGAGCGCCTGAAGAAGGTTCTGAAGGAAATCAAGACCCGTGGTGACATCGTCCTGTTTATCGACGAAATGCACACGCTTGTCGGCGCCGGTGCGGCCGAGGGTGCAATCGACGCTGCCAGCATCCTCAAGCCGATGCTGGCGCGAGGCGAGCTCCAGACGATCGGTGCAACGACCCTGGATGAGTACCGCAAGCACATCGAAAAAGACGCTGCTCTTGAGCGCCGATTCGCACCGGTGTTGGTCGATGCACCCGATGTCGAGCACACCGTCGAGATCTTGAAGGGTTTACGAGACCGGTACGAGTCTCACCACCGTGTTTCCATCACCGATGGTGCTTTGGATTCGGCAGCTCGCCTGTCGGATCGCTACATTTCCGATCGCCAACTTCCGGACAAGGCCATCGACCTGATCGACGAGGCTGGCTCTCGCTTGCGCATTCGACGAATGACAGCCCCGCCGGACCTTCGCGAATTCGATGACCGTATTGCCGATGCCCGCAAAGAGAAGGAATCGGCGATCGACGCCCAGGATTTCGAGAAGGCTGCGTCTTTGCGGGATGTTGAGAAGAACTTGCTCGCCGAGAAGGCGGAGCGCGAGCGCGAATGGAAGGCGGGCGACCTCGACGTCGTCGCCGAGGTCGACGAGAAGCTCATCGGTGAGGTTCTCGCCTTGATGACGGGTATTCCGGTGTCGGATCTGACCGAGGACGACATCGAGAGGTTGCGTCGGATGGAGGACGAACTCCACCGTCGCGTCATCGGACAGGAAGACGCCATAAAGGCGCTGTCGCAATCGATTCGCCGGACCCGGGCCGGCCTGAAAGACCCACGCCGGCCGGCGGGTTCTTTCATCTTCGCCGGGCCTTCGGGCGTCGGTAAGACGGAGCTGAGCAAGACGCTTGCGGAGTTCCTGTTCGGCGATGAAGACGCGCTCATCTCCTTGGACATGAGTGAGTTCGCCGAGCGCCACACGGCCTCACGACTTTTCGGTTCACCTCCCGGATACGTCGGCTACGAAGAGGGCGGTCAACTGACGGAGAAGGTGCGCCGCAAGCCGTTCAGCGTCGTCCTCTTCGACGAAGTGGAGAAAGCACATCCGGATATCTTCAACTCGTTGTTGCAGGTCCTGGAAGAGGGTCGGTTGACGGACTCCCAAGGACGAGTCGTTGACTTCAAGAACACGGTCATCATCATGACCACCAACCTGGGCAGCCGCGATGTGTCCAAGGGACTTATGCTCGGCTTCGCGCCGGACGACAACGAGGGCAACGCGTACGAGCAGATGAAGACCAAGGTGCAGCAGGAGTTGAAGCAGCACTTCCGGCCCGAATTCCTGAACCGGATCGACGACACCATCGTCTTCCACCAACTCACGGAGTCCGAAATCATCGAGATCGTCGATTTGATGATCGCCAGTCTTGAGAAGCGCTTGCAAGACAAGGACATGGCCATCGAGCTCACGCCTGGTGCGAAGGCGCTACTGGCAGAGCGGGGATATGACCCGACGCTGGGTGCGCGTCCGCTACGTCGCACGATCCAGCGGGAAATCGAAGACCCACTCAGCGAGAAGATGCTCTTCGGGGACTTGAACCCGGGGTCGATTGTTGTGGTCGATGTTGAAGGGGAGGGTGATGAACGGACCTTCTCGTTCACGCCCACGCCCAAGGCGGAACTCCCCGACACGCCACCAATCGAGACGGCTGAAGCCACCGAGCAGGAGTGATTGAGACGGGATGAAGTCGTGACATCAGGTCCGCTCATCCCCGGAATGAACGAGTTCGACGGACCGCGTCGTCGGGTGCCGCGGATCGTGTGGTGGATAGTAGTTGGTTGCGGTGTGGTCGTGCTACTCATCGGTGTCGCAGGCCTCGTAGGGGGTGTGGGGCCCCTGCGTTCGCTGGGGTTGGTGACGAGTGATCTTCAGCCCGTTTCGTATCGAACCACTCTCGATGAAAGTCAGATTGAGGTAGCCGTCGCGCTGCCGCCGGGAGGCGTGTGTCCGGATGCGGATATTCAGGTGACGGCCTTCGAGCGGGGTGCGCGCGTCGAGGTAGAGGCCCAGGTGCAGAGTTCCCGGACCTCTGATTGCCCGGTCACGGGCATCGTCGGTGACCGGGCGTGGGCAAATGTGGTCCTTGAGGCTCCGCTGGGTGAGCGTCAGGTAATTCGCGCGATGGATCGAGAGCCACTGCCGCGAGAAGACGCCTAAAGGGGCAAGGCGAAGGCACGTCCAACTCGTCGGATCAACCCATCGGACTCCAGTGACTCCAAAGCCCGAAGCATCTGATCGCGATCGGTGGACAAATCCATCAACAGATCGCTGTCCAACGCAGTCTCGGACTCACGCAGAACGCTGAGAATCCGACCGCGTGCTTGTCGATCACTACCTTCATAGCGCGGCTGTCGCCTACGTCCAGCGTCTGATGGCGGGAAGCCAGCTGCGCGCCAGGCGCAGGAGCGCTT
This sequence comes from Candidatus Nanopelagicales bacterium, assembly GCA_012103605.1. Classification (GTDB taxonomy): domain Bacteria; phylum Actinomycetota; class Actinomycetes; order S36-B12; family S36-B12; genus S36-B12. Next base: position 29,189 of record WLWL01000004.1, read on the forward strand.
CAGTGGGCATACCGAGCACTGCGGCGTCTTCTTCGTGCACACGAGGGCCCCAAGTTCCATGCTGGCGGCTGCCCATGCAGAGGGATCATCGGCCGCGGTGGCCAGTGAGTGGGCCAACGTTCGCTCGACGGCGCTGAGGTGAGATGGGGGCTCGGCGACTCCATTCCAGGCTCGAGAGATGGCTCGACGCACGTTAACGTCCAGCACGATGGATTCGAGCCCGAATGCGAAGGCACGAATGGCGGCAGCTGTGTATTCGCCGACGCCCGGGAGCGTACGAAGTTCTTCATCGCTGGAAGGAACGCGACCGCCGTACTGATCGGCGATCCGCTGGGCGCTTGCGTGCAAACGAAGTGCCCGACGCGGGTAGCCCAGCCGTCCCCACGCCCGGACCGCCTCACCGGAAGGCTCCGAGGCCAACGCCGGCGGCGTTGGCCAGCGCTTCATCCACTCCTGCCAGAGGGGCTCGACTCGATGCACCGGGGTCTGCTGGAGCATGAACTCGGACACGACCACTCCCCAGGGGGTGGAGTTCCGCCAGGGGAGGGGGCGGGCGTTGTCATCAAACCAGGAGCACACGCTGGCGACCCGACGTGTGTTGTGCGCCACGGTACGGATCGTTCCATGGGAGAGCGAACGTCGCAGTAACGTGGACAACATGGCCGGCCTGATGCAACCCGTAGGACCCGAGCCGTCCGTCGTGTACTGGGTCCGCAGGGGAGCCCTGCTTCTCGTCGTCGTCACCCTGGTGCTGGGTGGCTGGTGGTTCCTCGGATCTCGAAGCGCAGCCACGCCGGATACGTCGACCGAGGTCGCTGCCGAGGAGATCGAGGTGCTCGAAGACGATGGGTCCGCACCAACCGAAGAGGCACCGGCTACCCCTGCGGAGCCAACCGAATGCCTTGATTCGGCAATCGAGGTCACGGCGACAACGGACTCGTCGACGTATCGCGTCGGTCAGCAAGATCCGATTCTCACACTTACGATCACCAATGTCGGGGAAGTGCCCTGCTTCCGTGACATCGGGCCGAAGGCGAATGAGTTGGAGATCACCTCCGGCGGCTATCACGTGTGGTCGAGCGACGACTGTTCCACCAGCGATGAGTCGAACAGAACCTTGATGGCCCCCGGCAAGCAAGCGGTGTCGACACTGACCTGGAACAGCCGATTGAGTCAGAAGGGCTGCCCGGACGAAGGTAAGGGCAGGAAGGCCAAGGCCGGTCGCTATGAGGTCATCGGTAGGAACCTTAAAGTTACGAGCGATGGCACACCGTTCGCCTTGAGTAACAAGAAGAACTAGAAGGTCGGGTCTGGCTCGCGTATTCCCGACAGATCGGCGAATGCCTGGGCTAGATCGCGAACTTCGATGATTTCCACGGCTGACGTGCGCGACTCGAGTGCGGCCGTCGCGCCGATGGGCGTGAGAACACGGGCGTAGCCCAACCGAACAGCCTCCGCTATGCGCTGACCGATCATCGGCACTCGGCGTACATCTCCAGACAACGTGACCTCTCCGATGGCAGCGATGTCGAGCGGCAGGGGAGCGTCGTTGGCGGCGGATCCGATCGCTAAGCACGTAGCCAGGTCAGTACTCGGATCAACAAGGCGGATTCCTCCGACGGTTGCCACGAACACGTCTTTGTCGGCGAGTTTCAAGCCAGCTACCCGCTCGGTGATGGCGACGAGCATGGCAACCCGCGAAGAGTCCAGACCGGACACTCCGCGGCGTGGGTTCGGATTGGTGGTGGGGGCGACGAGGGATTGCACCTCCGCCAGCATGGCCCGGCGGCCTTCGATGGTGACGGTGATGCAGGTGCCGGGGACGGGTGATCGACGATCCTCTCGAAAGAGCATGCTGGGGTCGACCACTTCCCGCAGGCCGCCGTCGGTTTGTTCGAAGCACGCGACCTCGTCGGCGGGGCCGTAACGATTCTTCACAGCCCGCAGCAGTCGCAGAGATGTGTGCCGATCACCCTCGAGGGAGAGCGTCGCGTCACAGATGTGCTCGAGAGCCCGCGGCCCAGCCACGGTGGATTCTTTCGTCACTTGACCGACGAGGCAGACCGGGATTCCGCGCGCTTTGGCTACTCGCGTCAGCGCGTGTGCCACCTCCATGACCTGCGCAACGCCTCCAGCCCGTCCATCCACGTCTGCCGAGGCGATGGTTTGAACGGAGTCGACGATGACGAGAGACAGATCCGAGCCGAGCGCGTCGATGTGTCCGATGACATTCGCGAGATCTGTTTCATCTGCGAGATACAGGTGCTCGTCGTCCACACCGATTCGTGAGGCCCGCACGGCGATCTGGTCGACGCTCTCCTCACCGGAAACGTAGAGTGCGGCGCGACCGGTACGTGCGGCGATGGCGTTCGCGACGTCAAGCAGCAGTGTGCTCTTGCCAGCCCCCGGCTCACCGCTCACGAGGAGCACCTGACCGGCTACTAGACCACCGCCAAGCACTCGATCGAATTCGCCGACGCCGGTACTTATTCGCGCCACCGGACCGGTGGCGGTGACAGCAGATACCGAGCGGGCGGGGGTGAGAGGCGCTGTGCCGCTGGTGGATGCTCGACGGCCCGGGGTCGGCGCGACGGGCGCAACCTCGGCGACCGTGCCGAACTCACCACACTTCACGCACTTGCCGGTCCAACGCAGCGCGGTCGCCCCGCAGGCGGAACAGGTGAATGAGGGCTTGGACTTTGGCACGGGAACAGTGCTAGGGAACGGGATCGGCGGGGTGAGGTGCAAGAGCCGCATCGGTGGGGTTCGCACGCAGGAGCGCCTCCCGCTTGTCACACAGGTCAGCAAGAACGTTGTAGGCCGGCTGTCCGATCAGCGCGATGATCTCGTCCCGGGAACTGACATAGACGGGGTCGGTTGCCACGTGCGCCTCCGGGTTTCCGGTGCAGTACCACTGAAAGTCATGGCCTCCCTCCCCCCAGTTGCGGCGGTCGTATTCACCGAGGACGACTACCAGGCGCTCGGATCCGTCCTCGTACTCAAGATCTTCGTATCCTCGGCGTAGGGGAAGTTGCCAGCACACCTCGGGCTTGGTTTCGATGAAGGAGACCCCTTCTTGATCAGCGAGGTGGTGCAGCGCGCAGCCGTAGCCTCCGGCGAACCCTTCGGAGTTGTGAAAGATGCATGCGTTGTCCACGACCCGGGTTTTGGATGCTCCGTCCTCCTTCTCGGTCCAGCCGCCCTTGTGACCAATGTCGTGGTTCTCCCACAGCTCGGGCGTCAACTTCTCGACCCACCGTGCAACGCGCTTGCGATCCTTCTTCTCCGCAAAGTGAGCGCCGTGGACGCAGCACCCCGCATCGGGTCGAGCAGCGTCGATGCCCTGGCAGCCGCGACCAAAGATGCAGGTCCACCGGGATGTCAACCAGGTCAGATCAGCCCGGATCAGTTGGTTGTCGTCGGCGGGATCGACGAACTCGACCCACTGCCGGGGAAAGTCCAGAGCTACTTCAGGCACGCGGGAAGCCTAGGTGACGAGGGTGACATTTGCGAGGGCGCGGGGGTGCGACCGGGACATAGGGTGGCGTTGTGCGGATGGGCGTCCTCGATGTGGGAAGCAACACGGTGCACCTGCTGCTGGTGGATGCGCATTATGGGGCTGCGCCGATCCCCGCGTCCAAGCACAAGGTGCCGCTTCGGCTGGCCGAACACACGGACGCAGATGGGATCATCGATCAGGAGTTGATCGATGCGCTGGTCGCCTTTATCGACCATAGTCAAACCATCGCTGAGGATCAAGGTGCGACGGAGATCATCACTTTTGCGACGTCTGCTATTCGAAGTGCGAGCAACGGTGACGCGATCATCGACGAGATTCGCCACCGGACGGGGATCGTGATCGACGTCCTGACCGGGGAAGAAGAGGCGCGGCTGACGTTCCTTGCGGTGCGTCGGTGGTTCGGGTGGTCTTCCGGTCAGTTACTGGTGATGGATATCGGCGGCGGATCGTTGGAATTGGCCACCGGACCGGATGAGGAACCGGAAGTGGCCATTTCGCTGCCGCTTGGAGCAGGCGCCTTGACGCGTGAGTTCATCACCGATGACCCACCGTCGAAGTCGCAGATCAAGGCAATGCGAACGTTCGCTCGGGCCCAGATCGCCGACTCCATCGGCCCGTTGCGTCGGGCTGCGGATCCAATGCTGTGCGTAGCCACGAGTAAGACTTTCAAGCAGCTCGCCCGCATCGCTGGAGCTCCGCCGTCCTCGGAAGGTGTGCATGTTCGACGCACGTTGCACGCGTCCAGCGTTCGTGAGGTGGTCACGCTTCTCTCGGGGCTCTCGGTGGCTGAACGTGCACCCTTGCCGGGGGTGTCTGCTGGCCGGGCTGCTCAATTGCTGGCCGGAGCCGTTGTCGCAGAAGCGGCGATGGATCTTCTCGACGTTGAGGAACTCGATGTGTGTCCGTGGGCATTGCGGGAGGGAGTCATTCTCCGCCGCATGGATGGGCTACCTCGATGACAAGCGGTCCGGGCTTGAGCACCCACACCAAGGCTGTCGAACATGGACTCACCGACGATGACGTGCGTGCGCGAGTCGAACGAGGCGAATTCAACGAAGCCCCCGTCGCCAACTCCCGGAGTTTCGCTGACATCGTCCGGAAGAACACCTTCACTTGGTTCAACGGCCTGATCGGATCCCTGTGGGTGATCATGCTCATCGTCGCCCCCATTCAGGATTCCCTGTTCGGGTTCGTGATCGTGGCAAACACTCTGATCGGCATCGTTCAGGAATACCGGGCTGCCAGAACCCTCGAAAAGTTGGCGGTCATTGGGGAAGCCAAGCCCACAGTGCGTCGCAACGGAACCGACATCGAGGTGCGGGCTGCGGATGTGGTGATCGACGACGTCATCGTGGTCAAAACAGGCGATCAGCTCGTTGTTGATGGAGTCATTTTGAAAACCATCGGCTTGCAGATCGACGAAAGTTTGTTGACCGGAGAAGCGGACCCCGTCGACAAGCAAACCGGGGATACGGCGATGTCGGGATCTTTCGTCGTGGCCGGCTCGGGGATTTACCAAGCCACTCGTGTGGGACGGGAGTCGTTCGCCTCTGGGCTGACGGAGCAGGCAAAGAAGTTTGCGCTGACGAATTCCGAGCTTCGTGATGCGATCAACAAGTTCATCAGAATTGTTAGTTACTTCTTGGTTCCCGTTGGTGTGCTCTTGTTGACATCCCAACTAATCCGTGCGGAGTTGCCGGTGAAGGAAGCCGTACGCGGCACCATCGCAGGTGTCGTGACGATGGTTCCCGATGGCCTGGTTCTGCTAACCAGCATCGCCATGGCAGTTTCAGTGATTCGATTGGCCCAACGACGCGTTCTGGTGCAGGACCTGCCAGCCGTCGAGGTGCTGGCCCGGGTCGACACGGTGTGCGCCGACAAAACGGGGACACTCACCGAGCCCGGCATGCACATGGACGATGTCATCGCAGTGGGTCGAGAATCAGCCGACGAGCTGCGCCAACTGCTCGGAGCATTGGCGGCGTCGGAAGCATCGCCAAATCCCACGATCCTCGCCATCGCTCGCTCATGCCCGGATCCCGGATGGTCGGTGGCATCCACCGTGCCGTTTTCGAGTACCCGAAAGTGGTCCTCAGCCACTTTCGACGACCACGGAGTGTGGGTCCTCGGCGCACCGGAAGTGGTAGTGCCTGACCATCAGGACGTCGTCGACGTCGCTACGCGTTATGCCAATCGAGGAGCACGGGTCCTTGTTGTTGCCCGGTCGGATAGTGACGACGGTGCAGTCTCGGTCGATCGAGGACCGGGTCCCGTGGCTCCCGCGGCTGTCGTGGTCATCGATCAACAGTTGCGCGACGATGCTCGTGCCACCGTCGAGTACTTTCTTAATCAAGGTGTGCACGTGAAGGTCCTCTCGGGCGACAACACCGAAACGGTCGGTGCCATTGCCGACGAAGCAGGCATTCCTGGATCCGATAATCCAGTCGACGCGCGTCATGCGCCGACACGTCCGCAGGAATTGACAGGCGTTATGGCCGAGCATTCGGTATTCGGTCGGGTGACACCTGCTCAGAAGCAGCAGATGGTGGACGCGCTGCAACTCGGTGGGTCGACCGTCGCGATGACCGGGGACGGCGTCAATGACGTCTTGGCGCTGAAGAACGCCGATCTCGGCATCGCCATGGGAAATGGATCGGGCGCAACCCGCGCGGTCGCGCAACTCGTCCTGCTGGATAGCAAGTGGTCGGTCTTGCCGAGGGTCGTCGCCGAAGGGCGTCGAGTTCTGGGAAATATCGAGCGAGTCTCCGACGTCTTCCTCACCAAAAGCGTGTACTCCACGGTGATATCGGTGCTGACCGGTGTCTTCGCCGTGGTGTTTCCGTTTCTGCCGCGCCATCTATCGCTGGTGAGCGCGCTGACCATCGGTATCCCGGGGTTCTTCTTGGCTCTCATGCCCAATGAGGAGCGATTCCGCCCCGGGTTCTTCAAGCGAGTCCTCGCCTTCGCGATCCCTGCAGGCTTCATCGCCGCCGCCTCGGCCTGGACGAGTTACGCGGTAGCACTGTGGGTGTCGGAGCCCGTTCTGAACGCCCAGAAGGCAGCCACGGTCTCCTTGTTCATCGTGGCGACGGGGGTTCTGGCTATCTCTGCGCGTCCGCTGAATCTTGTTCGTTGGGGCATCATCGGCCTGATGGTGGCGAGCTTTGCCGCCGTGATCTACATTCCACCGCTCTCTGAATTCTTCGCCCTGAGTTTGAGCCCAGAGCCGTACAGCCTGGTGGCGATAGCAGTGGGGTTGGCTGGCGCCGTGGCCGTGTGGGGGGCCGGTTTAGTGGCCGATCGTTGGCGTCGGGCGAGGAATTGATGATGTCGCGGCAGTACACGATCGGCTTGTCGTCGTCGTCGGTGTATCCAGAATCGACGGCCGTCGCCTTCGAATTGGCCGCAGACCTCGGGTACGACGGCATCGAGGTGATGGTCGGCACCGATGCGATGAGTCAGGATCTCGCGACCTTGAAGGGCCTGGTCGATCATTACCAAGTACCTGTTCTTTCCATCCACGCACCGTGCCTGCTGATCACTCAGCGGGTGTGGGGGACCGATCCGTGGGGAAAGCTCGATAAGGCCCGCGATGTTGCCGAGGCGCTTGGCGCGTCGACAGTTGTCGTCCATCCACCCTTTCGGTGGCAACGTGAGTATGCGCGATCCTTCGAAGACGGAATTGCCCGGATGGAGGAAGTAACCGACGTGGTCTTCGCTGTCGAGAATATGTATCCGTGGCGTGCTGGCCCGTCGGCGTTGGGTGCTTATGCGCCCCACTGGGATATTCGCCAGCAGGATTACCGACACGCCACAGTGGATCTTTCACACACCGCGGTCTCACGGACGGACCCGCGGGACATGGTGCGTGACCTGGCCGATCGAGTTGCACATTTGCATTTGGCCGATGGCACCGATTCGGCGCGTGATGAGCACCTTGTTCCTGGCCGGGGTGACCAGCCTGTCGCTGAGGTTCTTGCAGGTTTGGCGGAAGCAGGCTTCGGAGGTTCTGTAATCGCGGAGGTTTCCACGCGGAGCGCCCAAAGCCGCGATGAGCGAGTCGCGGATCTGCGAGAGACCCTGGATTTCGCTCGCAAGCACCTCGGTGGTGCCTCGTGAACTCACCCAACGATGATCGGCGCGCCGCCATCGACCGCGCTGCTCGGGCGATATTTGAGCGTCGTGGTTACGCGTCGGTGACGGTGAAGTCCATCGCCGTGGCTGCCGGCGTGGGGCCGTCTGTCCTGTCCTCTTTCTACCGGAACAAGGCCGAGCTGTTTGCCGCCGTCATGGATCTTCCGTTCGACCCCGCATCGGCGATCCCACGCCTGGTGGCACCAGGTCTCGATGGGTTGGGAGAGCGGTTGGTTCGCTTGGCCTTGCAGGCTGCCCAAGACGAGCAGCTACGGGATGACGTAGGTGCGGTCGGCCCGCTCATCCCGGGGGCGGTGACCAACACGCCTGGCAGCGTTCGAGCGGTCTGGGAATACATCACCGGTGAGGTTGTGGATCAGGTTCTCCTTCGCGCTGGTATTCCCGACGCCAAGATGCGCGGGGCCCTCATTACGTCTTTTCTCGGTGGCATCATCATCGCCCGTTACGGCGTTGTTGTGGAGCCGCTCGCGTCGGCATCGGAGGACGAGGTCGTGGCACTGGTCGGTCCGACGATCCAGCGTCTACTCGATCCGACCCAACCGCTGTTAGCACCTGTGGCACAGTAAGTAACCATGAACCGAGTGGCCATGGTCGGTGGCGGTGCGATGGGTGGAGCCATCGTGGAAGGCATCCTCGGTGGTGTCCCCGATGCGCAGGTAACGGTTGTCGAGGCGAACGACGAGCGCGCGGAGATGTGGCGCCGTCGCGGAGATGTCCGAGTGGCAGACCTGACCGAAGCCGTCAGCGACGCCGACGTGATCTTCCTCGCCGTCAAGCCGGACCAGATCACCGATGTTCTCGGGCAGGCAGCTGAGTCGGTGAACCCGAGCGCAGTGGTCGTCTCGATCGCGGCGGGAGTGCCGGTGGCGGTGCTCGAGAGACATGCGCCGGACGGGGTCGCCGTCGCCAGAGCCATGCCGAATACGCCGGTACGGGTCGGTCGAGGGGTTGTCGGCCTCGTGGCGGGCACCACGTGTTCGGCGGAGCAACTGCAACAGGTGGTCCGCCTTCTGGATCCGGTCTCGACGGTGATTGTGATGGATGAGGCGCTCATCGACTCACTTACCGCGACCTCCGGCAGCGGACCCGCCTACGTGTTCTACCTGGCCGAGTCGATGATGAAGGCGGCCGTGGACCTCGGCCTTGATCGGTCCACAGCGAGCACTCTGGTGGCTGAAACCATCGCGGGATCCGCACTGCTTCTCGCCTCCGAGCCCGACGATCCAGCAGCGCTGCGGGCGGCAGTCACCTCCCCCGGAGGGACGACGGCGGCTGCCATCGCCGTCTTCGACTCCGAGGGCCTAGCCAGGACCATTGAGAATGGCATGCGGGCGGCTCACGGGCGAGCCGGTGAGATGTCTGCCGAGCGCGCAGATCATGCAGATCAGGGGTAATGCCGCCTGAGAGCGGCGAGCGTCGGCGTATGGCAATCTTTTTTGGGAATCGACTTTCGCTGGGAACCCTTCGCGACTAATGTTCCCCTCTACGAGACCGGGGAGCCGGCAAGGACGAGGACGGATCACATCATGGCCAACACTTCTGAGAACTCCCTTGGTGACGTCAAGTTCTTGACCGTGGCGGAAGTAGCGTCGGTCATGAGGGTTTCGAAGATGACGGTCTATCGCCTTGTGCACAACGGGGATCTGCCGGCGGTTCGTGTTGGCCGCTCCTTCCGTGTCCCAGAGCAAGCGGTGCACGACTACCTTCGCGATTCCTACATCGAAACCGCGTGACATTCAGCGCGAACGCCTGGTCGTGAGGCCGCGCTCTCATTCCCATAGTGGAGGCGGGTAGACTTCGGCGACGTCGATCAGCTGGTTGTCGGTAGATGCGAACACTGCCCGCTTGGGCGGGTGATGAAGGAGTAGAGGCAGTTCATGGGCTCTGTGGTCAAGAAGCGCCGTAAGCGAATGGCCAAGAAGAAGCACCGCAAACTCCTCCGTCGTACGCGGGTTCAACGCCGCAATAAGAAGTAGGTAGAGGGCCCCACCGTGGGCAGAGTTGCCGTTGTTACGGGGGTCTCCCGCTATCTCGGCGGCAAAATGGCAGATCGACTCGTCCACCAGCCGGGGGTCGATCGGGTCATCGGAATCGACGTCGTCCCCCCCGCGTCGCCCCTCGCAGCGGAGTTCATTCGCGCCGACATCAGAAACCCGTCGATAACGAAGATTCTGGACGGTACCGGGGTCGACACCGTGGTCCATATGGGTGTCATCGCGACTCCCCGACAGGCGGGCAACCGTTCGGTAATGAAGGACATCAACGTCATCGGCACCATGCAGTTACTGGGAGCGTGTCAGCGAGTCGACAGTGTTCGCCACGTGGTCGTGAAGTCAACCGCGGCCGTGTATGGCAGCGGACCCCGTGATCCGGCGTTGATCACGGAAGACTCCTCTCCTCGTCATCCTCCAACGTCCGGATGGGCGAAAGACTCAATGGAAGTCGAGGAGTACGTTCGAGGATTTGCTCGCCGCAGACCTGATGTGGGAGTGGTGACTCTGCGCTTTGCCAACATCGTCGGGCCGGGTATGCGGACGGGAATGACGTCGTACTTGACGATGCCTATTGTTCCGACCGTTCTCGGTTTTGATCCACGCCTGCAGTTCGTCCATGAGGGGGACGCTCTAGAGGTGACACGGCGCGTGGTCTTGCAGCGCACAACCGGGACGTTCAATGTCGCCGGTGATGGGGTCGTGCTCTTGTCTCAAGCATTGGGTCGACTCGGAGCGTCGAGTGTGCCCCTGCCGGCCGCCCTTGTGCCCTCGGTCGGGCGAACGTTGGCGCGAGGTGCGTGGGCGGACTTTTCCCGCGACCAGGTCAGATACCTGACCCACGGACGTGTGCTCGACACGACACGTGTTGGTTCGGAGGTTGGCTTTGAGTGTCAGTACTCGAGCGATGACGCCTTCGGTTCCTTTGTGCGCGGCAGTCGACGGGAGGCAGCCAGTTATGGATGACTCTCGATCGGACAATCGCGTGCGTCCATCGAAGGCGGCACGTGAAGTAGGAGCCACCGGTCCTCGGCCGGCCGCACCTTCGGCGGGGTCGTCTGATTCCCGCACGGCACAGGCCGGTAGCGCGAATACCGGCACTGCTAATTCCGGTAGTGCGAGCACCCCCAAGAAGCGGAAAATCAAGACAGCGGTCACTTTGAACAATGCGCCGTCACATGACGCATCACCGATGAATGCGGACAGTTCTCCAGGCATGTGGAGCGTGCTTCGGGAGCGCCTTGCCGGCGAGTATGCGGTCGACGATTTTGGTTTCGATCCGGAATTCACAGACAAGGTGCTGTTGCAGGCTGTTCGTCCGCTGTATCGCAACTGGTTCCGAGTAGAGGTTTCGGGAATCCAGTCGATTCCGGATCAAGGAGGAGCCCTCGTGGTGGCCAACCACTCCGGCACCATCGCGGTGGATTCGGTGATGACTCAGGTGGCTATTCATGATGAGCATCCCTCACACCGGTTCTTGCGCATGTTGGGTGCCGACCTTGTATTCCAGACCCCTTTCCTCGGGGACGTGGCTCGTCGAGCCGGCCACACGCTGGCGTGCCACGACGACGCTGAGCGCCTGCTGACGTCAGGTGAGGTCGTCGGAGTGTGGCCGGAGGGGTTCAAGGGCATCGGAAAGCTCTTTTCGGAGCGCTACCGACTCCAACGCTTCGGACGTGGGGGTTTTGTCTCGGCCGCCGTGCGAACGGGGACGCCGATCATCCCGACCGCCATTGTGGGGGCCGAGGAGATCTATCCCATGGTGGCGAATGCGTCGGTCGTGGCCCGCGTTCTCGGGCTTCCCTACTTCCCCATCACCCCGACCTTCCCGTTCTTGGGTCCGCTGGGTTTGGTGCCGCTGCCGAGCAAATGGCTGATTCACTTCGACGATCCGATCCCCACGGATCACTTACCGTCCGGAGCAGCCGACGACCCCGCCGTCCTCTTCGAGATCACCGACCAGGTGCGCGAACGCATCCAGCGTCGTCTCTATGACCTGCTCGCCCAACGCGGCGGTGCTTTCGCCTAGCGGCGACCTCGCATCTGTCCCAGGAGGTATCCCGACGCGAGGCCGACGGCGATACCGGCAGCGCCGCTGGCGACAGGTGCCACGTAGGGCTTGATGCGAGCTCGGCGTCGAAAGTCGCGAATGCGCCACTCATTGGCGATCGCGTGTGCTCGCAGCTCAGGGTCGGGGTTGACGGCCGTCGGGTGACCGACAAGAGACAGCATGGGGACGTCGTTCACAGAGTCGGAATACGCGCTGCACTCGCCGAGATCGAGGCCTTCGCTCGTGGACAAGGCGCGTACTGCTTCGGCTTTGGCGAGACCGTGCAGCGGAGGGCCGTTCAACTTTCCGGTGTAGATCCCGTTGCGACTTTCCGCGATCGTCCCGAGTGCTCCGGTGAGGCCGAGGCGTCGGGCGATGACGGTCGCAAGTTCTTGTGGAGTGGCGGTGACGAGCCACACTTGCTGCCCGGCGTCGAGATGTTCCTGGGCCAATGCCAGAGATCCCGGGATCAATTTGTCGATCATTTCCGCGTCGAAGATCTGCTCCGCTAGATCCTGCAGTTCCTGGACCGAGCGGTTCTGCACGAACGACAAAGCAGCCTCGGTGGCCGACGCCATGTCCTCGAGGTCCTCCGAGCCACTGAGAACGAACTTGAGTTGCTTACTGGCAAATCCACTGATCTCTCGTGCGTTGAAGTACTTGCGTTTGGCCAGACCGACGGCGAGATGGAACAGGCTCGATCCGCGCATGATGGTGTTGTCGACATCGAAGAAGGCCGCGGTGTGGGAGATTGCGCGTTCAATGTCCGCGGCGGCGGATGCCGATGCCTGCCCGGCGCGACGGTAAGACGTGAGGACGTCGGGAGTTTCCACATCGGCAGGGTAAGACATCGGCGTTGTCGGCAAGATACGGGACATGTGGAGTGAGGCCGGGTCCGGCGATGACGCCTTGGCGGTGCGTGTGCAGGTCATCGGCCGTGCCGGTTGTCACCTGTGCGATGAGGCCGAAGCTGTGGTCGCTGAGGTGTGCGGGCGACGAGGGGTGCGGTATGAGGTCGTCTCCATCGATGACGACCCAGCCCTCGCCGACGAGTACGCGGAGTTGATCCCGGTGGTTCTCGTCGACGGTGAACGGCACGACTTCTTTCGGGTAGATGCGGTCCGGCTGAGTCAGGCATTAGACCGATAATCGGACGTAAACGTCCGGTAAACTTTGTGCATTCGTGCACGAAGCCATACTCTGACGGCTCTCAACGGCCCGGTGGCTGAGCGCCGAATGGCTCCCGTGCCCCGTAACTGCAATGTAGGTGACGCACGTGCCTCTTCCCGCACCTCGCTCCAGCGATAGTCGCGGACCGGCCCTGGTCCCGATGTCTGGTCGGGCTATCCCTGACGCCACCGTGGCACGCCTGCCGGTGTACCACCGGGTTCTGGTCTCGCTTGCCGATTCTGGGTCGCGCACCGTCTCGAGCGAAGAGCTCGCGACGGCGTGCGGAGTCACCAGTGCCAAGCTTCGAAAGGATCTGTCGTACCTCGGCTCCTACGGCACGCGTGGTGTCGGCTACGACGTTCAGTTCCTCACGTACCAAATTGCTCGCGAGCTCGGATTGACGAGCCCGTGGGGAGTCGTTGTCGTCGGGGTGGGAAACCTTGGTCGGGCGCTCGTGTCATACCGAGGGTTCGCCAGTCGTGGATTCCAGGTTGTCGGCTTGATCGATTCGCATCCCGACGTCGTGGGGACAGTGGTCTCCGTCGTTGACCGTCGGATCACTGTCGAATCTGTGGACAATCTTCGTGCGATCGTGGCAGACAACGACGCTCGGATAGGCGTCATCACGACACCTGCGGATGCTGCTCAAGATATCGCCGATCGTCTCGTCGCCGCCGGTGTTCGGAGCATCGTCAACTTTGCCCCCGTGGTGTTGAACGTCCCTGAGGACGTTGAGGTGAGGAAGGTCGACCTTGCCGTCGAACTGCAGGTGTTGGCTTTCCATGAGCAACGCAGAAGGCAACCGGATGGTTCGGTGGTCACACGTCTTGAACCTCCAGCACCATCAACCGACCAGGCGTCCACTGGTCCGTCGTCGGAGGCGATGAACGCATGAGCTCCCAGAGTGCAAAGAAGGCCCCCGTGAAGAAAGCGTCCAAGAAGTCTGTGAAGTCTGTGAAGAAGGAACCTGTGAAGAAAGCACCCGCCAAGAAAGCACCGGCTGCCAAGGCGCCAGCTAAAAAAGCAGCTGCCAAAAAGAAGGCGGGCGGTGCGGCGGTGTCGACGCAAGAGGACGTTGCCGATGTGCCCGTAGCGACGAAGGCGTCTGAGAAGAAGACGCCCGCCACACCGTGCATCGCTTTCGTTGCTGCCGGTCCAGGAGACCCTGACTTGATCGCCCACCGGGGTGCTCGCATGCTGAGCGATGCGGGGTACGTGCTCGCGGACGAGGCGGCGGTGCCGATCGCGGAAGCGTTCGTAGCGGCCGACATCATTGATGTTGTCAACCCCGATGCGGCCGGACCGGCGGCGGATCGAATCAAGCCCGCCGTTGACGCGGCCAAGGCAGGTACGGTGGTCGTCCGTTTGCTCGCAGGAGACCCGATGATGGGGTCGGGCCTCGTGGGTGAGGTCGGTGCCGTGCGTCGAGCCAAGATCGACATAGAGATCGTGCCCGCGGTCAGCGAGATAACGGGAGTGCCGGCATACGCCGGATTCGGTCTCGTAGGGAACAAGGCCAAGGAAGTTCGAGTGGTCGACGCCCAGGACTCCTCGGTGCGCTGGGAAGAACTTGCTGTTCCCCGCGTCACGGCGGTGTTCCCCTCCGGGGCCAATCATCTGGTGCACATCGCACGAGCCATGCTTGAGGCCGGACGATCCGGCGATACCCCCGTAGCCATTACGCGAGATGGCACGACCGTCGATCAGCAGACCGTTGTCATGACCTTGAGCGAAGCTGCCGAGGCTGCTACGACTCGTCGAAGCGGATTCGTTGTCATTGGCGAGGTCGTCGAGCAGCGGGAGCGACTCGACTGGTTCGAGCGCAAGGCGCTGGTCGGATGGCGCGTTCTCATTCCTCGCACCCAGGACAACACCGCCGGTCTTGTGACTCGTCTACGTCGTCTGGGTGCCGTTCCCAGCGAGGTGCCCACCATCTCCGTCGAACCTCCGCGAACCCCTCAGCAGGTGGAGCGTGCGGTTCGGGGTCTGGTGGAAGGTCGATACGAGTGGGTTGGCTTCACTTCGGCGAACGCGGTTCGTGCGGTAAGAGAGAAGCTCTACGAGTACGGCCTGGATGCGCGATCCTTTTCCGGCCTTCGAGTGGCTGCGTGTGGACCGGGAACAGTAGATGCCCTCATCGAGTTCGGAGTGCGCCCGGATCTGGTTCCCGAGGAAGATTTGAGCACCGGCGGTCTTCTTGACGCCTGGCCGCCATACGACTCGCTCCTCGACCCGATCAACAAGGTGTTCGTGCCGCGTGCTGACATTGCAACGGACACCCTGGCCGCGGGCCTCACCGACTTGGGGTGGGAAGTCGAAGACATCACGGCATTTCGAACCGTGCGTGCGGCGCCGCCGCCCGCTCCGGTGCGAGAGGCCATCAAGACCGGTGGGTTCGACGCGGTGATGTTCACCTCGAGCAGCACGGTGCGCAACCTGGTCGGGATCGCCGGCAAGCCGCATCAATCGACCGTTGTTGCGTGCATCGGTCCACACACCGCGAAGACGGCAGAAGAGCACGGTTTGCGTGTGGACGTTCTCGCTGAGGACAGCACACCCGAGGGCCTTGCGGAGGCGTTGGCTGCTCACGGAGTCGTCATGCGTGAGCGGGCTGAGGAAGCAGGCGAGGATGAGTGGCGCCCCAGCAAGAAAAGGGCGGCCGGTCGGCGCAAGTCGTGACCCCGAGATGCGCCTTCATCGGTCGTGCTTAGGCTCGAGGGGTGAGTGACCAGCACAGCGTCGTCCATCTCCTTCGTCACGGGGAAGTGCACAACCCCGAAGGTGTGCTGTACGGCCGCCTTCCGGGATACCGGCTCTCTGAGCGTGGAATACAGATGGCGGATACGGCCGCGCAGGCCCTTGCGGAGCACGACGTAGCCGCGGTTATTGCCTCGCCGATGGAACGCGCGCAGCAAACCGCCGCACCGATCGCTCAGGTGCACGGGCTGACCGTCGGGACCGAGCCCTTGGCGATCGAAGCGGACAATGTCTTTGAAGGTCAGCGCGTGAGCGTCGGCGATGGAGTGTTGCGGCAGCCGCGGACCTGGAAACATCTGTGGAATCCCTTCCGCCCGAGCTGGGGAGAGCCCTACGAGGACGTCGCTGACCGTATGCGCCGGGCGGTCGCGAACGCTCGGGAAGTGGCGGACGGTCGCGAGGTGGTTCTGGTGAGCCACCAGTTGCCGATTTGGATCGCCCGGCTCGATGCGGAGGGTCGGCGACTATGGCACGACCCCCGCTCCCGACAGTGCACCTTGGCTTCACTCACGTCACTGGCTTTTCATGGTGACCGACTGATGTCCATCTCGTATACGGAGCCGGCGCGCAATCTTCTTCCCGGTGCCAGTCCCATCGCCGGCGCATGAAGCGGCTTGTTCTTCTTCTGTGCTTCGCTGTAACCGTCAGCGCCTGCGGTAACGCGGGGGGAGCGAGTGCGATCGAGTCCGAGTCCGGCTTCGTCGGCGGTGACGGATCGATCATCGTCGTAGAGCCGGCTCAGCGAGCGCCGGCCCCGGATGTTCGTGCCACCACCCTGGATGGCGACACCTTCGACCTCGCCGATCACCGCGGGGAGACAGTCGTGATGAACGTCTGGGCCTCCTGGTGTGCGCCGTGTCGTGCCGAGGCTGGTGAATTGCAGGAGGTCTGGGAAGAAGAGCAGGGCAATGGGGTGCAGTTCGTTGGTTTGAACACCAGAGACTCAACTGTCGCTGCGCAGGGATTCGTCGAGTCGATGGGTCTGACTTTTCCCAGCATCTTTGATCCTGATGGTCAAGTTCAACTGCAGTTCTCGGATTCTCTTCCGCCCCAAGCCATTCCCTCGACCCTCGTAATCGATGGCAACGGTCGGGTGGCGGCAAGAATTTTGGGGAAAGTGAGTGCCGCAACACTTCGGGGAGTCATCGACGAGGTGGCTGACCGTGGGTGACATCGGCACGATCATCTCGAGCGGGTCGATGCTCGTTGCCCTCCCGATCGCCGTTGCGGCCGGACTGGTCGCCTTCATCAGCCCCTGCGTTCTTCCTCTCGCGCCGGGATACGTCTCCTACGTCACGGGAATGACGGGTGTGGAGCTTTCGACGGGTGAGCGAAAGTCACGCGTGCTCGCAGGAAGTCTGCTGTTCGTCCTCGGCTTCAGCGTTGTCTTTGTGTCCTACGGTGCGCTCTTTGGTGGGCTCGGGTCAGCGCTCCTGCGATACGAGAACGTCATTACCCGCGTCATGGGTCTTCTGGTGATCGCCATGGGTCTCGCGTTCATGGGGGTGATTCCCTGGTTCCAGCGGGAGTACCGATGGATGCGGGTGCCTAAGTGGGGCGTGATCGGAGCGCCAGGACTCGGCGTGCTGTTCGGGCTCGGGTGGACGCCCTGCATCGGACCGACGCTTACTGCCGTGCAATCCCTCGCGCTCGCAGAAGCCAGCGCCTTGCGCGGCGCGCTGTTGTCGTTCGGCTACTGCATCGGGCTCGGCATCCCGTTCATCGCCTTCGCCTTCTTCATTGAGCGAGCAGCACGTGCCACCGACTTCATTCGGCGGCACTACACGTGGATTATGCGCATCGGTGGTGGGATGCTCGTGCTCGTCGGGCTGCTGCTTGTCACCGGGCTCTGGCTCGACTTCACGATCTGGCTTCGTGTGACGATTCCCGGATTCGAGACCGCCCTATGAGCGATACACGCGTCGAAGCCGTTGCACCGCCGCTGGACTCCCAAGGTTTCCTGCGGTGGGCGTGGCGCCAACTCACCAGCATGCGAGTCGCGCTGATCTTGCTCTTCGCTCTGGCTGTCGCGAGTGTCCCGGGTTCGATCCTGCCGCAACGAGGCAACAACCCGCTCCTCGTCGACGAGTGGATCGACCAGCAACCTACCCTCGGTCCACTGCTCGACCGCCTCGGATTCTTCGATGTGTACGGGGCGCCGTGGTTCGCAGCGATCTACCTCCTGCTCTTCGTCTCGCTCATCGGATGTGTCCTGCCCCGCGTGGGTCATCACTGGAAAGCGATGCGCACGCCGCCGCCGATAGCGCCGCGCAATCTGGACAGGATGCAAGCCTTCTCGTACGAAACGGTGGACGTTGCACCTGCAGATGTTTCATCCCACGTCAGCCAAGAGTTGCGGCGTCGCGGGTGGCGGGTACGCACCGGCTCGGACACCGCGGTCGATGGGGATCCGGGTGGCGTATGGGTGTCAGCAGAAAAGGGCTACCTGCGTGAAACGGGAAACTTGATTTTTCACCTAGCGCTGGTCTTGATTCTGGTGGCCGTCGCGGTGGGCGGTCTTTTCGGATGGCGAGGTAACGTCATCGTCAAAGAGGGAAATGGGTTCTCCAACACACTCACCCAATACGACGCGTGGGGCGGGGGACGACTCACCGCCGCAGACAGCATTCCGCCCTTCTCCTTCACTCTCGACAACTTCGACGTCGAGTTCGAGCGGTCCGAAGCACAGCGGGGCGCTCCACGCCTCTTCGAAGCACGCGTCGCTGTGCAAAACGAACCCGGTGGGGGGACTCGGGAGGAACTCATCGAAGTCAACTCCCCGATATCGATTGCAGGGGCGAAGGTCTTCTTGGTGGGGCATGGCTACGCACCATCCTTCATCGTCCGCGACTCCTCCGGTGACGTCGTTTTCGATGACGACGTCGTCTTTCTCCCACAAGATGGAAACTTCACGTCCACGGGCGTCATCAAGATTCCTGACTCCAACCCTCAACTGGGATTCCGCGGGCTGTTTCTCCCCACCTCCGCCATCGATGACATTCGCGGCCCCCACTCAGTGTTTCCCGATGCGGACGACCCTTCGGTCTTCCTGTCTGCCTGGTACGGCGACCTGGGGTTGGACTCAGGAGTGCCGCAGAGCATCTACTCGCTCTCGACGGACGAGATGGAGCAGATCGGCCTCCGGGCGCTGGTGCCCGGACAGGTGTGGGAGTTCGCCCAGGGCGAGATCGAATTCACCGGGTGGACGCGCTGGTCGTCGTTCCAGATCGCCTTCGACCCGGGCAAGGAGGCGGCGTTGGTCGCGTCGGTACTGGCCATGCTCGCGTTGACGGTGTCGTTGTTCACCCGCCGCCGCCGCATTTGGCTCAGAGCGCGAGATGACGAACAGGGAAGTACCCTCGTAAGCGTCGCCGGCTTGAGCAAAAGCGAAGCGGGCGACGTCTCGGAAGACGTACGAGCGGTGCAGCAGATCGCGGCGGATGAGATCGCGGGACACACGGCAGCATCGAACGAAACGACGTCGACCGAAACGACAGTAAACGACGATAGGGAGCGCGAGCAATGACCGACGGTGGTTCGGTGAGCTTGGCCGAGGCCAGCAACGCTGCCATCTACGCGACCATGGTCACCCTGACCATCGCCATGGTCCTGTTCGCCGCATCCTTCGCCAGCGGTCGGCGCCGGAGCACATCGTCGTCGAGCGCCGCCAGTCGCGAGACAGCAGAGGGCAGCGTTGCCGTCATCGACCGGGTGGATTCCGCGGTTGCCGCCGAACCCGGCCGACGGTTGGCGAACGTCGCCATGTCGCTCACGTGGCTGGCTACCGGGTTGCTCACCGTCGGCTTGATCCTGCGTGGGCTGTGGGCTGGTCGGGTGCCGTGGGGAAACATGTATGAGTTCTCGATCAGCTCGGCATGGGGCGTTCTCGTGGTCTTCCTCGTGCTGTCGACTCGTCGGGACCTTCGGTGGTTGGGCTTATTTGTCGTGACGCCGGCGTTGCTCACGCTCGGCCTCTCCGTCACGGTGTTGTACACCGAGGCTGCGCAATTGGTGCCGGCACTGAAGTCCTACTGGTTGGTTATTCACGTCTCGGCGGCCATCATCTGTGCCGGAGCCTTCACCGTCGCCGCGTCGTCGGCAGCGCTGTCGCTGGTGCAGTCCAGGCGAGAGCAACGGGGCCTGACCTGGCAGGGCGTGATGGCGTCGACACCGTCGACGGAGAAGCTGCAGACCTTCACCAGTCGCATCATCGCTTTCGCTTTTCCGCTGTGGACCTTCGCCGTGATCGCCGGTGCCATCTGGGCGGAGAACGCGTGGGGGCGCTACTGGGGCTGGGACCCGAAGGAAACTTGGGCCTTCATCACCTGGGTGGTCTACGCCGCCTACCTGCACGCCCGGTCAACGGCCGGGTGGCGAGGAAACCGAGCGTCGTGGATCGCGATCCTGGGGCTTGTGACTTTCTTGATCAACTACTTCGGCGTCAACATTTTCGTCAACAGCCTGCACTCCTACGCGGGGCTGTAAGCGTTCCATCCGTCTAGGCAGTGCCGCGTGCGTTTACGTGGGCTCGCCCCGGCGGCGCTTCATCTTCTTGCTCCACACATCATCGTCGAGCTTGCGAAGGAAGCGCGGATCATCATCGGGCGCCACGGGGCCGCTTCGTCGCCACCAGCCCCCGCCCTCGGGCCAGGCACGACCGAGGATCAACCACAACACTCCGCCGACGAGCGGCAAGACGATGACCAGGAGCATCCATAGCCATTTTGGAAGTGAGCGTGCTTGGCCCTTCGGCGTGCGTGCCACATCGATGATGAAGTAGATGTAGAGCGCCACAGCGAGCAGGACCAGGATGACTCGAAGCATGATCGAATAATGGTAACTGTGATGGGCCGTGATCTCTCTTCGACCACTACCGACCGTCGCACCGACGACGCGGGCACTAGATGACGCGGCCACTAGATGACGCGAGGGTGGGTACGGTGGAAGCGTGAGTGACCGCCAGTCGGATAGCCAGTCGGACAAGCGAGATGGGCCCCGCGGCTCCGGCATCGTCACGGTGATCGTCTTCACCGCACTGCGGATCGGTCTGTTCCTCGGCGTCTGGCTGTTGCTGCAGATCATTACCCCACTGCGGGGATTGTGGTCGCTGGTCGTGGCGATCATCCTGTCCGGAGTTATCAGTGCCTTTGCTTTGAATCGACAGCGTTCGGCGATGGGAGAGGTGGTAGGTCGATTTTTCGGGGGGATAAACGACCGCATCGATGCCGCGTCACGAGCCGAGGATGACTCAGATGACCAGGGGCAGGACCAATCCGGTGCAGAGCGCGACGCAGTAGGCAATGACGAGTCGGCCGGTGGCGACGAGAGCGGCGATGAGCCCGGGTCCGACGGCACCCGAGGTAACCACGCGTAGCGGGGGGACAGCCCAGGGGAGCGCGGCAAGTCCGAGTAGTGCCCAGAGCCCATCGCCGGAGTTCACCAGCGCGACCACGACGACCGCGACGAAGGCGATCACGATCAATGCGACGTACAGGGCTCTGGTCTTGCTATCGCCGAGACGAACCGCGAGCGTCAACTTGCCGGACGAGCGATCGGTGGGGATATCTCGGAGATTGTTGGTGACGAGAATGGCGGATGTGAGCGCGCCGATGCCCACGCTGGCCGCGATCGCCGCTGCGGTAACTGTTCCCGTTTGGACATAGAGCGTTCCCAGAACGGGAACCAGGCCGAAGAAGACGAAGACGAAGACCTCACCCCAACCCGCGTATCCGTAGGGACGTGATCCCCCGGTGTAGAACCAGGCCGCCCCGATCGACGCTGCGCCGACGATGAGAAGCCACCAGAATCCGGAGAGGGCAACGAGCAGAAGTCCGGCAAGCGCGGCGATGAGGAAACTTGCGAAGGCCGCGTTTCGGACGGCGCGTGGCGCGGCAATTCCCTGACCAACCAACCGAAGAGGGCCTAAGCGATCGGCGTCGGTTCCCCGGATGCCGTCGCTGTAGTCGTTCGCGTAGTTCACACCGATTTGCAGTGCAAGCGCCACGATCAAGGCCAGACATGCGCGAGCGGGAATCCAGTCGGCCCCGGCGAGAGCCGTACCGATGATGACGGGGGCGACAGCGGCCGGGAGAGTGCGAGGGCGTGCCCCCGCCCACCATTGCGCAGACGTTGTCACGCGGCGCCCTCCTTCCCCGGTGTCCCGATCCTCAAGCCGGCGGATGCCGCGGTGGCGTGTCGATCGACCTTGCCCGTCAACGTTCGCGTCAGGGTGTCCACCCGCCGTAGGACAGCGGGACAGGCGATAGCTCCGAGTGCCGGTGAGATCCAGGCTCGAAGTTCCTCGTGGTCGACGGGCTCTCCGACATAGACCATCGCGATACGGGGCTCATCTATTGAGTTCTCATCGCTTGATTCGCCGATTGTCGGAACGATCAGCGACGCCTTGATCCCTGGATGCTGATCGACTCGTTCCTGGACTGCCGCCAGATCCACATTGACGCCGTGAAGGCTCACGATGTCGTCGAGCCGACCGTCGATACTCACACGCCCGTCTATCCATGAGCCGCGGTCGTTGGTTCGAAGCCAGTGGCCATCGAATGCGCGGTCGTCTCCGTCTCGATACCCCTGCGCCAACATCGGTCCCGAGATGCAGACGCGGTTATCTGCGTCGTCGATACGCACCTCGACACCGTCGAGGGGGCGCCCGTCGAAGACGCAACCGCCACTAGTTTCGGTCATCCCGTAGGTCGTGGTCAGGGTGATGCCTGCGTCCCGGCAACGACTCGTGAGTTGTGGATCAACAGGGCCGCCCCCGACCAGGGTGAGGGAGCACTGGCGCAAAGTCTCCTGCCCTTGAGCGCTGGCGAGCAGTCGTGTTACTTGCGAAGGAACCAACGAGACCGCAATCGGACGCCCGGTGGTCGTTGCTTCACGCACGGCCGTGGCGAATGCATCGTCGGTGAAGGGTTCGGCGCCACCGATACTTCGCACGGCAATGGGACGAATTCCGGTGTCGTGGGCTCGAAGCATCACGTTCAGGCCGCCGATGGATGTGGGTGGCAGTGCGAGAACCCAGATCGGCTCGCCGTCTACGCGTGAGTGCACCTGGGCGGTGGCGGCGGTGAGTGCGTGCGCGCCGATCATGACGCCCCGGGGGTGGCCGGTTGACCCGGAGGTGCTGATCACGATCGCCGTGTCGTGGGGCACCGGTTCTTCGGGACGGACGGCATCGCGGACAGCGCGAACGAGGGGCGCCGGGAGCGATGCGGACACGCGCGGGATAGGGGCGATCGCTGCATCGTGGTCCAGAGCGGCATCGAGTGGACTCCACAGGGCCTCGATTGCCGGAGGACCGGGCGGCACCTCGATGAGTTCGAGGGGCCGGGAGCGATCGGAAATCGACATCGTGCCGAGCGTAGGTGCTGCCGGTAGCGTGTTCAGCATGGATACCCGCACGCGCTACCCGCTTCCCCCCGTCGCTCCCGAGGATTCCCCGGTGTGGAACGACCCCGCCCACAGTTCCGTTCGACCGGGAGCAACGTGGGAGTCAGTGGGCTCGTATACGGATATTCGCTACGAAGTTTCCTCCGGCGACAGTGCAGGCATCGCGAAGATCACCATCAACCGACCCCATAAGCGGAATGCCTTTCGACCCCAAACATTGTTCGAGCTGTCCGATGCGATGAACCGCGCACGTGATGATGATCGGGTTGGTGTGATCGTGTTGACGGGTCAGGGAGATCTTGCCTTCTGCTCCGGTGGTGACCAGGTTATCCGTGGCAACGATGGCTACATCGGTGATGACGACGTCGCGGAGAAGGGGATAGGTCGACTGAACGTCCTCGACCTGCAAATTCAAATACGTCGCACCCCGAAACCCGTGATCGCCATGGTGGCCGGTTACGCGATCGGCGGTGGTCATGTTCTGCACGTCGTCTGCGACCTCAGCATTGCTGCGGACAACGCGCGATTCGGTCAGACCGGACCGAAAGTCGGCTCCTTCGACGGCGGTTACGGTTCCGGGTTGCTCGCGCGCACGATCGGTCAGAAGAGGTCGCGCGAGGTCTGGTACACGTGTCGCCAGTACGGAGCCGAGCAAGCCTTCGACTGGGGTTTGGTGAATGCGGTTGTCCCGATTGAAGACTTGGAGATCGAGACGGTTCGCTGGGCGAGTGACATGCTCGCGATGTCCCCTCTTGCGCTGCGCATGTTGAAGGCCTCGCACAACGCTGCCGACGACGGTCTTGCCGGCGTCCAACAACTGGCCGGCGATGCGACGCTGTTGTTCTACATGACCGAAGAAGCGCAAGAAGGACGAGACGCATATAAAGACAAGCGGCGTCCGGACTTCGATCAGTTTCCGCGCCGTCCGTGAATGTGGCGACGACTCTGCACACCCTCGGTCCGTCGTCTCTCGAAGAGTTGGTCGCCGACTCGGTGGCCTTCTCCCTGCCGTTGCGGGTTCCCTTTCGTGGGCTGACCTCTCGCGAGGGCATGCTCATCAAGGGCCCGTCGGGTTGGGGTGAGTTCGCGCCGTTCGACGATTACGACATCCCTCGCAGCGCGCGTTGGCTCGCGGCTGCCCTGGAAGCGTCGTGGGGTGAGTTCCCTGCGGCGCATCGATCGTCGGTAGATGTCAACGCGATCATCCCCGCGGTCGAGTCGCCCGCCGCGGGTGCGTTGGCGCGCGCCGCGATCGTGGACAACGGGTGTCGGACCATCAAGGTGAAAATCGGAACATCCGTGGCGGACGACGAAGCGCGCGTTGTAGCCGTCCGCGATGCTCTTGACTCCACGGGAGTTGACGGCCGTATTCGTCTCGACGTGAACGGTATGTGGAGTCTGGACCAGGCGCGGACATCTCTTCGGCGGTTGGGGCGATACGGAATTGAGTTCGTGGAACAACCCTGTCGCGATCTGGACGACGTCGCTCGGTTGCGCGCAGAGATCGATATCCCCATCGCGATCGATGAAGGGATCCGGCTCGCGGATGATCCAACAACCGTGCGCCTACAGGGCATCGCCGATTACGCGATCTGTAAGCCGATGACTCTCGGTGGCGCCGCGGCTACCGGCCGAGTCGCGGAGGCGGTCGGTGTACCCGTCGTCATCAGTGGCTCGCTGGACTCGTCGATTGGGCTGGCAAGTTGCGTGGCTATCGCTGCGAGCCTGCCCGACCTTCCCCTGGCGAGCGGACTGGGAACCGGAACGCTCTTTGAGCGAGACCTGGTGGAACCCTCGCTCGTGCCGACCGCCGGTGGCATCGGCGTGAAGCGGGTCGCCCCCGACGTGGATCTCCTCATGCAGGCGAATCAGGAAGTCTCGGACAGTCGTCGGCAGTGGTGGCAGCGCCGCTTGGGCGACGCTTATCGATTCTTGCGTGACCAGGCGCCGGGCGATGCACCACCACGCGAGCAGATGGGAGGCTAGGGAGGTGGATTCTGCGATGGCACCCTCGGTCGCCCAGGCATTGGTGATGGTGGATGAGCTCATCGTGTGTGGCGTGACAGACGTCGTGATGGGCGTGGGGTCCCGATCGGCCCCCCTTGCGCTCGCCCTCGCGTCCGCGGAGGACCGGGGAGACATCCGTCTCCACGTGCGCGTCGACGAGCGGGTCGCCGGATTTGTGGCACTCGGTCTCGGGAAGACGACGGGTGTTCCGGCCGCGGTCGTCACGACATCGGGGTCGGCAGTCGCGAACCTTCTTCCCGCTGTGGTGGAGGCGCATGAGTCGCGAATTCCGCTCGTGGTTCTCACAGCAGATCGCCCCGATCGACTTCGGAACGTCGGCGCGAATCAGGTCATCGCGCAGAGTGGGATTTTCGGATTGTTCACCAGGCTCGCCGTCGACATGGAAGCAGCTCGCGATCTGCGACCGCAGTACTGGCGCTCCACCATCGCCCGCTGCGTGGCGGTTGCGACCGATTCCATTGATCCCGGCCCGGTACACATCAACGCTGCGTTCGATGAGCCGCTGGTGGATGAGAGCATCACGGAACAACTGCCTGCGGAGTTGGCCGGCCGGCCAGGCGGGCGGCCATGGACCGCGGATGCTCGCCTCGTCGCAGGGATGAGTATCCAAGTCGATGAAGCCTTGGCTCTTTTGGATGAAGCGGCCGTTGTCCCTGCTCGAGGTTTGATCGTGGTGGGCGACCACGATGACGACGACGCCGTGGATTTAGTCGACGAGTTGTCGGACGCGTTGGGATGGCCGGTGATCTCCGAACCGTCGGGTCGATCGAATGGCGCCAATCTCGGTCTCGCGCACGGACCGTTGGTGTGTGACGACCCGATGTTCGTTCAGCGTCATGTTCCCGACATCGTCGTGACGGTGGGGCGCGCGGGGCTCTACCGATCGGTAGCCAGCGTGATCGCACAAGCCGGAATGCATGTCGCTGTCGACTCTCGATCGTCGTGGAGTGACCCCACCCGCACCGCGGATCTTGTTCTTGCGGCGGTCCCGCTGCCGCCATCGGAGGCGGATACCGATCCGCAGTGGTGGTCGGCGTGGGAGCGTGCGGACCTGATGGCGGCGGCAGCGGTGGAAACCGTGTTGGGATCGCGGCGTTCGTCGATGTCCGGAATGGAAGTTGCACGCACGGTGGCTGCCTGTCTAGGCGAGGGCTCGCAGTTCTTCCTCGGGTCTTCGTCGGTGGTCCGTCACGTAGGGAGTTTCGCCGGTCGCTCCCTGGCAGAGGTCGAAGTTCTCGGTAACCGAGGAACGTCGGGCATCGACGGGTGTGTCTCCACCGCCTGGGGAGCTGCGCTGGGCTTTCAGTCACTCGGTGGTGGACCGAGCGTTGCACTCGTCGGTGATGAAGCCTTCTGGTACGACTCCAACGCCCTCGCCGTACCGGCCAACGAACAGCGTCCCGATCTCGTCATCGTTGTTGCGGACAACGACGGAGCCGGGATCTTCTCTACGCTGGAGCAGGGCGAGCCCGCCTACTCGCGGCACTTCGAACGCGTATTCGGAGTTCCGATGGGGGTGCAGATTGCGTCTCTCGCGACGAGCTTCGGTGCGTCGGTGTGTGAAGTGAACGACGCCGACGAACTCGCGACCGCGGTTGCCGATCGACTCTCCGATGGCGTGCATGTGGTTGTTGTGCGCACGTGCGATCGCGGTGTCGAGGCGGAGTTACTGACAAGCGTGCGCGACGCGGTGCGCCAGGCGATCGACGTCTAGTTCGATGAGCGCGCTTCGAGAGCGCTTCGCATCGGAATAAATTTGGCCCGCGATTCGGCGAGTTCGTGTTCGGGGTCGGATCCTGCAACGATTCCGCATCCGGCGAATGCTCGGATCGTGTGGGCCTGAGAGTCCACGAGTCCGCAGCGCAGCGCGATACCGAACTCACCATCTCCACGAGCGTCGAACCAGCCCACGGGCCCGGCGTACCTGTCCCTCGACATCCCTTCGAGTTCGCTAATGACGGTGAGCGCGCGCTCGGTGGGTGTGCCGCAGACGGCGGCGGTGGGGTGAAGCGAGGCCGCCAACGACAGTAGCGAGGCATCGTCCGCTAGCCGACCGGTGACGTCGGTGGCCAGATGCTGAACGTTCGCGAGTTCGAGCACCGTCGGATTTTCGGGGACGTCCATGTCGGTGCAGTGCGTTGCCAGGGCCTTGGCGACCGACCGCACGGCGTAGGAGTGCTCGGCAAGGTCTTTGTCGCTGGCGAGCAGAGCTTGGGCGAGGCCGTGATCCTCTTCGGTGTCTCCTTGGCGGCGCACCGTCCCGGCGAGGACGCGGCTGGTGACGAGGTCACCGGTGCGGCGCACCAGAAGTTCCGGCGTCGCACCGACAAGGTTCGCGACGTTGAACGTCCAGCACGTCGGGTAGTCACGGGCGAGGTGGTCCAGGATGCTGCGCACGTCGAGTTCGCCGTCGATGTGCGCGACGAGGTCGCGGGCGAGGACAACCTTGTCGAGTTCACCGGCGTTGATGCGCTCGACAGCACGTCCGACGGACTTCTCCCACTCCGGTGCGCTCAGAGAGCCTTCACGCCAGTTCACGGAGACGTGGCTCCGGCCGGCGGTGGAGTCGATGCGTGCGAATTGCATCGACTCCGGCTCGACCCCGGGGGCGTGGATGGTTGTGACCCAGGCTTGATCTCCCCGCTGGCCGATGAGCGTCGAGGGAACGACCACTTCCGAGGGGTCGTGGGGATCGAAAGAGAAGGATGCGAAGGCCAGGGGTCCGGTGCCGGGAAGGCTGACGGAGTCATCGATCGCCATGGTGTCGCACAGCTCGGCCCACCAGCGCTGGGTACGGGCGAAACGCTCTACTCCACGAACTTGTAGGCGCGCGGCGCTACCCCACCCGACAAGGCCTTCCCCTCGACGAACCCAGCAAACGTTGTCGTGGCTGGGAAGTTGGGAGAGGAGATCCTCCGGTGCCTCCAGGGGGCGTGTGGTCGCCACCAGGAGCGGGGGAGAGTCAAGATGGGGATGTCGCGACACCTCCTCAGGGTAGGGGCACACACGACGGTTGTCCTCTGGGAGCATTCGGCCATGACTCGAGCGCGCCTGGACAAGCAGCCCCGTGAAGTCGCGGCGATGTTTGATGAGGTAGCTCAGCGCTACGACCGGACGAACGACGTTCTTGCTCTGGGTCAAACGCGGCGATGGCGAAAGGCAGTGGCCGCCGCCGTGGGAGCGCTCCCCGGAGATCGAGTCCTTGATCTCGCTGCTGGAACTGGCACCTCCAGCGAGCCGATTGCCGCAGCCGGACCCTTCGTGGTCGCGTGTGACTTCTCCTTCGGGATGCTCTCGGTGGGTCGAGACCGCAACCCTCGGCTGTCTTTCGTTGCCGGGGATGCCTTGTCACTTCCCTTCGCCGATGACGCCTTCGATGCGGTGACGATCTCTTTCGGGTTGCGCAACGTGCACGATCGAGATGCCGGGTTACAAGAATTGCTGCGAGTAACGCGGCCCGGTGGACGCTTGGTGGTGTGTGAGTTCTCCCACCCCACATGGGCACCATTTCGACGGGTGTACTCGGAGTACCTGATGGGTGCCGTTCCCGCGGTTGCTAGTCGTGCGTCGTCGAATCCCGACGCGTACGTGTACCTCGCCGAATCTATTCAGTCGTGGCCCGATCAGCAGGAACTGGCGCAGGATCTCTTGGCAGCCGGATGGCACAAGGCGGCGTGGCGCAACCTCTCCGGGGGCATCGTCGCGCTGCACCGAGCCGTCAAAGCAGATGCCTGACGGGGGTGGGCAGGCCTTGTCGCGAAGGTGGGCTAGCCCACTATGCTTTTGGTGGTCGTGAAGATTTTCACAAGCGCGCAAAGTGTGACATTTTCTTCTCGTCCATCGGACATCCGGGATCGTGTGCACAGACCGCTGCGGACACGACGACCTAGCGAGGAGCAGCCGGCGCCGTGAACGTCTACACGCCGATTTTTGTTCTCGGGGCTTTAGCCTTTGGCTTCGCCGCGTTCTCTGTCGTCATCGCGTCCTTCACCGGCCCTCGTCGCTACAACCGTGCCAAGTACGACGCCTACGAATGTGGCATCGAACCAACCCCTCAGCCCATCGGTGGCGGTCGGTTTCCGGTTAAGTACTACCTGACCGCGATGATGTTCATTATTTTCGACATCGAACTTGTCTTTCTGTACCCGTGGGCAGTCTCCTTTGACGCACTCGGTGCCTTTGGTCTCGTGGCGATGATGCTGTTTCTTTTGAACTTGGCTGTTCCCTACGTCTACGAGTGGCGACGCGGCGGATTGGAGTGGGACTGACATGGGCCTAGAAGAGAAGTTGCCGTCAGGCGTTCTTCTGACGAGTGTCGAGAAGGTCGCCGGTTACGCGCGGAAGGGCTCACTGTGGCCTGCCACCTTCGGGCTCGCGTGCTGCGCCATCGAAATGATGGCAACCGGTGGCCCCCGTTACGACATCGCGCGTTTCGGCATGGAGGTCTTCCGCGCATCGCCACGTCAGGCAGATTTGATGATCGTGGCGGGCCGTGTGAGTCAAAAGATGGCTCCGGTCCTGCGGCAGATTTACGACCAGATGCCCAATCCCAAGTGGGTACTCGCCATGGGCGTGTGTGCCTCCAGCGGTGGGATGTTCAACAACTACGCGGTTGTGCAAGGTGTCGACCACGTGGTCCCCGTCGACATGTATCTGCCGGGCTGTCCTCCGCGCCCAGAAATGCTGATCGACGCGATCTTGAAGATCCACGATCAGATCCAGGACATGAAGCTCGGCGCCAACGCGACTGCGGAGATGGTTGCCAGCGAGCAACTCGCGTTGACGTCGCCGAGCACCGCGGAAATGAAGGGGCTACTGCGTTGACCGAGTCCGGCATTCCGGTAGTACCAGAGGGAGTAAACGAACTCGACGTCGTCGGCGTTCGGCGTGGCTCCTTCCAGGTGTCAGGATCGGGAGACACCAGCGGTTTCGGCGGCCTGGTGTCGCCGATCGTCATGCCGGCACCGACCGAGCGGCCGTACGGAGGCGGGTTCGATGAGCTCGCCGATGAGATCGAACTGGCCCTCGCCGATCGCAATCTGCCTGTGTCATCGGTCATCGACAAGGTCGTGGTCGATCGCGATGAGATCACCTTCTTTGTTCTGGCCGAGTACATCGTCGACTTTGCCCGAATGCTGAGAGACGAGCCGGGTCTTCGTTTCGAAATGTGCTTGGGAGTCAATGGCGTGCACTACCCCGAAGACAAGGGACGGGAATTGCACGCCGTGTATCCGTTCTTGTCGATCACGCACAATCGCCGAATCCGCGTCGAAGTGACCGCGCCTGACGCGAACCCCCACATCCCCTCGATCGTCGGCATCTACCCGTCGAACGATTGGCACGAGCGCGAGACATGGGACTTCTTCGGGATCGTCTTCGACGGCCACCCGGGCCTGACGAGGATCGAAATGCCCGACGATTGGGCGGGTCACCCGCAGCGCAAGGATTACCCGCTCGGTGGCATACCGGTCGAGTACAAGGGAGCCACCATTCCCGCTCCGGATAATCGGAGGGCGTACAACTGATGAGCGACGTCACCTACAGCTCCGCGGCCGATCCGGGTGAGGATGTCTACGCGGATAGTTACGAAACTGTCGACGGAACGATCTACAACCTCGCTGGCGGCGATTGGGACTCGATAGCCGCTGCACCCGAGGGGGAGAAAGAACGCATCGTCGTCAACATGGGCCCGCAGCACCCGTCCACCCATGGCGTGCTGCGTCTGGTGTTGGAACTTGATGGAGAAACCGTCACCGACGCTCGATGCGGTATCGGCTACCTGCATACCGGTATCGAAAAGAACATGGAGTACCGCACGTGGGTCCAAGGCGTCACATTCGTTACGCGCATGGATTACCTGACCCCGTTCTTCAACGAAGCCGCCTACGTGCTCGCGGTAGAAAAACTCCTCGGTATCAGTCAGGACATCCCGGAGCGGGCCAACGTCATCCGAGTTCTGATGATGGAGTTGAACCGCGTCTCCTCGCATCTGGTCGCGCTTGCCACGGGCGGAATGGAACTCGGGGCGCTGACCGCCATGACCTTCGGTTTCCGGGAGCGCGAACTCCTGCTGGATTTGTTCGAAATGGTCACCGGGCTGCGAATGAACAGCGCTTTCTTCCGACCGGGTGGAGTGGCCCAGGATCTTCCCAGCGATGGCGAAAAAGCTATTCGGGACACACTGCCGCTGCTGCGCAAGCGGATGAAGGACACGGCCGACCTGCTGATCGACAACGCGATCTGGATGGGGCGCACCGTCGATGTCGGCTACCTCGATTTGCAGGGCTGCATGGCCCTGGGGATGACGGGTCCGGTGTTGCGGTCGGCCGGGTTGCCGCACGATCTTCGGAAATCCCAGCCGTATTGTGGCTACGAGACGTACGAATTCGATGTTCCCACGCAAACGTCCTGCGATGCGTACGGACGATTCCTCATTCGCATCGCCGAGATGCACGAATCACTGAAGATCGTCGAGCAGTGCCTGGATCGTCTGACCCCGGGGCCTGTCATGGTCGAAGACAAAAAAATCGCCTGGCCGGCACAACTATCCATCGGCTCCGATGGTCAGGGGAACTCGACGGAACACATTAAACACATCATGTCGGAGTCGATGGAGTCGTTGATCCACCACTTCAAGCTTGTCACCGAAGGCTTCACCGTGCCCGCCGGGCAGGCCTACGTAGCGGTGGAGTCGCCGCGTGGAGAGCTCGGAGCGCACGTAGTCAGTGACGGGGGGACCCGCCCGTACCGCGTGCACTTCCGCGACCCGTCCTTTAACAACCTGCAAGCAACCGCCGCCATGTCCGAGGGCAGCATGGTCGCCGACGTCATTGCCGCCGTCGCGAGCATCGACCCCGTCATGGGTGGCGTGGACCGATAGCGAAGACCGGAGAGAAGCCACAGATGCCGATCAGCGACCAGGCGCGCGCGCAGATGCGAGAAATCGCCGCTCGATATCCGAGCGCGCGCAGTGCCCTGCTACCGATGTTGCACCTGGCACAAAGTGAGGAAGATGCGATCACCACCGATGGCATCAATGCGTGCGCCGAAGTGCTGGGCATAACTCCCGCCGAAGTGACCGCGGTCGCCACCTTCTACACGATGTACAAGCGTGAGCGGGTCGGCAAACACCACATCGGCGTGTGCATCAACACGATGTGTGGGCTTCTCGGTGGAGATGCGGTGTGGGATGCCGTGGTCGAAGCCACCGGCGCATCGCACAACACCACGACGCCCGATGGTGAGTTCTTCCTCGAGCGGATCGAATGTCAGGCAGCGTGCACCCATGCCCCAGTAATGACCGTCGACTGGGAATTCATGGACGACGTGACACCGGCCAGCGCGGTAGAGATCCTGGACCGGCTGCGTCGCGGTGAGCAGGTGCAAGCGACGCGCGGACCAATGATCCGAGACTTCGAAGCCACTGAGCGGACCCTCGCCTTCCCCGACGATGGACTAGCGGACGCTCCGAGTGTGGACGACAAAATGCTCGCCGGTTTGAAGATCGCACGCGAACAACGAATGCCGGGAGGGAATGCCTGATGGTTACGCCACTGACGCCGGTCATCACTGAACATTGGGATCGGCCCGACCTCTACACCCTCGATGGCTACCGAGCCGTGGGTGGCTACCAAGCCTTGGACAAGGCACTCGCTAGCGATCCGGACGACATCATCACGACCGTGAAAGACGCCGGTTTGCGGGGGCGCGGCGGAGCCGGCTTTCCCACCGGCTTGAAGTGGAGTTTCGTTCCGCAAGGCGACGGCAAGCCGCACTACCTCGTAGTGAACGCAGACGAGTCCGAGCCGGGGGCGTGCAAAGACATCCCCATCATGATGGCCAACCCGCACGCCTTGATCGAGGGCGTGATCATCACGTCCTTCGCTATTCGCGCCAACCACGCGTTCATCTACATCCGCGGTGAAGTCCCGAACGCCGTTCGCAAAGTGGAGTTCGCGGTCAAGCAAGCCAGGGAAGCCGGGCTTATCGGCAAGAACATCAAGGGGACTGGTTTCGACCTCGATGTTGTTGTCCACTCGGGCGCCGGCGCCTATATCTGCGGTGAGGAAACTGCTCTGCTCGACAGCCTCGAGGGTTATCGCGGCCAGCCCCGCCTGAAGCCGCCCTTCCCGGCGGTTGCCGGACTGTACGCGTCGCCGACGGTCATCAACAACGTCGAGACGATCGCGAACATCCCGTACATCGTGGACCGTGGCGTGGAGTGGTTCCGTGGCTTCGGAACCGAAAAGTCACCGGGCTTCAAGGTGTTCGCCGTCTCCGGGCATGTGAAGCGACCGGGGATCTACGAGGCGCCGCTGGGAATCACCATGCGCGAACTGCTCGATTACGCCGGTGGTATGCGCGACGGCAGCTCAGTGAAGTTCTGGCTTCCAGGTGGATCGTCGGTTCCGCTGCTCACCGACGAGCACCTCGATCTCCCACTCACCTACGAGGCGATGGCGGAGGCCGGGACCATGCTCGGCACCGGAACTCCCATGGTGTTCGACCAAACCGTGAGCGTCGTCAAGGCCGTCACGAGGTGGCTGGAGTTCTACAAGCACGAGTCGTGCGGCAAGTGCACTCCGTGCCGCGAGGGCACCTACTGGATCACCGGGGTGTTGGAGAAGTTCGAGCACGGGCAGGGTCAGCAGGCCGAGATGGAAACCCTCACGGATCTGTGCGGGCAGATCGCTGGGCGTTCCTTCTGTGCTCTCGGAGATGCCGCCGCTACCCCGTACCCGGCAGCGATGAAGTACTTCCGCGAAGAATTTGAGGCATCCACTCACACGTCTGCCGACGAGCAGTTCGACCCCATCGCCTCGTACATCTTCGCGGCAGCGGGGGTTCGATGACCATCACCAACGAGCCCGGCGCGGAACTGGACTCCAGACCCGAACTCGTCAGCGTCATCGTCGACGGGGTTGCCGTGTCTGTGCCGGCTGGGACCCTCGTCATCCGTGCTGCGGAAATGCTCGGTATTGAAATTCCCCGCTTCTGTGACCACCCGCTGCTCGATCCGGTTGCCGCCTGTCGGGCGTGCCTGATCGAGATCGAGGGTGTTCCCAAGCCGCAGCCGGCCTGCGCCCAGGTTGTTTCCGACGGCATGCAGGTGCGAACGCAGCTCAGTTCCGACGTTGCGCGGGAAGCGCAAGAGGGCGTCATGGAGTTCCTGCTACTCAACCATCCTCTGGATTGCCCCGTGTGCGACAAGGGCGGTGAGTGTCCGCTGCAGAACCAGGCGATGAGCGTTGGTCGACCGGAATCGCGATTCACCGAAGACAAGAGGACGTTCGACAAGCCGATCAATGTCAGCGCTCAGGTACTCCTCGACAGAGAGCGGTGTGTGTCGTGTGCTCGCTGTACGCGTTTCGCCGATCAGATTGCCGGTGACTCCATGCTCGAGCTCTTGGAGCGCGGAGCACAACAGCAGGTGGGCACCGCTGACGACGAGCCGTTCGATTCTTATTTCTCCGGAAACACGATCCAGATCTGCCCGGTCGGTGCGTTGACGAGTGCGACGTATCGCTTCCGGGCGCGTCCTTTCGACCTCGTATCTGTTCCGACGTCGT
>WLWL01000158.1 GCA_012103605.1 Candidatus Nanopelagicales bacterium
TGCTCGAGCAGGGCCACAACCTCCACCTGAGGGTGGGCGGAAAGATCTTCTCGGACCGCTTCGCCACCGAGTTGTGGTCGGCGATGGGTACCGACTACCACCCGTTCCTGTCGGTCGTTGTCAGTCTTCCTGTTGCGGCCGGTGTGGCAGAACCAGCTGGTCCGCCACAAACCGTGCCTCCCCAGGTTGTTGTCTCCAGCACGGACGATCCGATCAAGGATGTTGTCCGCGGACGGGATCCCGAAGCGCCCGAGGCGGGAATTCGAACGCGCAGGAGAGATCAGAACTGATGGCCACCCCGCCCCAGGTTTGGGATCCGCACGCGGCGAGCCACGTGCGGGCGCTCTTGACGGTCGTCGGTGAGCGTGTCGCCGCCTTGGTGGACGAGTCGCGCAGACCCGACGACGTCCCCGATGAGCGTCGGGGCCATGTCTTCCCGTTGGATCTGGTCATCCGAGATGCTCGCGATCTTGCGGGAGTCGACTCCCGTTTGGTCATCTCGGATGCAGACCTTTCGGATGACATGACGCGCTGGGCGATGCTCTGCGGACTGTCGGACTCGGAGTTGGGCACACTCATCGTCGCCTCCGCAGTCCACGTGGACCCTCGCTTCGAAGCCTTCTTCATCGTCTTGAACAACGAAGTTGACACCCGCGGTCCCTCGGTGGCGACCACCCTGCGGCTGATCGGCTCCGATCCGTCGTCCCCCGAAGGACGACGCATTTTCGACCCCGACGGCTTCCTGTGTCGCATGGGGCTCATCGAATTGCGCAGGCAGGATCACCCCTTGCCCTCCCGCATCGTTGACGCCTCGGAACGCTTCGTACGGCACCTGCTTGGTGATGGCCGCTTCGACGGTCGCGTGGACAGCCTGTTGTCGTGGCGCAGCGAGCCGCTCATCCCTGCCGAGCTGCTGCCCGACACTGGCCACTTCCCAGACGTTCCCCCGCTTGGCTCACGTCACGAATCAGCCATCGTGTGCATGCGGTCCCATCAGGGCTCTGGTGCAGTGTGCATCGCTCACCATCGACTTCACATGTCCGGACATCCCAGGGCGTTGATGATGGACGCCCACGATCTTCCGCACGACACCGCCGAGTGCCGGGACGCCGTCCACGCGAGCTTGCGGGAAGCCGTCCTGGCGTGCACTCCCATGATCGTTGACGCGCGGCGTATCGCGGCTGACCGGGTCGCTGAGGTCATTGCGTTGCTGAACCAAAGTTTCGTTCCCGTGATCGTCATCACCGGACCGAGCGTGTCGGTAGAGCTCCCCCCCGATCGCATCGTTGATGTGCCCGTGGCGGCGCCCGCCGTCCGTGACGCATGGTTGGACTACTTCACCGACCAGATCGACAGTGCGCGAACGGTTGATACTTTGCAGCGGCTGGAACCCGAGGACATGCGTGAGCGATTGATCCACGGCAATGAGCAGATGAGCGCTGCGGCTCCCTCGGATATGGGAACCCTCGCCCGCCCAGTGATTCCCACCTTCCGGCTCTCCCACGTCATCGTTCCCGACCAAGTGGAAGGGGAACTGTCCCATCTACTGAGCCGGGTTCGACTCAGGGATCGCGTATTCGACGACTGGGCGATGCGTCCGGGCGGAACCAGAGGGCGAGGAATCACGGCACTCTTCGCTGGGCCGTCCGGCACCGGAAAGACCATGGCCGCGGAAGCCCTCGCCGGGGAACTTGGGGTTCCGTTGTTCCACGTCGACCTGTCGAGCGTTGTTGACAAGTACATCGGGGAGACCGAGAAGCGACTCGAGCAGATTTTCACCGCAGCGGAGCAGTTCGACGGGGTGCTGCTGTTCGATGAGGCGGACGCCTTGTTTGGGAAGCGTTCCCAGGTGAGCGATGCACGAGACCGACACGCAAACATCGAAGTTGCCTATCTCCTGCAAAGGATGGAGTCCTTCGATGGGCTTGCAATCCTGACGAGCAACCTTCGCGCCAACCTCGACGATGCGTTCTCGCGCCGACTCGACTGCATCGTTGACTTCCCCGAACCGAATCAGGAAATGCGAGAGAAGATCTGGCGAGCCTGCCTGGGTCAACAAGGCCAGCACCTGTCCGACGATGAGTTCCGAACGCTGTCAACCTTGGAGCTGTCCGGGGGAGGAATAAGTTCTGCCTGCATATCGGCTGCGTTCGCAGCTGCCGAAGCAGGACGACACGTCGAGTACGAGCACATCATCTGGGGCGCGGCTCGTGAATGGCAGAAACTCGGTCGACTCTCCTTCCCTTTGGAGCAGTCCTTCGGATCCTTCGCACACCCTCCGGGCGGGGAGGTGACAAGCGATGCCTGACAACGATTCCGAGAGCGGAGAAGAGCAGTACCTGCGATGGGTGAACGAGGTCCTGGGTGCCTCGGCTGAGGGAGGCGACGCGTCTTCCGACGCCGGTGCCTCCGCTACCGGAGCGCCAGTCACCTCCGACGACACCGGCTCCGAGGAAGTAGGGCACCGAGAGGACGCGGTGGCGGGCACCATCGTTGCCGAACGAAGCGTCCTCCCTCGGCCCATCGTCACCTTGGGTCAAGAAGATGTGACAGCAACCCCCGGACAACCGGTCCGCGTCAAGGTCACGATTCGCAATGTGGGTCCAGTGGTCGAGACCTACTCGCTGTCGTCCGTTGGCACCGCATCGGGGTGGGTATCTCTCGTTCCCTCGGAACTGTCCCTGTTCCCCGGTGATGAGAACTCCGCAGCCATCGTCATCAAGCCTCCACGATCCTCGCGCATTCAAGCTCAGACCTATCCCGTTGGCGTTAAGGCGACCTCGGAAGTCGACCCCAACGAAAGCACGGTTGCCGAACTCAGTATCACCGTTGATCCGTTCTACGAATCTGCTCTCAACGTCAGTCGAACAACTCTGGAGATGCGTCGCAGGACATCGACCTACGCCAGCATCACCAACAATGGGAACACGACTGTACGCATCATCTTGCGCCTGTGGGACCCCGATGGGCGACTGCGTTTCAAGGTCGATGATTCGCTGATCGAATTGGCTCCCGGAGAAACATCCTGGACTCGAGTGACCATTACCGGTCCCTTCCACCTGGTGGGCAAGCAGCGAACCCTGAGCATGCTCGCTGCGATTGAGCCCAACAAGGACGTCACCTTGGGGACGCCGCTGGAGGACATGCAGTCCGCGGTGCAGCGAGTCACCGTGATTCAGCGCCCGATCATCCGCTTCCGCTTGGGGATTATCGGCCGGCTCGTGCTCCTGCTCGCAGTCCTTGGGATCATCGCGGCGTTTGTTTTGAGTCGGCTGGCACTGTCTGGATCAGACGACGTCGTCGTGGCTCCTCCTGCGACACCGGCCGATTTCTCGGCGGAGCAACTGGGCACGGATCAAATCCTGCTGCGGTGGAGGGCGGTGTCGGGGGCTACCGGCTATTCGGTGTACGCGGTCGGTGATACAGGAAACGCGCTCAGTTCCCCAAGCGCGCCAGCTTCCACCGGTGGCACATCCCAATCCATCTCGTTCACCTCGCCAGTGGTGTTCATGCCCGCCTCCGTGGATGCCGGTGGCGGAACAGGATCACCATCACCATCCGCGTCTCCGTCCCCTGG
>WLWL01000159.1 GCA_012103605.1 Candidatus Nanopelagicales bacterium
ATTCGTTGATTTTCAGACGGTGATTCTCGATCAAGATCGCCTCGTCGTGGAGTCGCAACGTCCCGAAGAACTACCCGTCGATCTCAGCGAAGAACTTCACATCAAGGGCGTCGATCAAGTGTCGATTGAGTACCGACGCTGGCTTCTTGAGTTGGCGTCGTCGTTCACGCCGGAGAGTTCATGACGATAGAGAAATTGGGTCGGTAGCGAATTCACGACGTTCGCGAATTTACGACGGCGGTCGCGACGCAACGAGCGCCTCGACTTCGTCACTGGTCGGTGTTCGTGGTTCGCCGGTGAGCCGTGAAGCGAGAACGGCCGCTGCCGCGGTGGCGAAAGTGAGCCGCGCTGCGAAGTCACGGCCGAGAGCGAGCGCCATCGCGTACGCGCCGTGGAAAGCATCGCCGCAACCGGTCGTATCGACCACCGGTGATGCGAAGGCGGCGGTGTGAACAACTGGACCGGGTGACTCGCAGCCGTACGAACCGCGAGACCCGTCGGTGAGAACCACCGCGCTGCGCCGAGACCCCCACAGGGAATCGATCACTTCTTCGGGTGCGTCGCGCTTCGTCAGGCGGCGACCAAACGACAAGGGAACAACGAGGTGGTCCGCTTCCTCCATCAATTCGGCGACCGCATCGGTGGGGTCGCGCTCGACATCGAGTACCACCGGGATCTGCCTGTCGCGAGCTGCTCGCACCACGTCGATCGACCCGTGCGGAGCCGAGGTGGCGTCGACGAGTAGAGCTGAGGCCTTTGCGAGGGCTGCGTCGACGGTCGCGTGATCTGGCAGTGGGGTGTGC
The DNA here is from genome assembly GCA_012103605.1 of Candidatus Nanopelagicales bacterium. GTDB lineage: Bacteria > Actinomycetota > Actinomycetes > S36-B12 > S36-B12 > S36-B12. The sequence goes on from WLWL01000159.1 coordinate 804, forward strand.
GCGAGCGGGGAGTTGTCGAAAGCGATGTAACGCTCCCCGTCAGCGGTGATGGTCAGGAGTGCTTCGACGGGGTCGGCGCCTGCCACTCGTTGAATGAAGTCCGTGGAGACGCCGCGCGCGGCCAGGTCGGCGACGCCCGCGTCACCGGTCTCGGAGGTGCCAACAGTGGCGAGGTAGGCGGCGGGATATCCGAGAGCGGCGATGGTCGCGAGCGCATTGGGCGCGTTTCCCCCGAATCGGTCTTCACTGTGGACGATGTGCCCCTTGCCGGCGGCCCACGGGGTGTCGGTGACCACGACGTGGTCGTGTGCGAGGCAGCCGAGCCCGACGATCATGCGCCTGCGACGGCCTCGTTCGGCGAGACGCCGTCGTGAAGGACCGCGGCGTAGGCCCGCGCCGCATGCTCTAGGTTCTGCTCGCCCCAGATGTTGCGGCCGACCACGGCACCCCGGGCGCCAGCCCGCAGACCCGCGGCCATCTGGTCGAGCGCACCGACCAGGGTCGGCTCCTTCGGGCCCCCGGCCATCACCACGGGCACCGGGCAGCCGGCGATGATCTCGGCGAAGGCATCCTCGTCTCCTGGGTAGCCGACCTTGATGACGTCAACACCGGTCTCAATGCCGACCCGAACGGCGTACGCGATCTCCTCCGGAGTGAAGACGATCCGCACTCCATCGGAGTAGTCGCGGGGGTAGATGTGAGCCACCACGGGAAGTTCGTAGGGGGCTGCGTCGCGGACGGCGTCGGACAACCATCGAATGAAATCACCCTCGGTGTTTCCCCGAACCCCGATAGCGACGGCGAGGGCGTCGGCTCCGAGGCGGACGGCGTCAGCGGGGGTGGCTAGTCGATCGCGGATGCGGTCGTCGGGTGTCCAGTAGGACGCCTGCACGATCAGCGACGCCTTCCCCACGTGCGGCGGCCAGCAACTCTTCGCCGTTCCCGGAGTCATCGTCATCGTGTCCGGACCGGCGCTGACGCATCGTGCGACAGCCTCGGGCAGGTTGGACAGGCCTCCTTCGCGGACGTTCCCGTAGCCGACGAAATGATCAACCGCGATACCGAAGAGATTGCCGGAGGTGTGCGAGAACAGACGCGAGAGCCTGACGTCGAGACCTAATCCCATGGGCTGTCCTGCCTCCCGGTTTGTGTGGCGACCAGGTCCGCTCCTTCTGGTCCGGCGAAGTGCAATACCCATGCCGCCGGGGTCAACGCCCGGAAGCGGTGCTCGGCGCCGCGAATGATCATGACGTCCCCAGCCTTGACGTCGACGGTGATCACACCGTCATCGTCGACGAACTGCACCTGACCGGTTCCCGACCGCAGAAAGTGCGCCTCGTTCCCGTCATTGACGTGCCAGGCCCCGAAGTCCTCGAACTCCTGCCCGGACGCGGGAGGATCCATGGCGACCTCGCCGCGAGGATGACGCTCTCCCTCCACAAGTGCCAGAGCCAGCAGATGATCGGGTACGTCGTCTTCATCGGTGGTGTGGAATTCCACGCCGAGGTCGGTCAACCGGTGTGAAGAATCGACCGGTGTCATGGTGGCCATGCGCCAAGAATGTCAGCCGCGCTCGAGGCGCCGGCCAGTACCCGCGAATTAGGGGCGTCACCAGAGGCGTTCGGCGAGTACCTGGTCGCGGTCGGAGACGATCTGGGCGCTACCGGTGAGGTAGAACATCGGTTTCTTGCGGTCGAGGTAGGCGACCTTCGACCAGCTCTTGCGGTCGCCGCCGTGCAGGGTGAACGTTGCACCCGGCGCAAGACACGTGCCGGAGGGGAACCAGTAGGTCAACCCTTGGGTGTCCATGCGGTAGCCGTCCAGACAGAGCGTCGTTGCCCCCCGATTGGCCAACCGGATGAACTGCGTTTGGGCCCGCGCTATCCCCTTCTTCTTGCCGAGAGAAAGGTCCTCGATGACCAAGGTGCCGGCGCCGTCATCGGCGGCGCACCGCGTGGTGCAGGGGTATTCGCGCCATGATCGATAGTTGCCGGCTCGGTCGAGAAGGTAGGCGCCGTCTCCGACGAGATTCGGTTCGGTGCCCGGGTCGACGTACAACTCTTTGTTGCGGTCGCGATACACGTCGTGACCCGTGGGCCGACGGTCTCGTCCCTTGCCGGTGTGAACGGTTCGGTAGTCGCCCGGTGTGAGAACTGATCCGCCGGGGAACGTGTACCACCCGGCATTGCCTGCATCCCGGAGCATCCAGCCGGTGAGGTCCACGGTGGTGCCCCCGGTATTGCGAACGGTGACGGTCTCGTCGGCGACGTTTCCATTGCCGCGCGAGATGCGCAGCGACAAGGATGCGTCAGGTTGCTCGATCGCCCCGCATAGCTGCGGATCCCACATCCCCCGGCGGTCGGCTTGGGCGCCCTCGATAACGGCCCGGTAAAGCGAACTCATCGACGCTTCGCTGGGAACGGTGAACCACAGGCCCCAACCCCGCTCGGCCATTCCCCAGGCGACGTCTTGGTCGAAGTCGCCGGTCTTTTCGTTGTAGGCGAGAACGACGCGTTGAGGCCGCTGCTTCTTGCCCGTGGAGGCGCGGTCCGACGAGAGAAGTCGAACGCGGGTGCCGACGGGTAGCAGGGCGGTGAGCCGTTGACTGGCCTGCTCACCCCCGCAGTTGCCGGGCTTCTTCGTTGTTGGTTTTTCGGGGGCGTTGATGCCGAGGAGTCGGATCCGGGACTGCGCTCCGGTGACTTCGTCGTTGACGATCACCGTGTCCCCGTCGACCACGCGTTCCACGAT
>WLWL01000160.1 GCA_012103605.1 Candidatus Nanopelagicales bacterium
GCCAGACAACTTGAACCCGCGCTCACCAATCCACGTGTCTAATCCCTCGCGGTGGTCGGTGAGGAAATCAGCAAGGTGGGCGCGCCTAAGTGCCTCCCACACGAGTTCATCGCGGATCGCATCAGAAGGTACCCCCAGGGCCACGTTCTGCTTGACCGTGCCTGCGACGAGCGCCACGTTCTGTGGAACGTAAGCGATAGCTCCCGGCCATCGATGGATGGCTTCCCGAGGAGCTAGGCCGCCGATCAAGATCTCTCCGGCATCCGGGGTGAGGACTCCCAGCACAAGATCGGCAAGGGTTGACTTACCTGCGCCAGTCGAGCCAACAAGCGCAACAGATTCACCCGACGGCGCAGCGAAGGAGACATGATCAATGACCGGGGTTTTCGCATCAGAAAAAGTCAGGGTTGCCTCGCGCACCTGCACATCCCCTGCGAAGTCCGGGTAGCCGGAGTCCACCGATTCGTGCAAGCGCCGAGAGATGACCTCCGCTCCTTCATCGGTACCACGGTCCCGAGGGCGACCGAGGGAATCGAACATGAAGAAGGTGGGTTGGGCCATCACGGTCGCGTTGCGGATGGTGATCCCAGCCCCTTGCAAGCGCAATAGAGACGGAATGACGCGTGATCCCGCTGCGAGGAACAGTGCAGTGGTGGTCGCTGCAGCAGACCAATCCTTGGTGATGAACTGCACCACTCCGAGGAGAAGCGCTCCCACATACAGCGCGGCCTCCAAGACATATTTTGGGGCTTCCTGAATGAAGGCGGTGTTGGCACTGGCGGTGGCGTAGCGCGACACGATGTCGTTGTAGCGCGATACATACAAGTCACGGCGCTCGAGGACGGTTGTTTCTCGATACGTTGACAGGGCTTCGGAGACGACACTTAATGTGTCAATGGAGGTGTCCTTGATGACATCAGCGTTTCGAGCTGATACACGACCGAGGTAGCGGTGGACCACCAACACGATGACAGCAAAGAAGCCTGCAGCCGTCAGCGTGAGAATCGGATCGTAGATGAACAAAGAGACACCGATGATGGCGAACAGGAACAGCTCTGACGCGACAATGATCGCCGAGCCGAGAAGAGCCACGGTTGCGGCACTCGCACCCTGGCCGAGGGCGTATGTGGCCTCGGCAGTCGTCCACCGTTGCACCTGCGTCAGCGGACGAGCCAGAAAAGTTCGAGCCAGCGCAACGGATAGATCGGCTTGTCGGTGCGCGAGGAACCGGGTGATGACCCGCGTCATGATCGCTGAGATGACCGTCTTCATCACGAGAACCAGCACAGCGGCGAGGGCGATGAACACGCTCAGTTGCGACACGGAAAGAGCGTCGAGCCCTGTCACGTCGAGGATCGTTTGAGCCCAGCCAGGCAGGCCCGCGTACGGGGAAATGCCGGTGACGGCTACCGCAGCCACAAGTCCGATGAGGGCTATTCCCAGCAGGTCCAGCAGTCCCAGAGAGATCTGAAATCCCGCGGTCAGGAACAAGATCCAGCGTTTGCCGTCGGGCAGCATGCTGATGGTCTTACGTACAGACCACACAACACCCGATCGGTCGAAATCTGCGAGGTTGAGGCTGCCTGAGGGATGGTCTGGCTCGCGCACGGCAAGATCGCGTTCCACCACGCCGCTAGCCTACTTCGGTGACCGTTCCGGCCTTGTTCATCGGCGTCGTGAGCTATCCGGGCACCCGTTACGTCCAAGCCCAGGGTTCTGACGGCCTCGCGGCACGACTTGCGGCAGCTCTCAAGGATCGTGGCCGGCAGTGTGCGGTGGTGGTCGACACATTGAATCGTCTCGACACCGAGCAGGCTCCGGTGACTGATGAAGACGTGCAGGCTTCGCTCTCGGCTCAAATGCGGCTTGCGAGCGATTGGGAGCAGTACCTCCGTACTACGCAGAGTTTCTCCGTTCGAAGCGGCGCGCAGTCGATGTTGCGATGGGTGCGCCGGGGGTGGCAACGCGTCGCTCCCCCGAGAGAGTCAATGGTTGAGCGTTTGTTGAACATCGAGCTTGCGCACCAGGATCTCCTGCGTCAGGGGGTCGCATCCCAGGCGCCGTGGATTTTGATCATTGAGGACGATGCTTCGTCAACGAACATTGAGGATCTGGCGAACGGCATCGCCACGCTACTCGAGCAGGCAAAGCCAACCGTTCAATTCATCAACCTGTCTGAATCCTTTGGAGTTTCCGAGCTTGGAATCGATCACTTGCTGCGGGACAGCGAATACTCGTGGCACGGCTCTGTCAGGCGCACGGTTCTCACAGCTCAGAAGCCGGTCACCAACACCGTCTGCGCGATTGCCTACCGGTCTTCGTTTGCAGGGCACTTGTTGTCTACGTACGCATCGATGCCCTTGCGGCCAGTTGTCCCTATCGACTGGAAACTCAATCAAGCTCTCATGAGTATGCATGCCGCTGGTTCACTCGCAGCCGACTCGTGTTGGTGGGTTGTGCCGGGACCGATTGATCAACTCTCGATGAGAGGTGACTCGTGAGCAGACCTTGGTTGACCATCGTGATACCCGTCCGTGATGACAAGGAGGGTTTGCAACGCACGCTGACGTCTACTGCTCGTCAAAAAGACGAGGACGTTCAAGTCTTGGTCGTCGACAGCTCACGCGATCACGATGCGGTGGTCTCGATGTGCTCCGGTATCGCTCAGGTCATACAGGTTGCACCGGAGGGGGTGTTCCCTGCCATGAATACCGGGCTTGATCGAGCAGCTGGCACCTTTGTGCAATTCCTCGGTGCCGGAGACCAGCTACACGATTCGGTGTTGGCTCGAGTCCGGAAGGTCACGGACTTGAATCCAGAGTGGATGTTCGGTCCAGTGCGGATCATCGGCACCGATGGTCGACAGACAGTGACGCCTTCATGGGACTATGCGAAGGAAGAGTCTCATCTCTTTGCGCGTGGCTTTTTCCCGCAACACCAAGGGACTTTCGCTCGCACGGAGTTGCTCCGGAATTTTGGCGGCTTTTCCTCGTCATTCCGGGTTGCTGCGGACTACGCGCTGTTTCTGCGGCTTTCACAACACTCCACACCGGTTCGGCTGGATTTTGTGGTGGCGGACTTCGCCATGGGTGGCGTGTCGACTAAGCATTGGCGTGAGTCTTTCCACGAATTCCACCGTGCGCGGCAGGAGATCTTCCGACCTGCAGGCCTAATGGCCGCTCGGGAGCAATGGGATTACCGATCGCACTTCGCGCGGGTATGGGCCTACCGGGAGTTGGTCGAGCCACTGAGGCGGCGGGCGCGCCGCTGAACTTCGCGGGCAGCCGCTCTGGTCGCCAGTCGGACTGGCGGCTCCCACGTCCACGCCCACTTGCGGGCTGTCGGGCTCAGGGCTGAGCGCTTGGCGCGCTCAGATTCCGCAATATTCGTTTTCCGGTCGTCCACGGTGAGGGAATCGGCGTGCCAGCGGAAGCAAGACACCACGTGTCCGGCGTGCACGAGTGGACCGAGCGTCTTGAGTCTGAGCAATAGGTCAAGGTCGAAGGCAAGCGCATAACTCGAGTCCAAGCCGCCTACACGGTGCCA
>WLWL01000161.1 GCA_012103605.1 Candidatus Nanopelagicales bacterium
AAGTACGGCCAACTGAACTCCACGGGGTATCCGTCCGCAAAGTACGTCTCCTCGCCAAACGTGAGCGCAACCCCTTCGGGAGTGATCGTCGATGTGTAGTGCCCGATGGCCGGTTCTTCATCCGGTGCACACGTCGGGTCGCTCCAGGCGCCACCGGCAAGCCGAGTGAGTCGTTCGCTGGTCTCTAGGTCGTCGACATCTAAGCCGGGCATGCCATTGATGTCGGTAAACCCCAATCCGGCGCCCAGGATCTTGGGTTCTTCGTCCCAGATATCAGCATTGACGAGAATGTCTTCGCTGAGCTGACGGTAGACGGCGTCATCTGCTACCTCACCAGAGCAACCCGACATCATGAGCGCGCACGTAACGGCCGTCCCGGCAATAAGGCGGGGCACCGGATCCGTCCGAAACGATCGGTTGCAGGCGATCTTTGAAGGGTACCTCAGCGCGGTGCTTAGGTGAGGCGTTTGCCCCGGGAGCACCGAGTGTGTGAGTGGTGGGCGATACAGGAATCGAACCTGTGACCTCTTCCGTGTCAAGGAACGGTTAGAGGAACACCTGGTGTCGTTTCCCCCTGAGAAATCCCGTTTCTCGACACCTCGCGGCAGAAAAAGGACGTAGAATAGAAGAGACGCCTCTCACGTCAACGGAGATCAACGCGATCTTCGCCCGTCACCTGTAACCCCCAAGAACGAAGCGGCCCTTACTGAAGGACAACCCACCGGAGGAAGAGGAAGAGGAACCGTCAGCGTTGCAGAGCATCCTCGCGTTGGTGGTTGTCTTCTTCCTCGCCTACGTCACCGTTCAGATGGGGCTCTGAGCTCGGACGCGGCTGATCCTCGAGCACGCTGTCGGGCTTCGTCTCGCTGTGCAGGTACGCGACGAGGATCGCGCGGCCGGTCATCTGCTGCTGGTCCTCGTCCCCGCAATTACCTGACGGCCACGCAGGCATCGTGAATTCTGACCGAAGTGCCTGCGGCACTCGATGGAGCCGTGTAGCCTTGCTAAAACCCTTGATGGTAGATAAAAGGGACGAGAGGGGCTCCTCATGAGTGACATAAAGAATGTGATTGATCAAGTTCTGGACGATGTGACCACCGGTACCCCACGGGTACCCGGAGTATCGGCTGCCATCACGGATCGCAGCGGCACCATCTACGAAGGCGCGCGAGGTGTTCGGAACATCGCAACCGAAGAGCCCTTCGAACCCGACACTGTCTGCGCCATTTTTTCCACCACCAAGGCCATTGCGGGTACCGCCTGTTTGCAACTGGTGGAAGAGGGTCGTTTGGACCTCGACGCTCCCGCACGGGAATACGTCCCACGGCTTGGGGACATCGAAGTGCTTGAGGGCTTGGACGCTGACGGCCGACCGCGACTACGCGCCCCGAAAAGGGACATCACTACCCGTCACCTCCTCACGCACACTGCTGGTTTCACCTACGACTTCTTCAATGAGACGTACACCCGCCTGGCGAATGAGCAGGGGCAACCGTGGGTCGTCGACGCCTCGTGGGCATCGATCACGACTCCGCTGCTCTTCGATCCAGGTGATCAATGGGAGTACGGCACAAACATTGACTGGGCTGGCATGGTCGTCGAGGGCGTCACCGGACAACGGCTTGGCGAGGTGATGCAACAGAGGATCTTCGAGCCTCTCGGTATGCACGACACAGCTTTCACTATGACCCCATCAATGCTGGCGCGTCAGGCAACAATCCATGCTCGAGAGGACAGTGACGGATCACTTATCCCGCTGGATGGTGTGACGCTGCCGCAAGACCCTGAAGTTCATATGGGCGGTCATGGTCTCTACGGCACTGCCGTGGACTACGTCAAGTTCATTCGCATGTGGTTAAACGACGGCCGTACCGACGACGGCGAGCAGATTCTTCGTCCCGAGACAGTCGACATGGCATCTGGTAATCATCTTCCTGCTGGAATGAATGTGAAGATGCTGCCAGGTATCGCAGCGACGGAAACCGCTGCAACGATCCTGCCTGTTTCGAATCCGCGTCTGTCCAACGATGCTGAGTTCTTCCCGGGTATGCCCAAGACATGGGCGCTCACATTCATGATCAATGAAGAGGACGCACCAACCGGCAGGCCAGCTGGCGCCCTGGCGTGGGCAGGCCTTGCGAACTGCTATTACTGGATTGATCGTCAGAACGGCATCGGGGGATACTGGGCGACTCAGATATTCCCGTTTGCTGATCCCACCTCGGTCGGTGGATTCCTCGCGATGGAGACGGCAACCTACGACGCCCTCATGGTTCCGGCCTAACGGGCAAGCGCGATGTCGTCAGCGGTCGCGCAGGCGAGGCAACTGCGGGAAGCGAGCGGCGCGTGACAGTGAGCGACTACTCGGTGTCGGGGTCACCTTGGGGGTCTGCGAAAAACTTGTCGTAGAAACTCTCGCGGTCGCCGCGCAGGACGTACACGGCTTCGCACTCCTGGTACGTAACGTTCGTGTAGACACCCCACAACGCCGCTTGGTCCCGCAACTCTTCTCTCAACGTGTCACCATCTTCCGCAAAGGCCGCGTCCGCTGCCGATAGTTCATGGAATGGCACAAGGTAAGGGAAGGCGTCGGCAAGCGTTCGCCATCGCGGGTCCAGGTAAGCCGCCTGGGATGCAAGACCACCCGCGTTACCGGCGACAATCATTTGGTTGATGTGATACTGCTGAGTCCCATAGGCGTAATCGTCGTCCGAGAAATCCATCCAGACTTCACACGCCTGCCACGCGACCTCTAAGGCGTCCGCTTCATCATCTTGGAATGGGTCAACCTGTGTCCCGCAACCGGTCAATAACAACGCCGCCGCCAGTGCGGCCCCCGTAACTAATCGCACCCCGAAACACTATCGCCGACATGAGGTTGGACCTATAGTCATCTGATGCACTCAAATCGACCACTCCTACCCCACGGCGTTCTATCAATGCCCGATGTGACCAAGGTGCCTACACCCGCGCCTAGCGAACCTCTGAAGAAGCCAACCGACACAGATCGATCAGCGATGCGCCCCGACGTGTCCAACGACGGTGAAGACGCGGCGCATATGGAGAGCATTCGTCGCTCAATCCGCTAGGCGAACGAGCTCACCCGACACCACCACTGGCACGGCGGCGGTGACCTTCCAGCAACAACGCCGCCGCCAGTGCGGCCCCCGTAACTAATCGCACCCCAAAACACTATCGCCGAGCAGGCGCGTGGCTACAGAAACCGAAAAGTGGCTACAAAAGTGGCTACAAAAAGCACGCACGTCACTCACCGGGAAACCAAAAACCCCCGCTTTCACGGGGGTTTCGTGGTGGGCGATACTGGAATCGAACCAGTGACCTCTTCCGTGTCAAGGAAGCGCGCTAGCCCCTGCGCCAATCGCCCTCGGGGTCCTTCGTTCGAGCATTCAGTTGTCAGCGAGGTGGAGACGGGATTCGAACCCGTGTACGCGGCTTTGCAGG
>WLWL01000162.1 GCA_012103605.1 Candidatus Nanopelagicales bacterium
GATCTAGGCGATGAGTTCGCGCAAACCGCGATGCGGTGGATGATGACGATGCCCGCGGGTTACCTCGTCATCGCGAGCGGGATCATGCACACCGTTTTCGCCCGGTCGACGGCGAAAAACATCGGGTGGACCACCAACGGATTCCAATACGAGCTCGGCTTCGTCAGCATCGGCCTAGGTATCGCCGGCGTCATCGCCGCCTACCTCGGGGGCACCTCGTGGCTAGTGCTCTCCATCGTGCTGAGTGTCTTCCTGCTCGGTGCCGCGGGCTTGCACGTCAAGGAGATGATCCGTGAACGGAACTTCGCCCTCGGGAACACCTGGGTTCTGCTCTACGACGTCGGGCTGCCCATGTCGCTCATCGCCCTGCTGGTCGCTGGCGCCGCCTAGAAAGGCCGAAGCGGCCGTCGCGCCTTGGGGTGTACGACGACTGCTCCGGGTCTATCGCCCGGCACGCTCCCCTGCAGGGGTGCCGGGCAGTCTGGGTTACTTCACTCTGAGGGTGGAGTTCTCGCTGCGCGCCGTGTACTCGCCCTTCACGGGCGGGAGTTCGTTCAGATTCGGCACAACTCTGATTCGGTGCCACCGTTCAACCGGAGGTGGACTCGGTGGAGCTATCTCCGACGCCGAGTCGGTCGTAAACCCACTTCATCCCCTGGAACGCAACCATCATCGCGACGACGATCAGGATCACTTCCAGGAGATGGCCAAGCTCCACGCGGTCACCAAAGACAATGTTGACGATCTCTAACATTACAAACTTGCCTCCAAACAGGATCAGCCAAATCGAGATCACACCGGCGACTCGCCAGGAATGCGTCTCGAAGAAGAAATGGTGAACCCTTGCTTCGACCTTGGATAGAAGACCAATCATCGCCGTGAGAAGCACGGCCGTGAGTAGCGAGATCCAAAATGAGTCAATAACCACGACGGCCGAGAACTCGACAAAAAGATTGAGCACCACGACGTTGACCAACACATTTAAGACGTTTTCTGCAAATGCCCGCTGTCGGCGCGTCTCGGTGACCAGATCAAGTCGATCGTGTTCCGGGCTTGTTGCCTCGTCATTCACGAGTGGCTCTCTTTCCTCCGAGCGTCGGCGATACTTTTCCAACGCCACAATCAGCTTCAACCACAAATCGTATTCTCAGGAGTCGTGAAGTTGCGCAGGTAACACAAAGCCGCCACCCCGGGACGAAAGCCGAAGCGGCCGTCGCGCCTTGGGGTGTACGACGACCGCTCCGGGTCTCACGCCCGGCACGCTCCCCCGCAGGGGGGGCGGGCAGCTGCAGCGTTACTTCTTAGCGATGAACGTGTACTTACCGCTCTCCTCGGACTCTTTGTCCAGCCAGATGACCGTGCACTTGCCGGAGTCTGTGAACTTCGCCTTCACAGCGCCCTTCTTCGTCTCATACACCGCACACACGTCATCACTCTTCTCCGAGACGCTCCACTCGTAGCGGTCCTCCAAATACGACCGTGCTTGGTTCGGGTCCGTGATGACGTACGTGTCACCAACTTCGACGCGCTTGTTCTTCAACGCCGTCGCGTACGCCGCCGGGTCATACTCCAGGACGTACGTGCGAGCTGGGACCGTGTCGATGTAAGCATTCGCGCCCGACAAGCCAGAGAACAGGACGCCGCTGGCTGTGAACTCCTTCATACCCTCTGTTTCGGGGATGAAGCGCCACTCAGCAACACCATCTTTGAACTCGACACCGGAATAGTCCTCGCCATCAACGCGAATAACCGCGGTGCCGTTTGTTGGCTGGGAAGGAGCATTCCCGTCCGGCCGCCATGAGGCGTATGCGTACATCGTCACCGGCACACCCACCATCGCGTACTTAGGGGCCGTAAACCTCAACGCGCCACCCACCGGGCAGTTATTCAGGCTCGAGTCCCAGCACGGCGGAGGCGGCGGGGCCTTCTGCACAGCTTCTCCAGCCCCTGAACCATCAGGGACGATCTCGGGAGTGGACGGCTGGTCCCACCCTGTAGGTTCGTCCAGTTTCTCAAAGCCTGCCGGCAGGGCATCGAGGGGAAGTCTTGCCGACGCAATCCACTTGTGAACACCCTTCTCGGGCGGCTCCGCGTAAATCTGTTCGTTATCATTTGTACGGATCTTTTCGCACGCTTCTTCGGCGTTCCGTTGAGCCGTCGACCCGAAGAAACTGTCCGTGCCCCATCCACAGATAACCCCCTCAGAGCTTGATGCGCTGGTCGCTGTGCCTACGAGGCCCGCAGCAACCAGTCCCACGGCCGCTGCGACTGCACCTAGGCGCCCCAAGGTCTTCTTCATCCGTTTACTCCCTTACGTGTTGGTCGACGTCAATGCATGGTAAACGCATATGGCGCCAAAAAGGAACATCTCCCGCGCCACCTAGAGGCGGGTGCGACAAACGGGTGGGGTTTTTTCAAACCTGCTCCTCTAGCCATGACCCGCCTACTCGAGGCGCCAAGGGCTGGGCACAGGCGTGCCTATTGAGTGGAGATCCGCGCGGCGCTACGTGCATGCCTACCGCGGCCTGCTCAATAAGCCCCCGGGTCGAACCCACGGGCTCGCTCACTTGGCGCGCGCTGGTCAAACACAATCCCCTTGCGCTGCACGTGACTGGAACCGATGTGTCGCGCGTCTGGGACGCGCAGCGATATCGACGTAAACTACGGGGAACACGACAACGGCAGCCCGGTTTGTTGGCTAGAGCGCTTCCCTTACAAGGAAGATGTCATCGGTTCGAGTCCGGTTCATCCCAACACGCATACGTGGCAAGTGGATAGCACTTGCTCTTGCGATGCCGGTACGAAGAAGCTTCAGTCGTCGCGAGTTCTGGTCTTTACACGTACTCGTGCCTTCGCAAGTAACGAATCCCGAAGAAGCCGTAGATCGGAGGTAGGTAGAAAGTAACGAGCCGGAACGTTGTCGCCGTGGTCAAGGCGATGTCGGCGGGGACTCCGATCGCTTGCAGGCACAGGGTGTAACCGGCTTCGGCGATGCCGACGCCGCCGGGGATGGGCATCAGGCCGGCGAACAAACTCACCAGGGTGTTGATGAGGATGAGCTGCGACAGGCTCGCGTCATACCCGAAGCCCTTGAGGCAAATGCCCAGGACGATTGCTTGCATGACCTGCGCTCCGGCATTGCCTCCCAGCAGCATCAGGATCTTGCGAGGCTGACGGACAACGCTGAAGGATTCGCGGACGTTGTTGAAGGAGTCCCGGATCATCTCGCGGACCTTGGGAAGTATCGAGCGAACGAAGGTGCGTACTCGACGGATGATCAACGCCACGAGTATCAGTAGCAAGATCAGCACCAGAACGATTTCAACGATCGTGACCAAGCCGGAGAAGTCGCGACCGGTGCTTTCAGTGAAGATCGATCCGAGGCTGACGGTGAAAC
>WLWL01000163.1 GCA_012103605.1 Candidatus Nanopelagicales bacterium
GGCCAACCTTCTTTACATCGGTGCCTTGACAGATGCGCCCTCGCAGCCTGCACCGTGTGGCGGTGGCGGTGGCGGTGGCGGTGGCGGTGGCGGTGGCGGTGGCGGTGGCGGTGGCGGTGGCGGTGGCGGTGGCTCGGGCGGTGACTCCTCGGACGAGGAGGGCTCGGGCGGTGGCGGCTTGAACGAAGTGACCACCATTGTCCCGGCGAGTTTCGGCGCCCCAGGAAGCCAGATCGCTCTCGCGGGGTGGGGGCTCGAGACAACCCGTGCCGTGAAGTTCAACGACGTTGACGCTGACTTCACGGTGGTGCACGGCGGGCAAGTCAACGTCACGGTGCCCGACATTGCACCGGGAACGTACGTCGTTCACGCAGTCCTTGCACCGACTGTCGGCCGGGCGTCCTTCTGGGAGGGATTTAGCGTTCGCCCGTCGGCGAGCAACGCTTCAGAAGTTGCCCCCAGCACGCCGGCAAATCTTTCTATGCCGGCAAGTCCGAACATTGAGCCAGAACAGTCAGCAACGCTCCTTGCCTTCAAGGGGAAGAAGACGAAGTTGAATAAGGCAACTCGCCGAGCGTTGTCGTCTTTGGTGAAACGGCTGACTGACGCGGAAGATTCTGTTGTCATTCTGGCTTACAGCAATCCCAAAGGGACAAAAGCTAGTGATCGCCGCGCGAAGAAACGAGCATCGAAGATTCGTAAGTACTTAACCCGTATCGGTTTCGTAGGCGACGCCACCATTCGCGTAGCCCGTGCCGATTCCCTTGGACAAAGCCGAGAAGTGATCATCTACGCCGCAGACGCGGCCACGACGCGGGAGGTCGACAGCAGCGAGATCGCACTACTGGTGACCCGACCGCCGAAGGGACGAAAATCAGCCAACCCGGGGCGCCTTCGACGATGACGTATCAGCGAGAGGGCAGCCATGTTGTCGAGCGGATGAGCGACGGCGGATCATTTGGCTACGCATTGCGTCTCCGCCGACGGTGTGATCTACGAGCGTCACCGCAAATCCCCTCGCTGACTTCCTCGCAGGATGCTTTTTGTGCTCACCGCCGTCACCGCTTACGTGCCGCGCCTGCAGGCCTTGGGATAGTGGATCGAGGAATTCGTTGGTCCGAATCCAGATACGCTCATCGTGTGGCGCTCGATGATCCGCGCAGTGACGAGGAACTTCTCGCTGCCCACATCGACGGTGACGGCGATGCCTTCACCGTAATTGTGGAGAGAAGGGCGTCACTCGTCTGGTCAGTCGCTTTGAAAATCACCGGTAATCCAACTGACGCTGCGGACGCGTACCAGGAGAGCTTTCTCGCCGCTCACCGCGCAGCCACGTCCTTCAAGGGGGATGCTGCCTTCTCCACATGGCTCTACAGGATCACGGTGAATGCGGCGCTCTCCCAGCGGAGAAAGAAGCAGAAGATCACGGTGCACCAGGCGATTACGGACGACGAGTATGCCTCGATACCGGAGGACCGAGCGAAGCCCTTTGCGGATCAGGTCGATGTCTGTCTTGACGTATCCGAAGCGCTGTCGGGTCTCTCGGAAGAGCAACAGCGGGCTGTTGTTCTCGTGGATATGTTCGGCTACTCCCAAGTGGAAGCTGCCGAGGTGCTGCAGATTCCAGAAGGCACCGTCAAGTCTCGAATTTCCCGAGCTCGGAAGACTCTCGCACGCGATCTCCAGCATTTGAGTCCAGGGATGCGATCCAGGCGAGCCGGACAAGGTCAAGAGGATGTGCGAGATGACTGATCAATCGTTCGATCCCCACGACGCGACCGGCGATGACGCAATAGAGGATGAACTGTTCACGAAGGAAGTGCTGGCGACCTTCATGGGTGAGTTGACCTCGGATGGTCACGCTGCCGAGGGCCCTCCGTCTGCAGTGCAGCAAGATTTGCTGCGGGCTTTGGACGAGCAGTCACGGGAAGTGAGCGGAGGCCACGACGAGGGGGACGTTTCCACGGCTCCTCGCTTAGGTAACTCGCGCTCAAGGTCGATGCTGGCTCTCGCGGCTTCGGTTATCACGGTGGCGGTCGTCGGGGGTCTTTCCTTGGTCTACCTGGTGCCGTCGTCCGACGTCGATAACTCCGATGTCGTTGCGGGTGGCGAGAGTGACCAAGTGGTGCGGGGTGATGTTTCCGATGAGCGCCCTGAGGACAGCGCTGGAGTGACTGCCATGGGAGCACTCGTCACGGTGGACGTGTCTGCGGGTGAGTCAACAGACTTCAGCAGTCGGGTGTGGCTACCGGCGGGCTTTGCCGAGGAGAGCACCGTGCCTGTGGTCTTGGTTCCCGAGACCAAGGATGGTGTCGCCGAGTCTCGAGCACGAGAAGCCTGCTCGTCTGGAAATACCTGCATCGTTGCCACGGTTCCGGAGGGAGCCTTCTCCTCGGACGGGTGGGGCGAGGAGAGCCGGTCCGCTGTCGCAGATTTGCTATCGAAGCTGCCGGAGGCCATCGGTGTGCAAGATCCAGTCGTCGTCATCTGGGCAGTCGACGATGACGGCCGTCCAGTTGCTGACGCCCCGCAAGAGTTTGAGGGCATCACGGTTGTCACCTCATTGAGCGAAGCAACATGAGGAAATCATCTGTCAGGGGAGTTGCGGCGCGTGCTCTCGTCGCGGCGGGTCTATGTCTTGGTATCGGCGCGTGCTCTACGGCTGAAGAGTCATCATCGGTGAGCGAGCAGGCGCCAGAATCTGTCGATGTGACCGAACCTGCGGGTCCTCTCGAGTGTGAGGCCCCAGAGTGCGTAGAAACGGGGTTTCTTAGTGATCCAGACGGATTCAGTTTCGCCAACTGGAGTGACACGGGTGCTCTCAATGCGGGCAGCCTTGTTGACATGTTCGGAGAAAAAGCGGTCTGTATCGATGGTGGGGCAGAAGATTGCCTACTGTCCCCCAGCGCTGATCAGTGGCTGACGCAAGCAAACTCAGCCATGACGGTCGGCCATTGCGAAGGTATGGCTGTGCTTGCGCAGGAGATATTCCAGGGAACGCGATCACTCGAGGCGTACAACTCCAATGCCCCTTTCACTTTCGCCTTGGATCAATCAAGGCCCGTAGTCGAATCGATTGAGCAGTTGTGGGCGAGTCAATTGTTCCCTGAGCTTCAAGCTGAAGCCGCGAAGTTTCGGAAGATGGAACCCGGCGAGATCGCTGAGCGGCTCAGCTCGTCATTGGGAGCGGGGACCACCTACTCCATGGGCCTGTACGCGAGCCCCGGAGTTGGTCACACGGTGACCCCAACAGCCGTTCGGTACTTAGGTTCAGGATGGGAAGTGCTGCTGTACGACAACGATTTCCCTGGACTGGAACAGGCGCTTTACGTCTCTGAGGATGGAAGTCAGTGGGAGTATCAGCCGCGAGACA
>WLWL01000164.1 GCA_012103605.1 Candidatus Nanopelagicales bacterium
CCTCCGTGGTGATCCCCGGGATTCTGTTCACCGGACTGGCCTTCTATCCCTTCCTGGAAGCGTGGGCCACCGGCGACAAGCGCGAACACCATCTGCTCGATCGGCCCCGCAACGCACCGGTGCGAACGGGGATCGGCGTCATGGCCATCGTGTTCTACGGAATCCTCTGGCTTGCCGGCGGCAATGACCTGGTTGCGACGACGTTCGACCTCAGCATCAACGCGATCTCGTGGACGCTTCGGGTGCTCCTCATCGTCGCTCCCCCGCTCGCGTTCATCATCACCAAGCGGACATGTCTCAGCCTGCAAAGACGCGACCGAGACAAGCTGCTTCACGGCTACGAGTCTGGGCGGATCTTGCGTCTTCCCCACGGTGAGTTCGTGGAAGTGCACCAGCCGTTGAACGAGAAGGAACTGGCAGTCATCAGTTCTAAGCCCGATACCGCGGTTCTTCCCGCTCCGGAGAAGTCCGACGCCGACGGAGTGCGCAACCCGCGCTACCTCCTTCACAGCCTCCAACACCGCCTGTCCGCGTTCTTCTACGGCGACAACATTCCCCGCCCCTCGGCCGCAGAAATCGAGGCCGGCCAGCATCATGCGCACGACCAGGCCGCGCTCGAAGCACCCTTGCACGAGTACGAGGAGCAAGACGTCATCGTCAACGCCCATGGAGGTGTCCTGCACCATCCAGGGATGGCGACAACGAACGCTGACCAGTTATCGTCGTCAGAAGACAAGCCGTAGGGCGCTGCCCTTTCCCAGCCCCGATAGGAAGCCCCCGCCCACACGCGGGGGCTTCCTACGTTCAATGTGCGCATACGCTCAGCCCCACTGAGGGACAGGGTAGGAACATTTGCCAAATCTCCCGCGAGAACTCAACTACCGTGACCTTGTGAGCGAAGACTTGGAGTACACGCGGCGCCTGCAGCGGTTGCAACAAGCGCGCTGGAAACAGGTACTCGATGTGCAGCGTCCCTATCGGTGGAACCTGGAGCGTCTGTGCTCCGGGCGGGTTCTCGAGATTGGCTGTGGAATCGGGCGAAACCTGAGAAATCTTCGTCGGATGCCCACCCCTCCGGTCGGAATCGACACCAACCCAGAGTCGATCTTGGTCGCTCGCGATCAAGGGTTCGAGGCCTACACCCTTGATGAGTTCCTCTCCGCCTCCGTGTCTGCCCCAGATAGTTTCGACACACTGCTGCTCAGTCATGTGCTGGAGCACGTAACGTTTGAGGAATGCGAGCAGTTACTCACTGCCTACCTGCCACTCTTGGCTCCTGGTGGTCGCGTAGTGATCGAATGTCCTCAGGAAGCAGGGTTCCCCTTGGACGAAACTCATATTCGATGGGTTGATTTTGACGAAGCTAGACGCCAATGTGAGCAGGAAGGACTCATCGTCGCGCGGCAATATTCATACCCGTTTCCTCGCTGGGCAGGGCGTCTGTTCGTCTACAACCAGTTCGAAACCCTCGCCTTCAAGCAATCTGCATCGAACGGATAAGGAAGATACCCGGAGAGGGGAATCCAAAACCGACGACAATCAGCTTCACAGGGGTATTAGGGAGTTCGCCGCCTACGTGCGCGCGTCTGCGGACACCGAAAAGGAACCCAGTCGCATACCGGGAGTTAAAGGACCGGCGCTCATGTAGCGATTGAACAGTGCGCGGTTCAAGAGAACGTCCACTCCATCATGCAGCGTCAAACGGCCTTGGTAGTTGTCGAACTCCCCGTCGATCCCCGTCGGGCGAAGCCCTTCGACATCAAAGAGCGTGATGCGTCCCCAATCGCCGGTGCCATCGCTGGGGTTGTTCGCGAACACCCGAGCAGTGATCGTGCCGTTGCGACCGTCGCGGATCAATGTGGGGCTCTCCACGTACAAGAAGCGATTACCGGGGCCGTTCCACCACGCGACGCTGGACCCCTCGTTGTCGGTGAAGGTGCGGCCTGTGCCATCAATCGCCCGAACGTTGAAGTCCATTCCCAGCCCACCGTTGTCGCCCAATCCCACACTCGGTCCGCCAATGCTGTAGAAGCTGAGGCCTTCCCTCTTGAGGTCAGCGAAGACGCTCGGACCCATATCCAGCGACAACGAACCTTGTGCCGGCGTTTTCTTGGTGGACTCGGCGGCCTGAGCAGGAGCCGCCAAGGCCGTGGCCAGTGCAGTAGCGGCGGCCAGCGAGACGATCGATCGGAAATTCACGCGAGACATCCCTTCTCGAGAAAATACGCATGAAGAGTACGCGCAAAACGGTGTCTCCCGCAGCCTCCTCGACGCCTTCGTCTTTTTGCTGCGGAGCAACGCCACCCCTGGCAAGGTGTCACCATGGCACTTCGCGTCTGCCCACTGTGTGAGGCCACCTGCGGATTAACCCTGACGATCGACGGCAACCAGGTCACGGACATCCGTGGTGACTCCGAGGACGTGTTCAGTCGCGGCTACATCTGCCCGAAGGGCGTGGCGCTCGGTGAACTCCACGCCGACCCCAATCGGCTCACCCAACCGATGATCCGGCAGGCGGACGGGACATTGGCCCCATCAACCTGGGACGAAGCTTTCGGCCTGATTCGTGAGCGCCTGGGCCCCATCCTGCGGGACCACGGTCCCTCCTCGGTGGGTCTGTTCTTGGGCAACCCCAACGTCCACAACTTGTCGGGAGCCTTCTACCTACCGGCGTTCATCAAGGCGCTCGGCACCACGCAACGATTCTCCGCGAGCACCGTCGACCAAATGCCCAAACAGGTCGCCTGCGCGTTGATGTACGGAACAGCACTGTCGGTTCCGGTTCCCGATATCGACCGCACCGACTACTTCCTCATCCTTGGAGCAAATCCGCTGGTCTCGAACGGCTCAATGATGACGGCAGCGGATTTCCCGGGACGACTCCGGGAACTTCGACGACGCAAAGGACGCGTCGTGGTGGTCGATCCGGTGCGCACGCGAACGGCGGCGGCAAGCGACGAGCACCTGCCCATTCGTCCCGGGACCGACGCCCTGTGGCTGGCATCCTTGGCACATCTCGTCACCCAACACACGCGCCTAGCCGCCGCCGAACCATGGATCGATTCTGCCCAGTGGGATCAGGTCACTTCGGGTCTTGCCGACTTCTCGCCGGAAGCCACCGCGGTCTTCACCGGTATCGATGCAGCCGTGACGCGGCGTATCGCGCAGGAACTGTTGGATGCTCCCAGCGCTGCCGTGTACGGGCGTATGGGCACCACGACCTCGGGGCTCACGAACGACGGTGAAGTCACACCCATGGCCACCCTGGCCTCGTGGTTGATCGACATCATCAACATCGCGATCGGCTCGTTGGATCGACCCGGCGGCGTGATGTTCGCCCTCCCCGTTGCCGGCGGTCCCT
>WLWL01000165.1 GCA_012103605.1 Candidatus Nanopelagicales bacterium
CACCGGACCCGTCCTGGTGGGGAATCTGAAAGTCGGCCATATCCCACGCCGCCGACCCGGCACGGTTCTTGACGTCGGTGGGGTTGATGCCCGAGAAGGCCACCTTCACTCGAACCTGATTGGGTCCTGGCTTCGGGATCGGTATCTGATCGACGCCCAGGACCGAGGCTGCCGGTCCTACCTGCGAATACCGTGCGGCGCGCATAGTGCTCATGCGGAGCATTGTGGTGCCTCACCGGGCACTGCGGCTACCCACCGGCGAGGGGACTCAACCGTGGACGAGTTGCTGGACCCGCGAGCGCGCCCACCGATCGGCGTCCAGGACGTCGGCCACGCTCACGCTCTCCCCCGATATCCACCCCGAATCGAGGTGCTCATCGACCAGATTCGACACCGTGGACACGATCCCGGTGAAGGGCAAGCGCCCCTGAAGGAACGCCTCGACACACACCTCGTTGGCGCCGTTCAACACCGCCGGTGCCGTCCCGCCGGCCTGCCCGGCGCGCCGGGCCAGGGTCACCGCCGGGAACGCGTCCTCATCCAGCGGGAAGAAATCCCACGAGGTCGCCTGCTCCCACGAGCACGCGGGCGCGGCGCCGGCCACTCGATGCGGCCAATCCAGACCCAGCGCGATCGGTAGCCGCATGTCAGGTGGGGACACTTGCGCGATCGTGGATCCGTCGACGAACTCCACCATCGAGTGCACGATCGATTGTGGATGCACCACCACGGAGATGTCCGAGAACTCCACGTCGAACAGCAGGTGAGCCTCGATGACCTCTAATCCCTTGTTCATCAAGGTGGCGGAGTTGATCGTCACCAGCGGACCCATGTCCCAGGTGGGATGCGCCAACGCCTGCTCAGCAGTCACCGACTCCAGGTCCGTGGCCGACCATCCACGAAACGGCCCGCCCGAAGCCGTCAGGATCAACCGGCGCACATCACTGCGAGCACCGGCGGCCAGGCACTGCGCGATCGCCGAGTGCTCGGAATCCACCGGAACGATCTGGTCGGCGTGCGCGACCCCGCGAACGAGGTCACCGCCAATGATCAAGGACTCCTTGTTCGCCAGGGCGACGACAGACCCGCTACGCAGCGCGGCCAAGGTCGGCTCCAGCCCGGCGGCTCCAGCGAGGCCGTTCACGACCACATCGCACTCGACCCCGGCGATATCAACTACTGCCGTCGGCCCGGCAATGATCTCCGGAATAGCCGCATCGCCGGCCGCGTAACCGTTGTCTTGAGCCCAGGCGTAAATACCCAATTGCAGGTCCGCAACAGCCGAGGAGGCAGACACCGCCACCACCGACGGCTGGAATTCGCGCACCTGCTTCAGTAGCAACTCCCCTCGCGCGCCCGAGGCCGCCAACCCGACGACCGTGAAGCGTTCGGGGTTGCGGCGGATGACGTCGAGCGCCTGTGTCCCGATGGAGCCGGTACTGCCCAAGATCACGACGCGCCGCACGGACCAACCCTAGGCGGCCAGCCAGGACTGCAGTTCCGGCCGCTTGGCCCGGGGTCGGAACTACGAGCCGACGTCCACAACATCACGAGCCGGGAACACGCGCACCGGCACGTCGTCGACGACGATGCTTTCGTCCTCGCCGATTAACTGGCAGGCGCCCAGCGCCGTGCACGCTTCCGCGCCCTCGGGCAACCCGCTCACCTGGCCCTCACCAAAGTCCGCCCACAGCAACTCACTGACCTCGCCGTCTTTGCGCACCACGCACGTGTTGACCAAGCCGGAGACTTCGCATCCGCCCCACTCGCCGCCGACCAGCCAGTCCGAGACCACCCGCAGCCCGGCCGCGGCTCCGGAATCGTTGGTCATCTGCATGCCGAGCAGCTCATAGGGCTCGGGAGTCCAGATATAGAAGTACGTGCGACCAACCCCGAAGCGCATCGAGTCCAGATACGTCCGCACCACCCAGCTCGTCGCTTGGTCCCCCACGATCTCACCGCGCGGCACATCTCCCGGACCGGCGAGCCCGTAGTTCAACTCCGTGTCCCACACCGGCAACGCCGGCGCATTCAGCCGATCGAGCGTGTGCCGGACCAGGCGAAGGTTGCGCGCTCGATCCAGCGGTCCCTGGATCCCACTGGGGTAGGAGTGCACCGCCAACACGTCCACCGGCCAATCCCTAGCGGCCAACTCCTCCACATAGGCCGGGAAGAACCGTTCGAACGCTCCGAGCAGCCGCACCGTCGTGCTCGCCCCCACCACCAGCGCCGACGGATCTCGCTCCTTGATGATCCGGTACGCGCGATCGGTCAGGTCAGCCATCTGCTCGGGGCTGCCCTGCCAGAACATCTTGAGCGACGCTTCGTTCCAGATCTGGTACGCAGTTATCTGTCCCGCATATCGATCCACCACCGCCGCAACAAAGTCATCCCATGCCTGCAGGGACTTGGGCTCGGACGCCGCCCCGGGCACCGGGTACTGAACGCCCTTCAGCGAACTCGCGTTCCACACCGGCGTGGGCCCAAGCACCATCAACACATCGGTCACCCCCGCATCCGCGGCAGTCTCCAGCGCCGTGTCCAACAAGCCCCACTCGTAACGACCTCGCGTCGCCTCGATCTGCAACCACGACGTCCCGGTATCCCACAACCGCAAGGACTCCACCGGCACCGCATCGGAGGGCCAATCACCCTCCTGCGCCCCCGCCACGTGCATACCCAGCATCCCTGGATCCAGCGGCGCGAATGTCACCTCGCGCAAAGGCTTTACAGGCAACGACGGCGTAGGTTCCGGGCTGGGAGTGGCGGACGGTGGCATGGACTCCGACGGCGCGACTGTCGGTGACGCAGATGGCTCCGGGGCAGCCTCTTGCGTCGAGCACGCTGCCAGCGCGAGGCCTGACAAACACAGCACGGTGAGAAAGACTCGAGGACTACGCATATAGATCCCATGAAAGCACACAAGCTTGGCGCGGAATTGGTGCTCCACCCATGCGCCCGTGGGCAACTCGGAGTCTCCAGCACATTCGTTAGAAAGCCGGCGCCTTCACTTGAGCGCGAAGCGAAGAGGGGACCGTTTTACCGGACAAATAGTGGTGGGGCGGGTCGGGCTCGAACCGACGACTACCAAAGAGTCTGTCCAAGTCACGACCTGCCAACAGGCTATTGATCCTTCGACCGTAACACTCGAAAAACATCGACCCAGGGAACAGCAGTCAGTTGCTTGAAGTGACGCAGAAGAAAGAAGCGGCCACCCCATGGGTGTGGGGCGACCGCTCCGCGTCTGGCACCCGGCACTCTCCCCCGCGGGCGGCCGGGCAGCTCGGCCTACTTCTTCGCGATGAACGTGTACTTACCTTCTTCTTCGGACTCTTTGTCCATCCAG
>WLWL01000166.1 GCA_012103605.1 Candidatus Nanopelagicales bacterium
TGTACCGCGAGAGCGCCCACACGTCGTGCTCGGCGACGTAATACAGCGGGTGATGCTCACGCAGTTGCTGGTAGATCGGGTAGGGATCGAGGTGAGCCTCAGGTGACACCGGGTCGTAGATCGCCTGGCTTTTCGAGACCGGGCTGCTGGAGTCGAGGCTGCTTGACTCTGCTTCGCCGTGGGACTGCATGGTCACAAAGTACCGACGAAGCTGTCGTTAGCGCGAGACGATCGCGCTAATCGTCTCGGCGAACGCGCGTGCATCAGAAAAGTCGGACACGACCGCGTCCGGTCGATGTTCCTCGAGTGCCACGGCGTCGAAGATTCCGGTGGTCGTCGCGATGACGGGAAACCCCGATGCGTGGGCGGCCAAGATGTCCAGTGGCGTGTCTCCGACGATGACCGGCCGGACTCCCTGTTGCAGCGACAAGCGCTCCGCGGCGGCGGCGACGAGTTCCACGCGGGTGGAGTGCACGTCACCGTAGAACCCGGAATCGAAGTCGATGTGATCGGCGAGGTGCGCGGTAGTCACTTTCAGTCGAGCACGCTCGGGGGTGTTGCCGGTGAGGAGCGACTGTGAGGCTCCGGCATGGGCGAGGTGAGAGAGCAGATTTGCGGCGCCGTCGGTGGCGGTGGAGGGAGAGGTTCGCATGTCCTCGGCGGTGACCTCATCGATGACGCTAAGCGCGCTCGCGAGTTCCTCGTCGCTGGGCGGGTGGTCGGCGAAGAGCTCGATAATGATCTGTCGGTCGGTTTTTCCGACGCCCGAGGGGAGACGGTCGACTGGATGACCGAGAACGCTGCCGACGGCGTGCGCATGCCGGTCGCGTGTAGCGGGGGCGTGAGTGACGAGGGTGCCGTCGATGTCCCACAGAATGAGAACGTCGGCGAGGTGACTCACGCGAGCACGGTAGTCACTCGCAGAAACCCCCGTCGCAGCATGGCTGGATGTAGTAGCAGGACGGGCAGAAGTCCTTCCCTCCGCGACGCTCCAGGTCAGACGCCTCACAGGCGGGGCAGGGCCCGGGGTTTCCCATCACAGGGGTGAGCATTCCGAACTTCTTGCCGGGATCACGACAACCACGACTGAACTCGCGTGTCCATGAACGGATCGACGACGCGGGAAGCCTTACTTGGGTACGCGCACGGGGGTGGATAAGGGGGACGGTACGGATGCTCCGTAGGGAGTGATGGCCTCGATGCGGAACCGGTGCTTGCCGGGCGCGCGTTTCACTCGACATTCCAGAGGCGTGGTCGTCGGATTGATGCGGCAGAGAACTTTCCCTTGAGGGGTCGTCACGTGATAATTGGTGACGGCGGGGTAGTCCACGACAGAGAAGCGAATCCGAACCGGCTTCTTCTTCGACGAGGCCTTGAGCACCTTCGCGGTAGGCGCCTCGGGCCACAGCATGTCGGGGGTGGGCACGAGGTTGGCGTCGCCTTCACCTTGGACGTTATACGCACGCACAGTCATGTCTTCCACTCCTGTCGCACCAGTGGGGAAGGAGCAGGAGGTCTCCGCCGTCGAGCACAGCAGTGTCCCAAAGGCGTCGAGGACCTCGTAAGCGACCACGGTGTCAGCGGAGTCGGCGGGAACGTCCCACCAGAGGGTCGTGGTTCCTTCAACGCGGGAGGACTGAACGTTCTGCGGCTGGCTTGGAATTAGGGGCAGCCCCGCGGTCGCCAAGGCGGCGTTGGCGAGCGTCCGGTAGCTCATGCCGGTGAACCCAATGACCCCGGCGCCGGGGAATCCATTACACGAGCCCCCGGCGATGTTGCCGAGGAGTAGTGGTGCGTTGTTCTCGGTGACGAAACGCGGACCTCCACTATCGCCGGAGCACGCATCGATGCCGGAATTTTTGAACGACAACATCGCCAGACCGTCGGAGTTACGAAAATTGTCAAGAACACGCAGTAAGGGCAGCGCGGTTGCTCGTGGCCGGTCGGTTGTTCGGTTGTCGGGTGAAGGAAAGCCGTAACCGAGTGCCGATACCGGAGTTCGATTGTCCAACCACCGAGCAAGCTCCGCGGTCGTTGCCAAGCGAGAAAACGTTGCATCGCCGATTCCTTGATCGAGCACAACGAAAGCGATGTCGTCGCCGGGAACGTCGGTGCCACGGAGTTGGAAGTCATCGACCACGAACGTTTGAACCACACGCACCGGAGAGGCGTTCTCCACCCCACCGCCCGTGAGACGGAAAGCCCCTCCTGGATTGACCACGGAGAAAGATGACGGATCGATGGGGGCGCCTGTCGTCTCATCGATAACGCAGTGGGCCGCGGTCAACAGCACGGTTGGCTTCCACACTCCGGCGCTACAGACCCCGTAGGAGGTGCCGCGGACGGATATCAACGCGGTGACGAGCGGCGTGCCAAGGGCGTCACCGGCGGCCATCAGACGCGGCTGGCGTTCTCCCGCGGTGCTAGGCGAGGTGGTGCTACCCGCGGCGGTACTGGCCGAGGTGGCGCTTGCGGAGGTAGCGACAGGTATCGCGGCGAGCCAGAAGGCTGTGACGGCGGCGATGAGCGCAATCGCACGCGAGCGAGTGTGGGGCCGGGCAGCGCGACCCGGGGCAGCTCGACCCGGGGTAGGTAGAGGTGTCGCGGTGCGGGCTAGCGGCACGTGCAGCGTTGTGCCTCGGGCACGTGCGCCAGCGCCTCTTCGATGTGGTCGCCGCAACCGGTCCAGGTGACCTTGCCGCACTGGCTGCAGGGGGCGGGACTGCACACGGCGTTCTCCTCCGTGGGAACTGAGCGAGGTGGTCTTTCCTCCACCAGAGTACCCCGGGGGGTATAAATTCGGCAACCCGGGCCTCCCTCGGTGTGGTTGGGTGCCATGCGTGAGCACGTGGGTGACAGAGACCGCCTACGCCGTCCTATTCTTCATGGCTTTGACGTTTGTCCTTGTCGTTCCGTTCATTTCGCATCAAGTTTCCCGGTTTGGCTGGTTTCGGGGATGGCCGGCTGTCGTCTCCGCAGCGATGGTCCTCTACGGCTGTGCGTTGGTGGCCTTCACACTGTTTCCCCTCCCCGATTTCGCTGGTGACTACTGCGTTGCGCACGCTGATGTGAATCATTGGCAACTCGTCCCGTTCCAATCGTTCATAGACCTTGCGGAATACGCCGCGAGCAACGGGCTGCTAGCCACTCTCACCTCCAAGGTGCTGCTCCAAGTGGTGATGAACATCGTCTTTTTCGTTCCCTTGGGGTTCTTTCTCGCCTACCGGGGCCGTCGTTCACTCGGCGCGACTGCCCTCATCGGATTGGTGATTTCCCTGGCGATCGAGTTGACCCAGGGAACGGGCTTGTGGGGCTTGGCGC
>WLWL01000167.1 GCA_012103605.1 Candidatus Nanopelagicales bacterium
AGGAGGCAGTCGCTATCGCGACGATCGTCACCGCTCCCGACGACGTAGCCGAACGCATCGGCCGACACCTCGTTATTCGTCCTTCCGGCTGTGAGGGCAGCTTGGGCACCGATCGGCTCGATGACACCGTTCGCGAGGACGCGTTGGGCATGTTGGCGGCGGGCACCACCGGCTTCCTGCACTACGGCGGCGAGGGAGAACGACTCGGCGAGGGTCTCGACGTATTCGTGGCCAGCTACGCGCCTCCCGCGCAGATGTTCGTATTCGGCGCCATTGACTTCTCTGCGTCCTTGGTTCGCGTCGGCAAGGTGCTCGGCTACCGAGTAACGGTGTGTGACGCTCGGCCGATTTTCGCCACGGCGAAGCGATTCCCCGAAGCAGATGACGTGGTCGTCGATTGGCCCCACCGGTGGCTGGAGACCCAAGATGTCGACGAGCGCACCGTCATAGCCGTTCTAACGCACGATCCGAAGTTCGACGTTCCCGCCCTGAAGGTCGCGCTCGCCAGTCGCGCCGGATACGTCGGGGCAATGGGGTCGCGGAGAACACACGAGGATCGCCTCGAGCGCCTCCGCCATGCAGGGGTGACGGACGAGGAACTCAAGCGCCTGCACTCCCCGATCGGGCTCGACCTCGGAGCCCGCACGCCCGAGGAGACGGCGATCTCCATCGCCGCCGAAATTGTTCAGGATCGATGGGGCGGTAGCGGACGACATCTCACCGATGTCAATGGCCCCATCCACCCGGGGGCTCCACGATGAGTGACACGCCTGCGCCATGCGCGGGTGTGGTGCTCGCTGCCGGGAGTGGCTCCCGATTTGGAGAACCCAAGGCTCCGCTCGAGGTAGACGGCGAGCGACTCGTAGATCGTTCCGTTCGCGTTCTACGCGAAGGGGGATGTGATCCCGTCTTCGTGATCCTGGGAGCGTGGGAAGGAAGCGTCGACGATGCCTTCGTGATCGTGAATCACGGCTGGGAAGAAGGAATGGGTTCATCGCTGCGCATCGCTCTGAAGTGGGTGAACGCGACCACCGAGGCCGACTACGCGCTCATCACACTCGTGGACTTACCAGGCCTCACCTCTGAATCAGTTCGACGCGTCGCTGCTGCTGATAGCGGCATTGCCGTGGCGACTTTCGATGGTGAGCGCGGCCATCCCGTGCGTATCTCACGGGAGCACTTCCGCGAACTGATCGACACCGTCAGCGGTGACGAAGGGGCTCGATCGTTCGTGAGCCAAAGGGACGACGTGGTCCTGGTAGAGATCGGCGACATCGCCTCGGGAAGAGACATTGACGTGCCGAGTGACGTTACTGGCTCCTAGCCGATTAAGGCTGTCTCTCTAGTTCACGTGGGTGTGCAGTGCGCCGATGTCTGCAACGGCGAAGATCGCACCGGCGATAACAAGAACTAGTCCTACCGAACGCAAGGCGAACTCATTGCGGGCGGGAGATTTCTGCCACATCATCACGAGCATCACGGCGAACATGACGGCGGCAGAAATAAGTCCACCGCTGGTGTGTGCCATCACGGACATCATCGCCACCACCATGAACGGCCAGCAACCGGTCGCACACGCCAGACCTTGACGCAGCCCAGAGACCACCGGGGGTTGGGTAATCGCCAGCGAGCGACAGGTGCGGAAGGAACTCAACACCACTGGAGCCTGCAAGTACGCCCCCACGGCGATCCACGACAAACCGAGGGTCAGGGAATTGATAGGCCAGTAGGACACGACAATCCACGCAGGAAGCGCGAGGGCAGCCCACACAACCACGTATCCCGAACCAAAACTTATGGCCCTGGATGCTCGGCCCGCGGCAATGCGCTGCATCGGTCGCAGGATGGTGGGCACCATCATGGCCGCGCTCATCACCGACCAGCCGACAACAAATCCTGAGAAATCGTGTCGCATCGGCCAGACAACCATGACTAGCCATCCAGCACAGACCACCGCAATAACGGGGGCGACGGCGACAATGTCAGCTCTACCCCAACGGTTCGCCGAAACGGCAGCGGTAGAGGCTCGCACCAGCGCACTGTAGCCGGTCAACAAGCGCCGCCGCGGCCGCTTTCTCAACGTTCGATGATGTCTCTCAATCCCTTCGCACCCAGATACACGTGCAAGACACTCACCTCTTCTTCGTACGTGTTCATACCGTTGTAATCGGTCTTGGTCGCTTGAATAAATGCCGTACCTGCGGGGTATTCCACGAGGGCTCCCTCACCGAAATCCACCGTGTAGGTGCCGGCGAGCACATGCACGTAAACGGGGATTCGGTGTCTGCGCCACCCGGTGCTCTCACCTGGTCCGAGGACGACGGTTTCGCTACTGATGCGCGCCGGCTTCTTCTTCGGATACGTCACCCTCTGGTCGAGGACGGTGAGTTCCTGCTTCTCCAAGAAGGTTTGACTTCCTTCTTCCACTTCCGCGGTCGACGGCCCGGCCGATTGCATCACGTCCTCACTCGCTGAGTCTTCGCCGCACCCGGCCACACTCACCATTACCGCGGCTGTGAAAAGTACCGCGCCTACCCAACGGACATGCATCCCCGTACGGTAACGCCACGATGAATCGCCCACTGAAGGTTCCGGGATGGTTGCGACCGTCTCGCACAATCCCCGTCACACGGTGGCGCTCGGCTTCCCGCTGGCGCGCACGTCCGTCAACTCTCGGTGTTCTCATCTTGGGCTTGACGCTGTTCGGCACCGGAGAGGCGCTGCTCGTCGTCGCCGATCTCGGTAACGGTCCGTGGACGGTCTTCGCTCAAGGATTGACCGTGCACACCCCGATGTCGATCGGGCTTGCAACATTCGTTCTGAGTCTCATCGTCTTGCTTTTGTGGATTCCCCTTCGGGAGAGACCCGGGTTGGGAACGATCGCCAACGCCATCATTATTGCCGGTGCGCTGCAAATCGGTGTGCAGGTGATCCCTTCTCCCAGCGCGCTCTGGCTTCGCTTGCTGTTCGTGATCGGGGGCATTGCCTTGATCGGTCTCGGCAGTGGCTTGTACTTGACGACCAATTTGGGCCCCGGTCCGCGGGACGGATGGATGACCGGGCTGCACGTTCGATTCGGGTGGCCGGTGGCGCGGGTTCGGACGGGGATCGAGGTTTCCGTGGTCGTCATCGGCTGGCTGCTCGGTGGCACCGTAGGGCTGGGCACGGTGCTTTTCGCTCTTTTCGTCGGACCGAGCGTGGGGTGGGGACTACGCCTGATGGACCGGGGAAATTCCTCACCCGACACCGGAGCTCCCGAACTCGAGGCTTAACGCGGCTCCAGGCCGAGCAGTCGCCGGGCCTCGA
>WLWL01000024.1 GCA_012103605.1 Candidatus Nanopelagicales bacterium
TCGTCTCGTGGATGAGCGGTTACGTTCCTTCGCTGAGTGGACCCGTCGACGCCCCGCAGCAGGTTCAGGTCGCGGCGATCGCGGGTGAACGTGTTCGCGTTGACTGGAAAGCCCCGGTGGCGGCACCGCTGCCGGTGGGCTATCGCGCTTTGACGACTCCGGGAAATCATTCCTGTGTTGTCGATGGTTCCGCGCGCGCGTGTGTAATCAACGATGTCGACGCAGGTCGCTTGTACGAGGTTGTCGTAACGGCGATCTACGCATCAAGTACCGAAGCCTCCGCCAACCCTCTCGCCGTGGTCAGCGTAGATGGAGTCACATCGGTCGGCACGCGACTCAGACCCAAACGCCTGGCGCAGTGGGCTGGCCTGAAGGTGAAGGCAAAGGACGATGTCTGGCTGGAGGTGCGCCCCGCGTCGACAGAGGTGTGCCTGCGAAAGGGATCGAAGAAGGAGCCACGGTTTGTTCGGGGTCGCACGCCCGGCCTGTGTGCTGTTCGCGTAACTGTTGTCCGACCTTCGGGTTCGAAGAAGAAGTCGGTTGCCTACGTTTCGGTGAGCTGATTACCGGGGCAGTTGATACTGCTCCACCGCGAGCGCCCGGGGGCCTGCGTCCGTCCACTCTCGATGGACAACGATCATGGCGCCGGGCGCGAGCCGGGAGTCCCAGCTCGGATCATCGTGAATCGCGGTTTCCGCGAGTCCGAGAGAACGTGCCAGGGAAGCAATCACGGTGGGTAGCACGGGTCGGTGCGTGCAGAGCACGGTGGGCGCCGGGGAATCAAGCAGTTCACCAACGCGAGCTGCCGTCGCCTCGGGATCGGACTCGTGACCGGATTCACCGAGCGCGGGTTCGGGATGAATCTTCGTATCGATCGTCTTGGCGAATCGTGAAACAGTCGAGATGCACCGCTTGAACGGAGACGAGTGAACCCGCTCGATTCCATAAGCATCCAGAATGTCCACGAGCGTCTTCGCTTCTCCGCGACCACGACCGGACAGCGGACGATCCGCGTCGTCGCCACCGTCGAAATCGCCGCGTTTCATTGCTTTTGCGTGCCGAAGGATGATGAGAGGAGTGGTGGTGGGCGCTCCAGCGGCGAGACGGACGATTGCCGCATCGTCGGAGTACGTCAAGAACGCTGAGGCTTCGGGAACCGGCACCCAACGGATTTCATCTACCTCTTCGTCTGGTGCAAACCCTTCGTCTTCTCGCACGTGGCCGACCCAGTAGTCCACAGACTTGTTCATATTGCCGGAGACGTAGTGCGTGGAGGGGAGACGGGCTCCGAGAGCGACGCGATACCCCGTCTCTTCGTCGCACTCTCGAACCGCGGTGCATGGGGTTGTTTCCCCTGGATCAACCTTGCCCTTCGGGAGTGACCAGTCGTGACGGTGTGGTCGATGGACAGCGAGGAAGCGACGCTCCGTCGCTTCCCCGGGAGAATCGAAGACCACGACTCCGGCGGCGCGGATGGAGGCTTCTTGTCCTGTTCCGGTCATCGCCGCACCAGTTTCAGCGAGCGAGCATGACGATCAATGGACGGCCATTCGTCGGTGAACGCGCTCCGGGGTGCCGCATTAGCCCGGGAGATCTCTGAGGCCAGCGCGCCCAGGCAGAACCCGATAGTGCCTGGCGCGGATGCGGACATGTCACGCAGCCACTCCACCGAGACCGCTGCATCCTGCTCGTCATGCAACGAATCGGACGCTGCGCGCAGTCTGGCTGCCAGTTCGGAGTACGCGGGACCGAGAATCGGAGCCACCGCGTCCATGGCAAAGGCAGTCTCCTCGGCTCGCCGTTGAATCTTGTGCCATGAGGCATCATTGCTACGTGCGTCAGCCGCGCCGACGGCTGACGACAACTTCCGCCAGGAGCGTCCAACGCATCGTCGAAGGATCTTCTTCGCGGGCGCGAATCCGTCGGCGGTCACCGGCGGCTCGGCGACCATGATGATTAGGTCCTCCAGCAGAAATCCGTGTCGATCGCTGCGCAAGGCGGCGAGCGCGCCGGATCTCGTCGCCTGTGCACGAGCGTCGAGAGACTGTGCGATGAAGTCTCTCGCAGCAGAATCTTCCGTCATTGCCGGTAGTCGTTTCGACTGAAACTCGGCGTTGCGAACTTCACCTAGTTCTGCCGACACCCAGGAAAGTTCTTCGCGCAGAAAAGCCACAGTGTCTGGATCGAGGATCGGAGCAAAAGTCTTGAGGATGTTGAACAGCCGTCTACATTCCACGTGCAATCGGTTGGCTGAGTCGGGAAGTCCTCGGCGAACAGCAACGTCTGCTCCGAGCAAGCCGTTCACGTGCCGAGCAAAGATGTATTGAAGGGCATCGACCGCCGGTGCGTTGGGCGCAGGAGGCGAGATGATGGGTACGTCTGGTGGGTCTCCGGCCCGTCTCCCCAGGGCGGACGCGGCTTTGCTCACCGTGCTCGGTTGTGCACCCGCATCACGAAGGGCGGACGCAATACTTCGCGCTACCCGCTCAGCCTGTTTCGAGTCTGCAATCAACTCCACCTCAACCTCGTGAAAGCGGGTCGCCTGCGGTCCGTCGACGTCGAAACCTTCCAGGGCTACCCAATCGTCGACCACCTCGACCAGGATCTCGCCCTGGTCATCACGGACGAGGAAGGGAGATCGTTCGGTCATCACGCGCGCGACCGGCACCAGTTCCTGGCGTCGAATCAAGGGCGAAGCGATAGACATGAGCGGGGATGGAATCAGCGAGGCGGTGCCGTCGACGTGGATCTCGTCCATTCCGCGTTCAGGTGCGCCCGCTTCGGAGTAACGAAGCGGCAATTTCATGTGCCAACCGTCGTCTCCTCCGCCCGAACGGCGACGAAGGGTCACCCCCCATCGAATAAGCGAAAGCGATGCGGTGTCGTAGTACGTCGCGTCCATCGACCGGCGGTCCAGGGGTTCACCGGTGTGATGAGTCGACTCCAGAATGTCGCCGATGTTGATGGTCAGACCTGCAGGGATTCGGAACTTGAACTCGATCTCTCGATGTTCAGTGGTGCTTCTCACGCGCTCCCCAGGGCGGTGGTGCGCTTGGTCTTCTCGCGAATGAGGTACTCCTGGAGGTCCTGGAGCGCAGACCCCGACTCGTCGGTGAGTCGGCGATTCCATGAACCGTGCACGTCGAGATCCCATGCGGCGGTAGTGGGAGAGAAGGCGAGATCGAAGAGGTCGTAGACCTCCGCGATGTGCTCGGGGTCTGCGAGGCTTACGAGTGCTTCGACCCGTCTATCCAAGTTTCGATGCATCAGATCTGCCGACCCGATCCATACCGAGTGGTCGCCACCGTTCGTGAAGCAGTAGGCCCGCGAATGCTCGAGGAAACGTCCGACGATGCTGCGCACGCGGATGGTCTCACTCACACCGGGCATCCCGGGGCGAAGGGCGCACGTCCCCCGCACCCAAATGTCGATCGGCACCCCGACTGTCGACGCTCGGTACAGCGCATCGATGGTTTCCTCGTCTACCACTGAGTTGCACTTGATGCGGATGCCGGACGGCCGCCCTGCCATGTGGTGGTCGATTTCCCCATTGATGCGTTCGATAAGCCCGGACCGCACGGAATGTGGGGCGATGATCAATCTTTGGTACTCGGTATTGCGGGAATATCCGGAGAGAACGTTGAACAGGTTCGAGATGTCTTCGCCGATGTCTGGCTTGGACGTCAGCAAGCCGAAGTCTTCGTACAAGCGAGCCGTCTTGGGGTGGTAGTTCCCGGTGCCAATGTGACAGTAGCGACGGAGTTGACCGCCCTCGTCACGAACGACCATCGACAATTTGCTGTGGGTCTTCAATCCAACGAGGCCGTACACGACGTGCACGCCAGCTTGCTCGAGCTTTCGTGCCCACTCGATGTTGTTCTGCTCGTCGAATCGGGCTTTGATCTCAACGATGGCCAGGACCTGCTTGCCCTCTTCGGCGGCACGGATCAGGGCATCCACGATGGGTGAATCGCCGGATGTGCGGTAGAGAGTCTGCTTGATCGCCAGAACGTGTGGATCTATCGCCGCTTGCTCGAGAAAGAGTTGAACGCTTGTGGAGAACGAGTCGTACGGGTGATGTAGAAGCACATCTCTCTCGCGAACAACGGAGAGCACATCGGGGGCTTTGGCGCTCTCTACCTCGCTTAGTTGACGCGATGTCTTCGGGACGAACTTCCGCTGTTTGAGATCGTCGCGGTCGAGGCTGACGATCGTCCACAGTCCCGTCATATCGAGAGGGCCGGGAAGGCGGAAGACCTCCGCCTCGCTGATGTCCAGTTCGCTCACCAGCAAATCCAGGACGTGCGCATCGATGGTTTCTTCGACTTCGAGACGAACCGGTGGGCCGAAGCGGCGGCGTACTAATTCGCGTTCGAGGGCCTTCAGAAGATTCTCGGCGTCATCTTCTTCGACTTCGAAGTCCTCGTTACGGGTGACGCGGAACGCGTGATGTTCGCAGATCTCCATTCCAGGGAAGAGCTCGTTGAGGTGGGCGGCGATGATGTCTTCCAGAGGTACGTAGCGTTGATCGCCGACTTTGACGAAGCGCGGAAGAAGTGGTGGAACTTTGACTCGTGCGAAGAGTTCGGTGCCCGTCGCGGGATTCCGCACTACGACGGCGAGATTCAGCGACAAACCGCTGATGTAGGGGAAAGGGTGTGACGGATCGACAGCGAGGGGAGTCAGGATGGGGAAAACCTTGTTGTCGAAGAACCGATCCATCTCCGTCTTCTCGGCTGGCGTGAGTTCCTCCCAGCGCAAGAGATTGATTCCCGCCGCCTCTAGGTCGGGTCGAATGTCGACCCGAAAGATGTCCGCCTGGCGGAGCTGAAGTTCGTACGCCCGAGCCCAGATAGCTTCCAGGACTTCTCGCGGCGTGAAACCACTGGCGGCTCGTACGGCGATGCCGGTTGCGATCCGCCGTTTGAGTCCGGCCACCCGAACCATGAAGAACTCGTCCAGGTTGCTCGCGAAGATCGCCAGAAATTTGGTGCGTTCCAGCAAAGGGAGTTCTGGGTCTTGGCTGAGTTCGAGAACCCGTTGGTTGAAGGCGAGCCAGGAGAGTTCTCGATCGAGGAAGCGGTCGTCGGGAAGATCAGACTCGGGGCTTTGGGGCAAGGGTTGATCCTCGGATATCGGCGCGAGCGCGCTGGTATCGGAGAAATCGTGGGTGGTCACGCTCCGATGGTGCCATAGGCAGGTAAACGACCGATGACTACTTGAGGTCAGCTGTCAGGCGTTCGGTACATGATGTCGGTGTCCCATCGAACGAATCCCAACCCCTCATACAGGCGAATAGCCGGAAGGTTGGAAGCGTCCACGTACAGCATGACCTGGTCGAGCCCCCGTCGCCGAAGGTGGTGAAGACCGGCGAGCGTGAGTGCTCGACCCAGACCGGATCCGCGCCACGGGGGAGCCACGGCCAAGACGTAGACCTCTCCGATCGCGCGGTGCCCATGCTGGCCTGACTCAGGGCGACGCATAGTCGACCGGGCGTCGTCCACTGAATCATGGAGAACGGTAGATCCGTGAACCTTCGTCCAGTGGAATCCGGCGAGCTCCCGCTCACCGTTCGAGGGACGGGAGGGCTCGTCGAGCCACGCCATCAGGAGGCCATCGGGATCGAACCATTCTTCGTCTTGTCGTCGCTGGAGATCGTCCTTCGTCCATGTCCCCTGATCGGGAAGATCGGTGAAGGCACGCGAGTTGACGTCGAGCATGGCCTGCTCGTCGTGACCGACGGCGAAGGAGTCGAGTCGTATCCCGTCTTGAAAAACAGGTTCGGGAATGGATGAGTGGAGCGAGCGGCGCATCTGCCAGAGCGCGCGGTGGCGCTGCAGTCCCATCGACTGCGCAAGTCCGTTAGCCGCGGAGTTCTCGCCGTGGGCCCACAGTCGAAGCATGCCGTGGGAGACCTCCACGAGTTCTCGGAGAACTGCGTGACCGATGCCCCGTTGGCGAAACTCAGGATGCACAACGATTTCGGCACTCGGTCCATCAACCATGTCCGTTCTATCGAGGTGCGCGTAGCCGATGATTGATTGATCACCGTTGCGCACCAGAAGGTGCTCGGCGCGATGGTCCCCGCCGCGCACGAGATGCAGCCAGACGTGTTCGCTCAACGGACGAACACCATCGTTGTCCGTGGCGGCTGCGAGCAGGCTCTGAAGTTCAGAAACGTCCTGCTGCGAAAGATCGTTCGTGTGGTCCAGGCTGAAGGCACCGAGCGAAAAGTCGCTCATCTCGTCACGAGCGATCGTCGATGGGGGTGCGTGTCTCGTCGACGGGAATCTCGTCGAGCGTGGCCATCGTCTGTGAATCAGCACGCTCGGGAACGAAGCGGTAGCCCACATTTCGGACCGTGCCGATCAGAGCCTCGTGTTCCGGCCCTAACTTCGCTCGCAGTCGTCGAACATGCACATCAACCGTCCGGGTGCCACCGAAGTAGTCGTACCCCCAGACCTCCTGCAGGAGAACAGCCCGCGTGAAGACGCGTCCTGGATGTTGGGCGAGAAATTTCAAGAGCTCGAATTCCTTGAACGTCAGGTCCAGGGTGCGCCCGCGCAACTTCGCCGCGTAACTGGCTTCGTCGATGTGGAGATCCCCTGCATGGATCTCTTCCGGGTCGCTGGCCGGACCGGCCGCTTCTGGCGCAGTGCGCGAGACGGCCAAGCGCAGGCGAGCCTCTACCTCCGCGGGCGAGGTGGTGTCGACGAGAACCTCGTCCATGCCCCAGTCCCATTGGATCGCGGGTAGGCCGCCTTCGGTCGTCACGAGCACAATCGGTATGTCCACACCGGTCTGCCGGAGCAGGCGGGTCAGGCCGCGCACAGCGGGAAGGTCGCGGCGCCCGTCGATCAGGAGAGCGTCGGCATCCGGGGCGGAGAGCAGAGCGGTCGGCTCGGCGGAGAGCACCCGCACGTGATGGCCGAGCAGACCCAGCGAGGGGAGAACCTCTGCGGAGGACTCCATGGCTCGGGTCAGGAGGATCAGGCGCATATATTCCCGCCTCCTTGTGCTCGGGGCGTTGCAGGAAGGAGCCGTGGGCCCTCCGGGTGCCGCCCGATGTTCTGACGGGGAGCAAGGATACGCAGTGAGGCCATGGCGCAGAATGGGTGCATGGCTCTTACCCATCGCAGCAGCGACTTCGCGCTGGATTCGCCGCCGGGGGATTTCCTTCCACAGGAGATCGAACTGCGCACCGTCGATGGGGTCTGGATCAACGCGGGATGGGTGCCGAGCCGTTCGGTGGAGGAGTCCCGTGCGACGTTTGTTCTCGCGCACGGGTTCACCGGCAGTTGGCGTGAGCCTCGAGTTCAGGCGGTCATGGCGCACCTGGCCAGATTCGGAAACGTTCTGGCGATCGATCAGCGAGGACACGGTCGTTCCACGGGACTGTGCACGATCGGCATGGACGAAGT
This sequence comes from Candidatus Nanopelagicales bacterium, assembly GCA_012103605.1. Taxonomy (GTDB): domain Bacteria; phylum Actinomycetota; class Actinomycetes; order S36-B12; family S36-B12; genus S36-B12. The sequence continues at coordinate 7,422 of WLWL01000024.1, forward strand.
GCTCGATGTCGACGCAGCGGTCGAGCACGTGCGCAGAACGAGTCGTGGCGAAGCCGTCGTCACCGTCGGCTTTTCCATGGGAGGTTCGGTCACGTTGCGTCATGCGGCGTTGGCCCCCGGGAGTGTCCATACCCCCGAGCACCGTCCTGATGCGGTCGTAAGCGTGAGCGCTCCGGGATTCTGGTTCTACCGAGGGACCAAAGTGATGAGGCTGGTCCACCGATTGATCGAGAACCCGCTGGGGCGAGCACTACTGAAAAGGCGCGGTGTGCGGTTGACGTCGACGCCGTGGCCCGAACCACCGCCGTGGTCGCCGGCAGACAGTGTGCGACACATGGGTGAGTTCCCGTTGCTTGCTGTGCACGGCGACATTGATCACTACTTCCCGGTGGAGCATGTTCGCGTCTTGGAAGCCGCCGCTGAGAGCGCAGGAAATTCCCAGGCGACGGTGATCGTCGTTCCTGGTTTCGCGCACGCTGAGTCGACAGTGGACCCCGCCACGATGGATCGCGTGGGGAAGTGGGCCCTCGAACATGCCCGCACCTCGTAGCACCCCGGCATTGCCGGAGGGAACGGTTCTTGGATCGTCCGCGACGGTTGTGCAATTCTCCAGCGCCTTTTGTCAACCCTGTCGGGCTACGCGGCGGACCGTGCGCGCGGTTGTCGACGACATGGGCACCACGGGGGTGGTCGTCATCGATGTTGATGCCGACGAGAATCTGGATGTTGCGCGAGCCTGGAACATCTCTGCGACGCCGACGCTGGTCTTCCTGGACTCCGACGGGTGGGAGGTGCAGCGAGGTTCCGGGCAGCCGCGGCGGGTAGACGTGATCGCCAGCCTCGGTCGAGCGATCGGGTAACGAGATAGCCGGTGGGTGGCGATCCGCCGGGCACGAAAGCGCTCGGCGGCGCTAGATTCATCCCATGCTCGAGATCGTCTATACAGGGTTGCTGGTTCTCGCGATCGCCGCGGCGGGATGGTTCTCCTTCTACGTCGTCTACAAGCTGTTCAAAGGTCAGGGCTGAAGACAGCTATGGCGGATGAGTCGCCGGCAGCGGAGGAGACGCCGATCATCGAGGGCCTCCCCAACGAACTCGCCCATCTCAGCTGGCTTATCGGCCGGTGGGTTGGAGTGGGGACGGGGCACTACCCGACGATCGAAGATTTCCGTTTCGGACAAGAGGTGTCCTTCTCCACCGATGGTCGTCCGTTCTTGACGTACTGGTCACGCAGCTGGTTGCTGGACGATTCGGGAAACCGAGTGCGCCCCCTGGCAACCGAGGCGGGTTTCTGGCGAGCTCGTCCCGACAATGGCGTTGAGGTGACGCTCGACCACCCCACCGGTTTCGCCGAGCTGTGGTTCGGGACTGTCGAGGTGACGGGTATCGAGAACGCCGTCATCACCGGCGCCCGCACATCGCTGAAGACGGATGCCGTCATGCGTACTCCGAGCGCCAAGGAATACACGGCTGGCGAACGGATGTATGGACTGGTGGACGGCAAGCTGCTGTGGACGTTCGACATGTCTGCGATGGGGCAACCCATGCAAAATCACCTCGCAGCGTCACTGACCCCCGATGTTTCGGCCGACGGTCGGTAGCGACGTTGGGGAAGAGGGGCGACTGGGCGGACACAATGGCCGATAAGACGACCGAGAATTGGGAGCAGCGGCTTCGAGACAACGGTTTTCGAATCACGCCTCAGCGCCAGCTGGTCCTCCAGGCGGTCGAGGATCTGCGACATGGAACCCCCGAAGAGATTCTCGCGGAGGTCCAGCACACCGCTTCCGGGGTGAATCTCTCGACGATCTACCGAACGTTGGAAGTCCTCGAATCCGTGGGTCTGGTGACGCACGCCCACATAGGTCACGGCGCTCCGACGTATCACGCGGTAGACGAGCACGTGCACATTCACCTGGTGTGTGATCAGTGCAAGAGTGTCGAGTCGGTCCCGGCTGCTGTCGCAGATGCCTTCTCCTCAGACTTGCGAGACACGTATCGATTCGAAACGGATATCTCGCACGTGTCCATCCACGGGCGTTGCTCGGCGTGCGCAGGTACGCCACCGAGAATGTCTGACGTGCAGGAGTAGTCCATGGTGGCGGTTGCAGCCCCCGAAGGGGATCTCGACGAAGGTGTTCCGTGGCACTACGGAGACCCGATGGTGGAGCAGCGAGAACTCGCCGCTGGTCGGGCGGCCGTGGACCTGTCGCATTTCGGTGTTGTGCGGGTGAGCGGGCCGGATCGATTGCCGTGGCTGCACAGTTTGACGTCTCAACATCTTGAAGGACTTGCGCCAGGACGCTCGAGCCTTGCCCTCATCTTGAGTCCACACGGTCACGTGGAATTCGAACTCGCACTCATCGACGAAGATCCCTCAACGTGGATCATCTGCAGCCCGGGATCGTCAGGTGATCTTGCGGGGTACCTGGAGTCGATGAAATTCATGACCCGCGTGGACGTCGAGGATGTGAGTGAGGAGTACGCGGTCATCTGGGAGCCGGTGTACGACGTCGACCCCTCGTATCCAACGTGGCTGGTGCCCGTTGATTTCGCCGGGTCAGGGTCGAGCGATGCGGGATTCGATAAGGGTGGTGACTCGTCCAAGTACGTTTCGCAACGACCAGCCATTCTGATCGGGCGTGAGGTGATCGTCCCCCGAGGCGAACGAGACGCGCGACTAGACGAGTGGCCCTCTCGGGCGGGCACGTGGGCGTGGAATGCACTCCGGGTAGCGGCGGCTGTTCCGCGTGTTGGTTTCGAGACGGATCATCGGACACTGCCGCATGAAGTCGGTTGGATCGGATCGGCAGTCCACCTATCCAAGGGTTGTTATCGAGGTCAGGAGGCTGTCGCGCGTGTGCATAACCTGGGCCACCCTCCCCGGCGTCTTGCGTTGGTGCACCTCGATGGATCCGTTGACGAGTTGCCGGCGCACGGCGCGACCGTCACAGCCGATGGACGTGAGATCGGGTGGGTCGCATCGAGCGCCCATCATTTCGAGGAGGGTCCCATCGCGACCGTCGTTGTGAAGCGGTCGACACCCACCGACGCCATCCTGCATGTCGCGCTATCGGCTGACCCCGATGACGAGTCACCCGTGTCTGTGTTGGGCAGCCAAACGCCCGTTGTCTCGGCGTAGTCGCATCTCTCGGCCCGGCTCGGCGCCGCGGACAGCTCGGAGACCTGGCTCTAGATCTCCAGGCTAATGGTGACCGGGCCATCGTTGGTGAAGGTGACCTGCATGTCGGCTCCGAAACGACCGTTCGAGACGGGGGCGCCGAGGCTGGTGAACGCTGCCGCCACTGCATCGATGATGGGTTCCGCGACAGAGCCAGGTGCCGCCTGGTCCCAGGTCGGCCGTCGGCCCTTGCGTGTCTCCGCGTACAACGTGAACTGGCTGACGATGAGTACGGGGAGTTTCAGATCTCTGGCGGAAACTTCACGCGGAGCCGACGGTGGGAGGCAGGTGGCGTCGGAGGCGTGTCGATGCTCGAAGATCCTTAATCCGTAAACCTTGTCTGCAAGTCGCGCAGCCGTGGCATCGTCATCGCCGTGGGTGACGCCGACGAGAAGAACAATGCCCGGTCCGTCGAAAGACCCCACGACCTCCCCGCCGACGGTCACGCGTGCGTTGGCAGCGCGTTGGAGAATTGCCCGCATAGAGACAGCGTGCCACGCAGGTGCACCCTCCTTGGTGCGGCCTAGTTTCTGACCGTGGGCCAATCTCCCTTCGAGCAGAACCCGTCGGATCCGCCGAGTCGACTGCAACGATCGCTCGGACTCCGATTAGCCGTCGTGGTGGGTGTCAGCGCCATGGTCGGCACCGGTGTGTTCGCGGTATGGCAAGGCGCACTCGAGCGTTCCGGCCGATGGCTCGTGGCCGCTGTTGTGCTGGCGGCCGTGGTGGCCGCACTGAATGCGACGTCGACTGCTCGATTGGCTGCCCGGCATCCGGAAGCCGGTGGCGTGTACACGTACGGACGTATCTACCTCTCACGCCCGGTGGGTGTCGTGGCGGGTGTGGTCTTCATCGTCGGTAAAACAGCATCGGCCTCAGCGGCGGCCTTGACCATCGGTCTGTACGTCTGGCCGCAGCGCGCAACACAGGTTGCACTCGGCGCCATCGCGATCGCCCTAATCGTGAATATTCGAGGAATCGTTCGTTCGACGCGGGTAGCGGCGGTCATGGTGATTGTCGTGGGCATTGCACTCGGCGCTTTCGTCATCAGTTCGGGACTGACGCTGGCAACGCGTTCGGTGGAGTCCAGTCCCTCCGCACCTGGGGCGGAACCCATGGGCATCCTCGCGGCAGCGGGGTTGGTCTTTGTTGCCTTCGCGGGGTACGCGCGCATCACGGTGCTTGGCGAAGAGGTGAAAAATCCGCGGCACACGATTCCACGGGCAATTGCCGTGTCGTTCGCGATTGTCATGTTCGCCTACGTCCTTGTGGCTGTTGTCGTCGTGTCCGCTGATCGCGCCGGAGTAGCGATCGGCCCGGCAGCCCTCAACGACATTGCCCGTGCGCTCGCTCCATCGTGGGTGGTCACGATGGTGGTGGTGGGTTCCGTTCTGGCCGCCGGTGCCGTCTTGTGGAGTCTGATCGCGGGTGTGGGGCGGACGGTCTTCGCCATGGCGTCCCGGGGTGACGCGCCGCGATTCTTTGCCGCCGCCGGCCGGCGCAGCCGGATTCCGATTCGAGCGGAAGTAGCAGCAGCACTCGCCACCACCGTGCTGGTGATCGCCGGAGGTTTGACGCTGGCGCTGGCGGTATCCGCCACGATGATCTTGACCTACTACTCGATCGCGCATCTATCCGCGCTGCGGGTGGCCGGAGTGGGGGGATTGGCCCCCTGGGCGGGGCAGGTAGCCGCGGTGCTTGGTCTCGTCGGGTGCGTTGGACTCGTGGTGGGGCTGCTGTCATGGGCGTGACGAACGTCACGCTCGCTCCTGCAAGCACCTGCGCTTGCATTTGCAAGCAATCTGTTTCATACTGAGGAAATGGCGAAAATCGAGGTATCCGGTCTCGGGGGATTCATCCGCGAGCAACGGGACCAAGCCCAGATGTCTCTGCGCCAGTTGGCCAAGGCGGCTGAGGTGTCGAACCCCTATCTGAGTCAGGTGGAGCGCGGCCTTCGGAAGCCGAGTGCGGAGATCCTCGGGCGGATCGCCCAAGGCTTGCGGATCTCAGCAGAGAGCCTGTACGTGCAAGCCGGCATTCTCGACGAGAGAGAAGGGGACGAGGCGGTTACCACCGCTATCGCGGCGGACCCCACTCTCACGGAGCGGCAGCGCACGACGTTGCTGCAGATCTACGCCGCATTCCAAGCGGAGAACTCCTCCGCTGGGAAATCACACAACAACGAACAAGCCGAAGAACCGGCCGTTCCCGAAAGCAAGGACGCATCATGACCGAAAACACCACACCGAAGAAGGCAACCACTAGCACCACGACCCCGAAGAAGAAGGTTGCCAAGAAGACGACGAGCAACGTCAGCGCGAGTACGGCCAGCAAGAAGACGACGTCCCCCTCGCCGAAGACCACCTCCGCCCCGACCACGATGGCCGCAAGCGCGAAGTCCACGGCATCAAAGGTCGCAACCTCCGCAGCGAATGCTGCCTCGTCCACCGTCTCGGCGTTGCCGTTCGACGTGCCGAAGGTCGAGATCCCCAAGGTCGAGATCCCGAAGGTCGAGTTGCCGAAGGTCGAGTTGCCCAAGCTGCCGTCCTTCACGATGCCGACCATGCCGTCGCTGCCCTCGATCGATCGCGGATCCATCCAGGTGCCGTCGAGTGTTACGGCAGCGTCCGAACGCGGCCGTGCATTCGTCGAAGATTCGATGAAGGCTGCCTCCCAGCAAGCCGAGTCCTTGACCAAGAACGTCAAAGAGACCGTCGTACTCGTCCGCGAGGCCGTTGGAGTCTAAGTTCGATAAGTGCGTCATCCGCACTTCACCCGATCGTCAACGTGGGCTCCACCATCGTCGGTGGCGCCCACGTTGTGTGTTCGGATCCAGCAGGTACCGTGGCCGCATGTTCGGTGCCGTCCAAAACGTTGTCGTCCTCGCCCTCTGGGTGGTTCTTCTGGCCCTCAAAGGCTTCGCGTTCGTCGATTGCCTAAGAGCCCCGGGCGCGGTCTTTCCCTCCATCGGGCGACAGACCAAGATTTTGTGGCTGGTTCTCACCGGTTTGGCTTTGCTGACCGGTCTCGTCCCGAATCTGACACTCAGTTTGTTCGGTATTGCCGGAGCCGTCATCGCACTCATCTATCTCTTCGATATCCGGCCCCGCATTAAATCCATCACCGGCCCGTGAGTTACGCATCGACGTGATCGACGTGATCGACGTGATCGACGTCGTCCGAGGAGACATCACGGCAATTCCCGCGGATGCGATCGTCAACGCGGCCCAGTCGTCCCTTCTGGGTGGGGGTGGTGTCGATGGGGCAATCCATGCGGCCGCGGGCCCGAGCCTCCTGGCTGAGTGTCACGAGGTGAGGCGGCGGGATCTCCCCGACGGCTTGCCACCAGGTGAGGCCGTGGTGACCGGGGCGGGGGACCTACCCGCACGATGCGTCATCCACACGGTCGGCCCGAAGTTCTGGGAGTACCCCGATGGGGGCGTGCACGTGCTTGCCCGCGCCCATGCGTCGTCGATGGCTGCGGCTCACGCAGTCGGAGCGAACAGCATCGCCTTTCCCGCTATCTCCTGCGGGGTGTATGGCTGGGATCCAGTCAACGCTGCACCGATCGCGATGCGGGCCGTCCGAGAATCGCTGCCACAAGCGCCGGGAGTGCGTGCGGTGACGTTTGTGTTGTTCAACGAGGAGGCCTTCGACGCCTTTCGACAAGCCTTAGACGGGGGATGACCCCGTCGCATCCTCGAGAGCAACGCGAATGCGACGAAAGCCCTTGCCCTTGTTCTCCACCTTGAGGACGCGAATTGCCCCAATCTGTTGAGTCGACGCGACGTGGGTACCGCCGTCGGCCTGAACGTCGAGACCGTTGATGTCGACGATTCGCACGATCTCGATCTCGGCTGGCAACAGGTTGGTGGCCGTGCGAATGATGTCCGGAATCTCGAAGGCCTCGGCGCGTGAGAGCTCGTAGGCCTCGATCGCACGGTCGGCGGTGACCTCGATGTTGCAGGCATCCTCCACTGCCTCTTTGAATCCGGGTGGAACCTCCTCGAGGTTGAAATCCAAGCGGCCGGTGAGCGGGTCCATGTTGGAACCGGTCACCAGGGCGCCGAAGTCTCGAAACACAACCCCCGACAACAGGTGCAGCCCGGAGTGGGTGCGCATCAGGGCGGTGCGTCGCTCGTCTTCCAACGCTCCACGCACGGGTGTGCCCGGAGGGGGAATCGGATCGCCGTCGGCGGGAATTAAGCGAATGTCGTCCTCGCGTCGAGCACCAACGATTGCGGTCTGCACTCCCGACCAGAGCAGAACTCCGTGATCGGGAGGTTGCCCACCGCCGCCGGGATAGAAGGCGGACCTGTCCAGAACGATGCCGTTGTCGTCGACGTCGAGAACCGTGGCCTGCCACTCGCGAAGAGTCGAATCGAGGAGATCGAGTCGCTCGGTGTGCTTATGCGCGGGTTGGTTCACGCTTTGCCCTGGGCGGCAACGGCTGCAGCGGCGGTGGCCGCTGCGTCGGGATCAAGGTATTCGCCGCCGGGTATAACGGGTCGAAGATTCCCGTCGAGGCGATACACCAGCGGTATGCCGGTGGGGATGTTGACGCCCGCAATATCCGCATCGGAGATGTTGTCGAGGTGCTTGACCATGGCGCGCAGGGAGTTTCCGTGTGCGGCGACGAGGACGGTGCGCCCTGCACGCAGGTCATCGGCGACAAGCACGTCCTCCCAGTACGGGATGAGGCGGCGAACGACATCCGCGAGACATTCGGTTGCGGGGCGGGCCTCGGGGGGTAGTGCGGCGTACCGGGGGTCGTTGGTTTGCGCGAAGGGATCGTCCGGCTCGATAGGCGGGGGTGGAACGTCGTAACTGCGCCGCCAGAGCATGAACTGTTCCTCGCCGTATTCAGCGAGTGTTTCCTTCTTGTCTTTGCCCTGAAGCGCCCCGTAATGGCGCTCGTTCAATCGCCAGGTGCGTCGCACGGGAATCCACTGTCGATCCGCGGCCTCGAGTGCCAACTGACTGGTGCGAATAGCGCGGGTGAGCAGTGAAGTGTGGACGACGTCGGGGCGCAGATCTGCATTGGCCAGGAGTTCACCGCCCCGGGTTGCTTCCTGCCTTCCGGTATCGGTCAGATCGACATCCACCCAGCCGGTGAACAGGTTCTTGGCGTTCCATTCGCTTTCGCCGTGACGCAGCAAGATCAGCGTGGAGGTGTTTGTCGTCATGACGCAATCCTGCCCGATGCTCTGAGAACGCTTGCTCGGGCTTGTCCGGCGAGCCCGCCTCGTGCGGCTGGGCGCGCTAATGGTCCTGGTCGGGCCCGTCCGACCGGTCCGACTGATCCGACTGGTCCGGGTCGGCCAGGTGGGCGAAGGCTGCGAGGTTGTCCGTGGGGAGACCGGCCTTGGTTCGCCACTGCCACTCCCGGCGTATGGCCGTGAAGAAACCGAGCTCGAGCAGTGAGTTGAACGCTCCGTCGGCGTACTCGCTGATGGATCCGAAGATGCGGTCCAGCTCGGCGTCGGTGATGGCGTCTAGGGGGAATCGTCCGGTCAAGTAGATGTCGCCGTGGTGATCGATGCTGTAGGCCAAGCCGTACATTCGACGATTGCGCTCCAAGAGCCATCGGTAGACCGCGAGATCGTTCTCGTCCGGGTGCCGGATGACAAAGGCGTTGACGGTGACAGTCGTGTCACCGAAAGCGAAAGACGCTGTCGTGGTGAGTTTCTTCTCCCCAGGAACGACGACCGCGATCGTCGTCTCGCTGACTTCTTCAAAGTCGAGTTCGTGGGCGTGCAGAAACATTTCCAGATGCGCACGACCAGCGTGACGATCAGTCATGGGATCCGTAGGTCGCGGCGAGATCAATCCCCGTGAAGTGCTCCCGCGCCGCCCGATACGTGTCGAGAAGACCCGCCGTGGTGTGTTCCCACCCGAATGTACTGGCGTGGGCTACCGCGCCATGCGAAAGCTCGCGCAACCGAATTCGATCGTCTGCCAGCCGGGCCATTACCCGGGCGTAGTCGTCTGGGTTGTGCCCCTCCACCAGAACGCCACTGACCTGGTCGGCGACCGCAGTGCGCAACCCACCGACGTTGGCAGCCACGACGGGAGTTCCACACGCCTGGGATTCCACCGCAACGAGCCCGAACGATTCCGAGTACGAGGGGACAACCGTGAGGTCGGCGGCACGGAAAAGATCCGCCAGGTGCTCCCGAGACGTCGGCGTGAGGAAAGTGACTTTGTCGAGAACGCCGAGATCGCGCGCGAGGTCCTCCAGCGCCGTCGGCCGGTCCAGACCCGAGCCGGACGGACCTCCGCACACGACGGCGCGTACCGGTAGGTCTGGACGGTCGGTCCGCAGTGATGCCAATGCGCGAATCAGCAGATCCGGAGCCTTCAGCGGCTGGATACGACCGACGAATAGCAGCACGAACTCCTCGTGGCCGATCCCCGCCTCGACCCGGACCGAACCACGGTCACGGGCGGTGGGGTGCGGTGAGAAGACGTCGAGATCCACTCCCGGATGAACGACGTCCACCCGTGCCGGATCGGCCCCGTACAGCTCGATGAGTTGTCGGGCTTCGTCATCGGTGTTGGCGGTGAGCCGGCTCGCGGCATCGACGACTTGCTGCTCTCCGATGATGCGGATGTTTGGTTCGGGTGCATCTCCCTCGGCGAGTTCGAGGTTCTTCACCTTGGCCATCGTGTGCATGGAGTGCACGAGAGGAATGCGCCAGCGCTCGGATGCGAGCCATCCCACCTGGCCGCTGAGCCAGTAGTGCGAGTGGATGAGGTCGTACCAGCCTTCGGGTCGGCTCGCCTCGACCCGCATAACGCCGGAAGTCATGGCACACAGTTGGCCCGGGAGGTCTTGCTTGACCAATCCCTCGAAAGGGCCTGCCGTGATGTGTCGGACGAGAACCCCGGGGGCCAGCTCGACAGTTGATGGGAGAGCCGATGACGTTCCTCGGGTGAAAATCTCGACTTCCGTACCTGCCTCGGCGAGACGCCGTGCCGTTTCCACGACGTAGACGTTCATGCCACCGGCATCACCGGTGCCGGGCTGGTCGAGCGGGGAGGTGTGGGCGGACAGCATCGCCACGCGTCGTGGGTTGGGCGTATCGCCGTGCCCGCTTGTGACCGCGCGGTCGGATGACCGCAGGGGGTGGACGGAAGCCATGCCCGAAGTCTCCCGCACCCGTGCGCGGAAGGCTACGTGTGGCCCTACGCCCCCGCCTGATCCTCCAGGGAAACCGCGACGTACGGCTCACCTGTGACGATCGTGACGACCCGCTTGGACACTGACACGGCGTGATCCGCGTAACGCTCGTAGTAGCGGGAGAGCAAGGTGACGTCGATCGCTTCCTCGACGCCGTGTTTCCACGTCTGCGAAAGAACGATGGTGAACAGTTCCCGGTGCAGACGGTCCATTCGCTCGTCGTGCTCGGCGATGTCGACGCATAGGGCGACGTCCTTCGTCGCGATAACCGAGCCTGTCTTGGCGACGATGACCTCAGCCAGAGAGCCCATCTCCGCGAATGTCGCGCGGAGCTCTTGTGGCACGGCCACTTTGGGAAAGCGCATGCGGGCCTGCTTGGCCACGTGCTCGGCGAGGTCACCCATTCGCTCGAGAGAGCTGGCGATGCGTAGCGCTCCGATGACGACACGCAGGTCGGTCGCTACCGGTTGCTGGAGCGCGACAAGCTCGAAGCAGCGCTCCTCGACGTCACTGGCCAGCGTGTCCACCTTGGCGTCGAAGTCGATGACCGCTTCAGCGAGAGGAAGATCCGCATCGAGGAGCGCTTGGGTCGCTCGGTTCATAGCCGAACCCACGAGCCGTGTCATCTCGACGAGGTCGTCATTGATTTGGTCTAGTTGCTCGTAATAGGCGGCGCGCATAGCGGGTCCTGGTTCGTCGTCGGTGACACGTTGTGTCTCCTAGCGTACGCCCCGTCGCTGCTCTTACTCGTCCTCAACGTGAACAAGTCGTGGACTGAAGATGAACACTCGGATCGCTAGGTGAACGGTGCATCAGATTCGCGCCCCGAAGCCGCCATCGGCGCGCCCGGAGGGCAGCGTCCGCTCTATTCTGCAGTCGTGGCCCTGCGACGACGCCCCAGCGAAGACGCGAACGACCCCGTCGATCTGCCACCTGCTGTCCCGGACGAGGTAATTCGGGTGC
>WLWL01000168.1 GCA_012103605.1 Candidatus Nanopelagicales bacterium
GGCAGCCAAGAAGCGCCCAGCAAAGCGCACCGCAAAGAAGGCAGCCAAGAAGCGCCCAGCAAAGCGCACCGCAAAGAAGGCAGCCAAGAAGCGCCCAGCAAAGCGCACCGCAAAGAAGGCAGCCAAGCAGCGCCCAGCAAAGCGCACCGCAAAGAAGGCAGCCAAGCGTCCTGCCAAGAAGGCAACGCGCCGCCGCTAGATCGCACAGCAATTACGAAGGCCCGCACCATCCGGTGCGGGCCTTCGTTTGTTTTGGGCTTTGCTGCCTACATCGCAGCGACCAGCTCGAAAACTACCGACGTTCAGTCATCATCATCGTCGAAGGCAGCGTTGCGCTCAGCTGCGCGCTCAAGTGCCTGACGTGCGGCCTGCTCGCTCTCGTAGGGGCCGAGACGTTCAGCATTGGCGCAGCCGTCCTCCGGCTCTACCTGCTGGTGCTCCAGACAGAAATACCACTGCATGCGTTGCCCCTTCCTCCTACCGATCCTCGGCTACCCACGAAGGATTCTCCTCGCAGGGACACCGGCGGCATTTAATCTAGTGCGCGCCTAGACTCGTTGGCATGGAGACGGCCATTCGAGATCCTCTTGTTCCCGGTCGCCTCTCCCCCCGTCGCTCAGTGCCAGCCTCGATCGCCCGCCCGGAATACGTCGACCGTCCAGCGCCGGCACCTTTCGAAGGCTCTGACGTGCAATCGGCCGAGACCATCGAGGCAATGCGGATCGCCGGACGGATCGCCGCAGACGCCCTGGTGGAGATCGGTCGCAACGTTCGTCCAGGCATCTCGACCGATGAGCTCGACCGAATCGGCCACGAGTTCCTCGTCGACCATGGCGCTTACCCATCGACTCTTGGTTATCGCGGCTACCCCAAATCTTTGTGCTCGAGCCTGAACGAGGTCATCTGCCACGGAATCCCCGACTCCACCGAGCTAGTCGACGGCGACATCTGCAACATTGATATCACCGCCTTCATCGGAGGCGTCCACGGCGACACGAACGCGACCTTCCTTGCTGGAAATGTCCGCGAGGAGGCGCGCCTACTCGTGGAGCGCACACACGAGGCCACGATGCGAGCTATCCGAGCTGTCCGGCCGGGACGCCCCTTGAGCGTCGTCGGTCGGGTGATCGAGAGTTACGCGAAGCGCTTCGACTACGGAGTGGTGCGAGACTTCACCGGCCATGGCATCAGCACGTCCTTCCATAGCGGCTTGATCGTCCCCCACTACGACGATCCTCGGATAGACGTCGAATTGCGCGAGGGAATGACCTTCACGATCGAGCCAATGTTGACGCTCGGGACCTACCAGCACGAGATGTGGGACGACGGCTGGACAGCCATCACCCGAGATCGCCGTTGGACCGCACAGTTTGAGCACACCATCGTGGTGACACCCGACGGCGCCGAGATTCTCACGTCGCCCAGTGACACCGCCGGCTGATGACGCACGCAGGCACAGAGTCGTCCTGGCCCGACGACGTTCGCACCCTCGCGATCGATATCGGCGGTAGTGGGATCAAGGCTTCTGTCCTCGATCCCCACGGGTCCCTTCTCGTGGACCGCGTCCGAGTCGACACCCCCTACCCCTGCCCACCCGAGCGACTAGTGGCCACGCTGGTCAGCCTCGCCGATGATCTCCCCGATGCTCACCGAGCGTCGATCGGCTTTCCCGGACTAGTTCGCGATGGACGCGTCTTCACGATTCCTTCCTTGTCCCGTGCCACCTACGACGGACCCCAAGATCCCGACCTCGCAGTCCAGTGGGAGAGATTCGACCTCGGTAGCGCCCTGGCGGAGGTCATGGACATCCCCACCCTGATCGTGAACGACGCCGACATGCAGGGCTGCGCGGTCATCAGCGGCGAGGGAATGGAATTCGTCATCACCCTGGGCACCGGGATCGGTACCGGCCTGTTCCATCACGGGACACTGCTCCCCCACCTCGAGCTCTCCCACGGGCCCTTTCGCGACGGCAAGGACGTCGATCGCGCTCTCGGGAACGTCGAGCGGAAGAAGATCGGACGCAAACGTTGGCGCAAACGAGTATCGGAGGCCATCGAGGCGTTCGATGCCGTCATTCACTTCGATCGCATCTACGTCGGCGGTGGGAACGCCAAACACCTCGAGATCGACGACATCGGCCCCAAAGGTGAGATCGTCTCGAACACAGCGGGCGTGATCGGCGGAATGCGCCTGTGGGACATGGTCGGGGCAACAGCCCAGCGCCGCGGATAACGTCCCGACACTTACACTGCCCGCATGACGCGCTGGTTGACCGACGACGAGCAGCGGGCCTGGCGTGCCTGGATCGAAGCCTCGATGTTGCTCAATCAACGCCTGAGTGCGGATCTGCAGCGCTTGCACGATCTGACCTTGGCCGACTACGAGATTCTGGTCCACCTGTCGGAGCACTCCGAGCGCCGGATGCGGATGAGCGAACTCGCCGAGGCGACACTCGTGTCACGAAGTCGACTGAGTCACCAAGTCGATCGGCTCGTCAAGCGAGGCTTCGTCGAGCGCCAAGAATGCGACGTCGACAAGAGGGGCTCCTTCGCAGCTCTGACCAGTGAAGGCTGGACGGCAATCGAAACCGCCGCCCCCGATCACGTCGACAGCGTTCGCGAACACCTGGTGGACGTTCTCGGACCGAAGGACTTCGCGTCCCTCGGCAATGCGTGCACCACGATCGCCGAGAACCTGCAGGCCTCCGAGCAGGAGTGACGGCGGCCGGTCGTCCCACCCGCAGTCCTACCAGCCCGTCCTACTGGCCCGGCGTCCACGTCGTCCCCAGGGGTCTAACGAGTCAGCTCACCGACCACGATGCGGTGGTTCGAGAAGGGTGTCTTCTTCGGTGATTTCGCGTAGTACACCCGCCACTTGTTGGGGCCGAGCTGCACAGCGGTTGGGTCGAGTGCGTTGAACGAAGCCGGCGTCAACGGCTTAGCGTTCACCTTCCACTTCAGGCCGTCTCGACTTGTCGCGACGAAGAGGCGCTGGGGAGGATCACCCGGGCCGGTGGACAGCAGCATCAGCCAGTCGCCGTTCTTCGCCTGGATGACGTCGGAGTCGACATAGCCACCCGTGGTGCGATAACCCGCGTCTTGGGTGAAGGACGTGCCACTCGCGTCGGTGGACGTGGCACTGACGATGACCTCGTCCGAACGAGACCCCCGTCCCTTCTGTGACTTCGAGCCGAAGGCGGACGCCGGCAGCCCACACTTTTTCGCAGCCTTCTTGGCTTTGGAGGTCACCTTCTTCTGGCCCGACG
>WLWL01000169.1 GCA_012103605.1 Candidatus Nanopelagicales bacterium
CCAACACGGCACTGATGGTGGGTGCAGATTCCGCGCCGGAAATCCGCTGGATCGGTGAATCGAGCCAATCGAAATAGCGGCGCTGAATCTCGTCGGTCAGCCACCCTCCATACGAGGTCCCCCGGCTCCCTTGCTCCACGATCATGACGTTGTTGGTCTTACGGATGCTCTCTCCGATGGTGTCCCAGTCGATGCTTGCTGCGTCGAGCCATCGCAGGTCGATGACTTCGGCGTCCACCCCGCTGGATTCGGCTGCATCCAGAGACTGCTGCACCATGGATAGGTAGGTCAGAACCGTCACAGCGCTGCCCTGTCGACGAATGGCGGCTCGACCAACAGGAATGTGGAAATCGAGATCGGACTCCGGCGTCTGGCCCGAGGTCTTATACAGATCGGCGTCGTGTTCGAGAACAACCACGGGATCTTTGCAGCGCAGGGCGCTGTTCATCATGCCGATGTAGTCCAGCGGCGTCGCTGGCGCGGCGATGCGCCACCCCGGGGACGTGTTCATTACGCCGGCTGGATCCATGGAGTGCTGGGATCCGTACCCGGTGCGCGTTCCGATCTTCACGCGCATCACCAGCGACATGTCGTGCTGCCCGCCGAACATGTGACGCGCCTTGCCGATCTGGTTGAAGATCTGGTCGGCGGCAACCCAGATGAAGTCGGCGTACATCAATTCGACCACGGGGGTGTATCGGCCATCCAGGGCGATGCCACCGGCCAGGCCGGTGAAGGCGGCTTCGGAAATCGGCGTGCCAAGCACCCGATCGGGGAAGGCGTCCTTGAGTCCTTTGGTTGCTCCGCGCGGCCCTCCGTTGAGTTTGTGGATGTCCTCGCCCATGACCACGATCGAGTCGTCTTCCTCCATGCGGCGCAGCATCACGTCCGCGATCGCGGTGACGAACTTCCGCTCGACGGTCTGACCGACGAAGTCCTGCTCTTCTTTGAACTTGACGCCCTCAAACTCGGCGAGGTCGCTGCGGATGCCATCGTTGATGGTTGTCGGGTCCGGCCACAACGACGGAATGAAGCGACGTGTTCCGGGCGCGTCCGGGTTGTCCTCCACAAGTCGACTCGCCACGTCGGACATCAAGGACGTGCACCGGGAGCGCAGGTCGGCGATCTCGTCGTCGGTCATGATCCCGCGGCGCACCACGTGGGATTGGGTTTGCTTGATGGGGTCTCGATCGCGCCACACAGCTTCCTCTGCTTTATCGCGGTAACCGAAGGCGCTCCCGGGGAACGGTCCATTCTGGTGGAAGTAGCGGTACACATCCGCCTCGACAAGCGTGGGGCCGTTGCCCGAGCGCATGTGCTCAACGGCCTTCTGCATCGTCAGATACACCGCGAGCGGATCCATGCCGTCGACCCGCCAACTCGCGATCTTGAAACCGGGGCCTCGTCCAGATAGCCGTGGCTCACCGGTGGCCTCCTCAACAGTGGTGGACACCCCGTACTGGTTGTTCTCGACGAAGAAGCACACCGGCAATTTCCACGCAGCCGCCAGGTTCAACGACTCCAGGACCGATCCGATGTTCATGGCCCCATCGCCGAAATAGGAGACCGAGACCGCCTGAGAGCCCGAGCGCTTGTTCGCCCAAGCGAACCCCGTCGCAAACGGAACGGCGCCACCAACGATGGCGTTCGTGCCCAGCGCACCGGCCTCCTTCCACTGCAGGTGCATCGACCCTCCGCGGCCAGCGCAGTAGCCCTGCGCCAGGCCGCAAATCTCCGCAAGAGCCCGCTGCGCCACCGTCGACACGTCATCGGAGAAATCAGCCCGGGGATCGAGACCATCGGGTGAAATGAAGCCGAGTGCCTTCGACAGGAATTGGTGATGACCCCGGTGGGAACCGTTCACCTGATCCGACGGAGCCAACGCCAGTACCGAGCCCGCAGCACCGCCCTCTTGACCAATGCTGGAGTGCAACGGCCCGTTCACCAGTTTCTCGCCGGCGAACTCAAGAGCGGTCTCTTCGAACGCACGAATGATGTGCATGTGGGTGAGCATGGTGGTCAGGAGAGCGGGATCAGCGGCATCCCAATCCTTCGTCGAGACCTGCACCTGCGACCACGGCGCATCCATCGATAGCTGACGCGTCTTCGGCATTACCTACTCATCTCTTCGTTCACTCTCACTTGGCGAAAGCTTCGTTGGTTGGGTCGTTGTGCGTTCGTCGTTCGACTAGTCGCTCGCGACGGCGGCTTGGGCGGCCATCGCAAAGGACACGGCGCCGGGGTCGGGGGAACCGACCGAGCGCTCACCGAGGACCCGCGCCCTGCCCATGCGGGGCACAAGGGCTTCGGTGCCTGCGGCGGCTTCTTCCGATGCTGCCGCTGCGGTCTGCCAAGCCTGCGAAACGTCGCCACTGGATTCGACAGCAGCCCCGAAGGCCTCCGTGAAGGGCACCAGCGCATCCACGATCGTCTTGTCACCCACATTGGCCTTGCCCAAATTGATGACCGAGTCCACGAAGGCCTGAACCGCAGCAACAGCCGCGGCGTTGTCGACGTCACGATCGTCGCCGAGCGAGTTGCCCGCGGCCGTCAGGGCTGCGCCCCACAGCGCACCCGACGCACCACCGGAGTGCTCGGTCCATCGCGCTCCCGCACCCGCCAAAGTCGTCTGCGCTCCCGCGCCCTCGGCGACCAACTCACGGGCGGCTTGCGCCGCGGCCGCGGAGCCGCGGGCCATTCCGGCCCCGTGGTCTCCGTCACCGGCGACGGCATCCAAGTCTCCGAGCATCGACTCGTTCGCATTGAGGACATCGCGCACCCGTTCGAGCGCGTCGGCAATGAGCGCCGCGGCGGCTCGCGAGGATGCGCTGCCCTCCTGCTGGACGGTGAGCGGCTCGGGTTCGGTGTTGAAGGTGACGCTGGCGTCCAAAGGCGGGTCCTGCAGCGCGGGTCGTGAATACGCGGCGCTGTCACACGGAGCGAACCACAACGTCTCGAGATCGTCGTCCAACCACATCAAGGTCAGCGACAGTCCACCCATGTCCAGGGATGTCATGAACTCCCCCACCTGACCGTCGACGACGTCGAGTCCGGCGTCGCGAAGTTTGCTGGTGACCGAAGTGAAGGTGACGAAGAGTTCCTCGTATTTCGCCGATCCCAGGCCGTTGAGCATCGCGACCACGCGCTTGCCTGCGCCTTGCGGGACCTCGTTCATCAACGTGTCGACGAGTAGTTGGGCGACATCGT
>WLWL01000170.1 GCA_012103605.1 Candidatus Nanopelagicales bacterium
CCATCGCGCTCGGAAGCACCAACGCCGGAGTGATCACCGGAACCAAGCCGTTGCGTCTCGCGTGCTCCATCGCCAGACCCAGAAGCGCGAACTCGAGCTCGGCGCCCGGACCGGTGAGATAGAAGAACCGCGAACCCGAGACCTTCGCCCCCCGCTCCACGTCGATCGCTCCGAGGGCCTCTCCCAATTCGAGGTGATCCTTTGGCTCGAATCCTTCGGTGGAGAAGTCCCGCGGCGTGCCCACGTGCTCGAGGACGACGAAGTCCTCCTCGCCACCCACGGGTGAGGTCGGGTCGACCAGGTTGGCCACCTCGCGCCACAAGACGTCCGCGGCGGCAGCGGCCTGGTCCGCGTCGATCTCGGCGGCCTTCACGCGGTCGGCAAGGTCCTGCGCGCGTGCCATGAGTGCATCGACGTCGGACTGCAGGCCGGGCTTGGCGTCGTCGTCGGCCTTCTTCAACTGTCCTTGCAGCGGGCCGATCTGCTTGCTGAGGACCTTCTGCTCGTTGCGGAGTTCGTCGAAGCGCTGACGGGCCTCGCGCGAGTGTTTGTCCGCCTCGATCAGTCGATCGACGATCGGGACGTCTTCGCCTCGACGGCGTTGTGACTCGCGAATCCGATCGGGATCAGAACGCAGGATGGCCGAATCGATCACCGGCCTAACCTACCCGGCGAGCAGCGATCGAGAACGACTACAGGTACTGACCGACGCTGCCTGAACCCGTCGCCCTGGATCCATCATCGGAGGCGTGGGCGGCCCCACCCGGTCCGGAGCCCGGGGGCGTCAGTTGCGGCTGGCCGCGCATCTGCTGCAGTTGAGCCTGCGCGGCGGCCTGCTGGGCGAACACCGCCGCCTGAATGCCGTGGAACAGGCCCTCGAGCCAACCCACCAGTTGCGCTTTCGCGATCCGCAACTCGCCCTCACTCGGAGTGTTCTGGTCCGTCAGAGGCAGTGACAGTCGCTCGAGTTCTTCCACCAATTCCGGCGCGAGGCCGTCTTTCAGTTCGCTGGTCGACTGCGAGTAGATCTCGCTCAGGCGGGCGCGGGCGGCCTCGTCGAGCGGAGCCGACTTCACCTCCTCGAGCAACTGCTTGATCATCGTCCCGATGCGCATCACCTTGGCCGGCTGTTGCACCAGCTGAGAGGGGTTGTCCGGCGCTGTCGGACCCCCGGTAGTGCTGGGGTTCTGCTGGACGGGTTGCCCCTGGGGGTCGATGACCTCGTGCTCGCTCATGGCCCCGTCGTGTCATCCGTACGAGCAGTCCCGCTAGGGCACAATCAGGGAGTGCGATGGCTGATCACCGGGGTGAGCGGATTCCTGGGCGCGAACGCTATGCGGGCGCTCCAACCTCGTGACGAGGTTGTCGGGATGGTGCGCGACGTGGGTTCTGCGCCGTGGTGCGAGCACACCGTCACAGGTGATCTGCTCTCCACCGAGAGCCTTGCCGGCGCGGTCAACGAGGTGCGCCCGGACATCGTCCTGCACTGCGCAGTGATGGCCGACCACCGCGCCTGCGAACAGGACCCCGATCTCGCGCACCGGCTGAACGCTGACGCCAGCGGGGCACTGGCAGGCGCAGCCGCGTCGGTCGGCTCACGCTTCGTCTACGTCTCGACCGATGCGGTGTTCGACGGTGCCCGCGGCTGGTACGCCGAAGACGAGCAGGTCTCGCCGACGTCCGCGTACGGCCGATCGAAAGCAGCCGGCGAACAGGCAGTGGTTGCCGCGCATGCATCCGCCGTGATCGCACGAACGAACTTCTTCGGCTGGAGCCCGAGTGGTGACCGGTCGGTTCTGGAGTTCTTCACCCGCGAACTGTTCAGCGGTCGTCGCGTCCCCGGGTACGTCAACTACGTCGTGACGTCATTGTTTGTCCAGGACGTCATTGACTCCATCGAGCGGATCGTCAAGGCCGAAGAGCACGGGGTCTTTCACATTGTCTCTGGCGACGGTGTCGCGAAAGCCGACTTCGGCCGGCTGGTCGCCGCGGAGTTCGCCCTCGACGCGGGGCTCATCGACGACGTCCGTGTGGATGGTCCCGACCGAGATTTGTCGTTGCGAAGCGATCGACTCGCGCACCTGACCGGCACCCCGATGCCGTCACAGGCCGAGGGGATCGCTCGTGCTCGCGAGCGTGGCAGCTTCTAGGGAGTCTGCAGCGCGATCTTGCCGATGACGTCGCCGCTATCGAGCAGTGTGTGAGCAGCACCGGCCTCGGGCATCGGCATCACACGATCCACCACGGGTCGCACCTCGCCGTTCCCGATCCAGGACCACACGTGCTTCTCGACTTCCCGGCAGATGGTCGCCTTCTCGCTGTCCGGACGACGACGCAAACTCGTCCCGAACAGGCCGACGTTCTTCGCCATCATCTGAGACAGGTCCAACTCTGTCGCGACGCCACCCTGCATGCCGATAGTGACCTGCCGTCCGTTGCGGTTGAGCGCGTCGATGTTCCGCATGAGGTACTTCGCCCCCATGTTGTCGAGAATCACGTCGGCGCCTCGGCCGCCGGTCGCGTCCTTGATCGCCTCGACGAAATCGACGTCGTTGTAGTTGATGCAGATGTCGGCGCCGAGTTCCGCGCACGCATCAAGTTTGCGCTGGCTCCCGGCGGTCACGGCTACCTTCGCGCCGAGGACGCGGGCTATCTGGATGCCCATGGTGCCGATTCCGGAGCCGCCGCCATGAATCAACAGCACTTCGCCTTCGCGAAGCGCAGCGACGTGCACCAGGTTGCTCCACACCGTGCAGGCGACCTCTGGGAGCGCGCCGGCGGTCACGACGTCGACACCTTCGGGGACGCTCATCACCTGGCCGATGGGAACCGCGACGCGGGTCGCGTAGCCGCCACCGGAGAGCAGGGCGGTGACGCGTTCGCCGATGCGGTCGAGGGTCAGTGCCGCCCCGACCGAGGCGATGGTGCCCGAGCACTCCAGTCCGATGACGTCGCTCGCTCCGGGAGGCGGCGGGTACTTGCCCTCGCGCTGCAACAGGTCCGCACGGTTCACCGCGCTCGCGGCGATGTCGATGATGACCTCGTTGGGGCCGGGTGTCGGGTCGGGGGCCTTCTCCCACCGCAGGGTGTTGGGTCCGCCGGGCTTGTCCTGCGTGATCGCGAACATCGATCCTCCTGATCGTCGAGCGGGGCCGTGTGCGGGTGGTCGGTCTGGCAGGTCGCTTGTGTGGAAGGTCGTCG
>WLWL01000171.1 GCA_012103605.1 Candidatus Nanopelagicales bacterium
CACTACTCGGAGCAACGCCCAGCAGGCCGGCCAGGGTGAGCGTGGCCGCGAAGGCGAGCACCGGCGGCACACGCCCGGAGGCCAGGGCAATCAGGCAGCCGAGGATCAGCAGGCTGGCGACAAGCACGGGTGAACGGCCCTAGAAACGAGGGATGGTTAGTCGAGGGCTTCGGATGCCGGAATGCGCGCGTTGAACAGCAACACTCCACCGGCTCCGGCGAGCGCCGACACGAGGTTCTTCGCCCACAGGTGTTCGAAGACGAGCACCGCAGCGGAGTTACCGGGCTCAAGCATGTCCGCGACGTCTTGGAAATCGTCGTTGTCGACGTAATCGCCGTCGGGAACCACGGTCAATTCTGCCCATCCGCCTTCTTCCATGTCGGCGGCCTCGAGGGTAACGACATCGCCGTCGACTGTCTTCGCGACGAACTCCAAATCCAGAATCGCTATCTGACCGCTATCGACCAGATTCGCGAGTTCGGGAAGGATCTCGCCGCTGAACTGATTCCCGGGAAAGCCCAGAACGAGTACCTCGATGGGACCGGTTGACATGTGTGCTCCTTTGTTTTCGGTGATGTGATTACTGACATTCGCTTGCTTGACCGAACGCATCGTCCAGGTCGTCTTTACGCTGACCGAGGAGATCGCCGAGGCCGGCGAGGAAATCTCGGGTGAGCGCCAACGTGGTTCCTCCGGTGATGGCGGCTTGGGCCGCTTCGAGTCCCTTGTCGACGTTGGAATCAGCCGCCATCGCTGCCTCGATATGCACCACGGTCTCGTCCTTGGCGGCGACGATCGCGGTGATGTCCGTGCCGAAGTCGACAACGTTCGATGCGCTGTCCTTGTAGTCGACGGGGGCTTGGCCGACGGTGAAGGCCAGCTCCTCGACGGCGCCGTTGACGTCGGCCATCTGGGCCTGCAATTGGGTGATGTACTGGTCGAAGACTTCAGCGTCGGCGGTGGGCTCGTAGGAGAGGTCATCTCCAACGGCATCGACGGTGGCCAGCAGGTCGTCGAACACCGTGCACACACTTCCGGCCCAAAGGACTTCTTCGGGGATGGTTGGTTCCGGCTCGGGCTCGGCCACTTCTTCTTCGCTGCCGCAGGCGGCCAGGCTCAGGCTGAGAACGAGAGCAGAAGCCAATGCCCCCAGGGGCGCCATTCGGCGTAGAACCTCCACGAAGCAACTCCTTGTGACTCTTGGGCGTGTGGTTGAACTCCCCACAACTAAGCACATCACGCCTAGCGCGCGCACGGGAAGGAACAAAAGGGCCCTGTTTGTCTCATGTCCTTGGGTTTAAATGGATCGGTCCTCACAATAGGAACATGTCCAAAAGCCCTTGGGTCCATCGAACGGCCGCCGCCGTCGCGGCGGGATTCTTGATTTTCGGCGTCGCCGCATGTTCGAGCGACGGAGGTTCGACCACTGCCGAGGTGTCCGAAATGTCCAAAGACGAGCTCTTGGAGTTCCTCGTTTCCGAGGGCACAACCCAGGAAGAAGCGGTGCGCATCATCGACGACCTGGGGTACGAGTGGCGGGTGGCCTCCATCGACGGGGTCCCCCAACCGACCACGAGGGACTACCGAGAAGACCGCGTCACCATGGACATCGACGACGGCATCGTCGTCGGCGCACGCTGGGAGTAGCCGGCCCAGGCTCTCCCCCCACTATCGGCTTCCCAGCGCCCCTGAGCTGCCAGCGCTATCGACCGGCGCTTCCCGGTTATCCCCCACGCCTCACCATCAGGTGAGACCGGCGAGACCACCCAGGAGCAGTTTCACGCCGAAGATCACCAGGACCACGATGGTGATGGCGTCACTGTTGGACTTCATCCATTCGCCGAGGTTGGCAAGTAGTTCATCGGCTTTGGAGCGCATCAGAACGTAGATGCTCATGGGCACCAGCACCGTCACGCTCGCGACGATCACATAGGCGATCCCGGTGATCCACAGTGCACTCGACGAAAGGTCGGCCGCTCCCAGGGTCGCGGCAGCTCCTAGCGTCAACATCAGGTTCTTCGGGTTGATGCCACCGAGGAGGAACCCTAGGACCGCGGCCTTGCCGGGTGCACTGTCCTGGAGACCGGACATCCATTTCGGCGGAGTGGGCTCCTGGCCGCTGGGCACACGTTGACGCCACTTACGGACAGCGGCGACGAGTAGCAGCGCACCGAGGAGGGTCTTCAACCATTGCGTCCACCGTGCCGGATCGTCCGAAACGGCCAGGCCGAACGCGACCCCCACAGCGCACACGACACCGACACCGAGGATCCACCCCAGGGTGAAGGAGAGCCCTGACGGCAGCGCTCTGCTGCCCTGCAAGATGAGAACCAAAGCAATGACGGCAGCCGCACTCGCGGCGACACCGATGGCGAACGGCAGAGTTTCGCTCAACGTGGATAACACTGGTCCCTCTTTCTGAGCCGGCGAGACTATTTCTTGACGCTTGTCTACCCACATCATTCACGCAGGAGGGTCGTGGGGCAGGCACATCGATCGAGATGGGACAAATTGGTACCCTGTGTTCCAACTGACGTTGGGGAGATCGTGAAAGTCCTTCTTGCGCTCGAGCGGCTCTTGGAGTCCTATCCGATCGAGCAGATCACGTCCGGTCGGCTCGCTCGGGAAGCAGGTGTTTCTCGTTCCACCTTCTATCGCCAGTACGCCAGCGTGGATGACGTCCTGGTCCAACTCTTTGATCACGTCATCACGGAGATGGCGGTCGCTAGCGACGGCTGGATCTCAGGCGCAAACCTTCACTTGGAGCCGCAACTGCGGGGTCTTCATCAGGTCTATCTCACCCTTGGGCCCTTGCTGCGGGCTGTTGCCGATGCCGAGGTGGGTGAGCTGAAGGCAACATCTGAGGCCTACACGTCCATGATGGTTATGTGGGATGCGGCAGTGACGGTGAGGATCACCAAGTCCTACCCCTGGGTGAAGCAGCCGGCACTCGTCGCCCATGCGTTGAACGCAGCCGATGAGCGGCTGATGTATTACGACTACGGCAAAGGACCCGACTCGATCTCTGAGGAGCTCTTCGAGGACACGTTCCAGGTCATGTACCGGATGTGGTGCAGTGCCCTCGGCATTGAGCCAGGTTCGGAGGAACGGGTAATCTAGTAAACAAATGTCGATTCTTTCTGGTCTCGAAGACCTCCTGCAGTCAACGCCTATG
>WLWL01000172.1 GCA_012103605.1 Candidatus Nanopelagicales bacterium
ACCTTCAACAGATTCGATCCCGCGAGCCCCTTCGGAGGCTTCAAGGAGTCGGGCTTCGGCCGAGAGGGTGGAGTGCAAGGTTTGGGTGCGTACCTCAACGTGGAGGATCCGTCATGAGCAGAGTCGACGTCCGTAAGACGCACAAGCTCTTCATCGGAGGGGCTTTCCCGCGCAGCGAGTCGGGACGCACCTACGAGGTCACCGATTCCAAGGAACAATTCCTGGCCAACATGGCTTTGGCCAGCAGGAAGGATGCCCGGGACGCGGTGTTGGCGGCGCGGTCCGCCGTCGCCAAGTGGTCGTCGGCCACCGCCTACAACCGCGGGCAGGTTCTGTACCGGATCGCCGAGGTCATGGAAGGCCGCCGCGAGCAATTCATCTCGGAGGTGTCTGACTCCGAGGGTGTGTCATCGAGGAAGGCGGGCTCCCACGTCGACTCGGCCATCGACCGATGGGTCTGGTACGCGGGCTGGGCGGACAAGTACGCCCAAGTGATCGGCAACTTCAATCCCGTCGCCGGACCCTTCTTCAATTTCTCCGTACCCGAGCCCACGGGAGTCGTGGCAGCGGTAGCACCGCAGGACGCCAGCATCCTCGGCTTGGTCAGCGTCATTGCTCCGATCATCGTCACCGGCAACGCCGTGATCGCCATGCCCAGTTCGTCGCGACCAATCCCGGCCATCACCCTCGCCGAATGCTTGGCGACTTCCGACGTCCCCGCAGGTGTGGTGAACATCCTGACGGGGGCACCGGCGGAAGTCATGCCATGGCTGGCTGAGCACGCGGATGTCAACGCCCTGGACCTCACCGGGATCGTCGACGAAGCAGTGGCGGCCGACCTGGAGCGAAGCGCTGCCGGCACGGTGAAACGAGTGCGGGGAGCCGCTCCCCACGCAGACTGGCAAGCGACCCCGAGCCTGTCTCGCATGCGGGCCTTCGTCGAGGTCAAGACGGTGTGGCACCCCATGGGTGTCTGATTTTGACGCAACGGTTGCACTCATGAGCATTCGACGCGCCTACACGATCGCTGCAGGCATCACTTGGTTCGGCCTCGGCCTCGGCTTGATCCTGACGGCCTTCAACGTCTATCCGCCGGTGAATGTGCCTCCGGGACTTTTCGGGGTCAATCCGGACGGTCTCGCGGGTCTCGTCGGGCGCGTTGTCGACTCTATGAGCGCTTTCACCAATCTTTCGAACATCATCGTCGCCATCGTGTTCACGATGCTTGCTCGAAACCCCGACCGGGGCGGACGCGTCTGGCACGCCGTGCGCATGGACTCACTGGTGATGATCTCGATTACTGGCTTAATCTACGCACTTGTCCTGGCGTCGAACGCTCAAGTCGTTGGACTGGAGATCATCGGCAACACTCTCAAGCACATCATTGTGCCTGTCATGACGGTAGGTCTCTGGTTGATCGTTGGCCCACGCCGGCAGCTGTCTTTCGTGTCAATCTTTACCGCCGGCATCATCCCGATGATTTGGGTTTCCTACACGCTCATCCGAGGACACTTCATCGAGAAATACCCGTATGACTTCGTCAATGTGGTCGCCTACGGACTTCCTGCGGTACTGACGAACATTGCCGGGGTGGCGGCTCTGGGCATCGTGCTCGGTCTTGTCTTCTGGGCGATCGATCGCCTGATCAGTGGGCGAGGTAGGACGTCGGACTCAGCCACCCCCGTCACAAACGAGCCCTAGCCACCGCTTGACGAGCGGCTCTGGTTGCGGCGGCTGCGTAACTCCCGCCGAAAAGGATGGCGTGGACAAGTAATGGGTAGACCTGATGCAGTTCGACACGTGCTGCGTAGCCGTCACTCAACGGCCACTCGTCGCAGTACGCCTCGAGCGCCACATCGAGGTAGGGCAGGCCGAAGAGCGCCAACATGGCCAGGTCAGTCTCCCGATGCCCACCATGGGCTGACGCATCGATCAGGACGCAATCACGTCGACGCCACAGGACATTGCCGCTCCATAGATCTCCATGGAGGCGGGCGATCGGATCGGGGGGGCCGATGAGTAGCGGATCCTCAAACTCGAGGTGATCACACAACACGGCGAAGTCCCGAGCCTGCGCACTGCTGATGGCGCCCCGTGACACGGCGTGATCGACCAAAGGACGAACGCGAGCTTGTGCGTAGAAGCTACCGAAGGTCTCCCACTGCCCCGGGGGTAGCTCCAGGTCGGCGATGAAGAATTGATCTGATCCCGGGGGAAGCTCGCCGAACATCCCGGCTCCAGACCGATGCGTGCGGGCTAATTGAGCGCCGAACACCCGTGCCGCCTCCGGGCTCGGCGCCGACGTCGCGACGAAGTCCAGCGTCAGGTGGTTACGGTCGAAGTCATGCACCCGGGGAATCGGCACTCCCTGATGCTCCTCATGGGCCTCGCGAAGCCACGCGAGCCCAGCAGCCTCAAACGCGAATACCCCGGTATCGGTGCCTGCGCGTCGTTTGACGAAGGCGCCGACGTCGTCTCTACCCCGTCGCCGCGCCACAGCATCACGACCTAGTTTCTCTCACGATCCGATGACCGTCGACGCCACAGATAGATGCCCACCACTGCCGCTGTGGTGACAACGGCAACGGCGATGATCACCGGCATGGCTCGTCGGGCTTCTTCGAGAGCTTCCTCTGCGGCTTGCAGGGTTTCGTCTGCCATTCCGAGCACGGCATCGGTGTTGTCCAGAACATGGCGAACCTTGCCCAACTCGTCGCGAAACTCCTCTACTCGTACCTGACCTTCGCTGAGAGCATCGATGACCGACATCGCACTTACTCCTTTGTTGTCGCGGATTCAGCTTCTTGCAATGCGGCATACGCGGGTTTGATGCGCCTGTTGATGATGTCTAATCTTTCGTTGAAAGGGATGAAGGCGCTCTTCATGGCGTTCACCGTCAGCCACTGCAGATCGTTCAAGTTCCACCCGAAAGCCTCACAGCACAATTCCATCTCACGAGACATGGATGTGCCCGACATCAAACGGTTGTCCGTGTTCAGCGTCACTCGGAAGTTGAGTCGACGTAGCAACCCGATCGGATGTTCCGCGATGGATGCGGCGGCTCCGGTTTGCACATTGCTGGATGGACACAACTCCAGTGGAATCCGTCGGTCGCGGACGTAGGCTG
>WLWL01000173.1 GCA_012103605.1 Candidatus Nanopelagicales bacterium
TCACGCGGCGAGGGAGGGATTTGAACCCCCGGAGGGTTTCCCCTCGGGCGCTTTCAAGGCGCCTGCAATCGGCCGCTCTGCCACCTCGCCTGAGGGCCCCACGCTAGTCGGGGTCGGATGCGGGTGCGTAGACGGGAGTTACGCGGCCGCGGGCAGTCCAGGAACATCGACTTCGACGTCGTCGATCCACACCTGCACGTGCGCCTGATCCACGGTCAGCTCGTGGCAGTGACCTCCGCTGTCGTGGTCGCGCGCGATGGCGTGCAGGTGGAGACCGGGGATAACGATGTCATCGGCGACGTCAGGGAATCGAAACCCGGCAAGGGTGCCCGTCCATGGTGCGAGGTCGAAACGCACCTCCCCGGTCACTGAGCCGGGTGAGCCCAACGGCTGGTACGGCGGGGTTTGGCCGTGCTCACTGCGCAGCAGGACGTGGGAGAAGTCGCCGGTGACGCGAACGGCTGCGACCAGGTAGTCGTGGTGCAGGTTTTCTTCGGCCAGGACGCCGTCCACGATGGTGGTGATCTCGGTCATCGTGGCGCCGGAGGGAATGTCGCGGATGATCGGCGTGCCGCCATACGCGGCTACGGCGAACGGCATGCCGAGGTCGGCCGGGGCGCGCTCGGGTACTCCGTCCGCTGGGATGCGCCAGGTGACGCCATCGACGTGGATGATTTCTCCATCGACACCTTCGGCTACTCCGATACCGAGCACGGCGTCGGTGAAGGTCTCCCCGACGGTGGTGACTGCTTCGTAGCGACCGGCGAAAAGATCGTGCACGGTTTCGATCTGTCGAATGTGGCCGGCGTGGTCCGCGGGTGCGCTGGCGTGCCGCGAGTGGTGGATGGCGGTGGCCAGGGACATGTTGATCATGGCGGCTCCTTGCGCTCGGTGAACTCCTCGTGACCTACTCGGCGGATTCGATAGGGATCTCGTACTTCGATGATCCTCGGTTGTCGAGGAAGAGCCCGACGATTGCCAGCGCGATGGATACACCGACGACGGTCGTCACGATCGATACCAAAGAATCGTTACGACCCAGCGCGACGATCGCCACGAGCGCAATGAGGGCGACCCAGACAGCGAGAACTGCCTTTTGGTCTTGGGCAGCGAGTCGGGAGTAGAGCAGCACCTGCACCAATGCAAAGACCGATCCTTCGAGGGCGAAGAGCCACATGTTGTCAGCCATCGACTCGTATTGCACGCCGCCGAGGATGCGAACGACCAGCGGTCCGAACAAGAAGGCGAAGGCTGTGATGACCAGCCCCACGGCGACGGTCAGCCCGCTGGCGATGAACACCGGCCGTCGAGAGTTCTGTCCGCTCATTTTCGGGAACAGCACGATCAGTACGGCGCCGGGTAAGAAGAACGCGATCTTGGCCAACAGCACACCGACGGAATACTCACTCGACCCGATGTCGGAGAGGTAGAGACGGGCCAGGAGGACATCGACGTTGGTCAAGGTGAACAGAACCATCAAGGCGTGCACGATGTGGCCGAGTTCTCGACCCATGCCGTCGCGGATCGGCGCGAATTTCGTTCCCGGGCAGACTTTTCGGTAAGCGATCAAGGCTCCCACCGCGGCTCCGATAAGAATGCCGAGGCTCGCTCCGATCACCGAGGACAAGGCGATGACGCCGATGATTCCGCCAACGGCTCGTGCACCGTTGAGGAAGATGAAGGCGATCGAGAAGGACGCTCGTTCTTCTCGGCCCTGGGCGATGCCCATGGCGGCTGACCCGAAGATCATGCAGCCAAGCGACGCGATGCCCGCGGCGACGGCGAGCCATGGGATGGAGAAAATGTTGCCCAACGGCCATGCGGCGATGATCCCGCCGACGGCGATGCCGAGTCCGACGAGTGCTGCGAGTCGAATGAGTTGGCCCTCGACGTCCGAGCGGTCCGGAGCGGCTCGATTCGAGTCGTACTGGTCTGAATCGGATTCGTCAGATCTGGAGCCACCCGATCGGGCGGTGGCGACCCGTCGTGCCGCCAGCGCCTGGATGGCGATCGCCACCGTCACCAGGATCAACAAGATTCCGACGAGCGCCCCGAAGGCGCCAAAGTCGTCCGGGCCGAGGACGCGCGCCGCGACCATGCTCAACAGGAAGGCGGCTCCGTTGCCGACCAGGGTCGCAACACCGACGAGGATCAGACCTTTGGCAAGCTCCGAGCGCGACTCCTGTTCCACGGGCGTCACTTTATTGGCTGGCTCACGTGAGTTGAGAGTCTGGCAGCGTCCGCAGATCGCGTTGGTGGCGATTCAGGCGCCGCGGGCGTCAGGCCGGGAGTATTCGGCCGATGCCGGTGAAGCTGCGACCCCACCACGATCCGCTGATGGGGTTGACGCTGATGCGCTTGCCAGGTTGGGGTGCGTCGATCATCTGGCCGTTGCCGAGGTAGATACCGACGTGGTGTGCGCCGCCCTCGAAGAAGAAGACGAGGTCGCCGGGGAGAGCGTCTTTGGTCTTGACGCGTTGCACCTGTTGATACTGACCGCGGGACGTACGCGCGATGTCCATGCCCAGAGCTCGCTTGAAGACGAACTGGGTGAAGCCACCGCAATCGAAGGAGTGGGGTCCGGCTCCGCCGGCGCGGTAGGGATCGCCGAGTTGCTTGCGCGCAACGGTGAGGATCTGCTCGCGCATGCCGGCTACTTCCGTGCGAGCCGCTTCGACCGACGCTACGTTCAAGGCTTCGACCAATTCGATAGAACGCTGGGTCATCGCCTTCGCGTCGATCTCACGGACACGCGGGTGCAAACCGACATCGGATCCGGCCAAGCGATCGGCGGAGGTCACCGGCTCGGCCTGACCGCTCGCTGTGCTGGGAACCGCGGTGGCCAGCAGCCACACCAAGGTGGCAGTCACGACGGTGGCGAGGGCGGCCATGGAGGCCGACAGCCACTTCTCCCGGCCGGTGCGCAGGGAAGTACGCACGGACGGGGCGCTGTCGGGGAACGGCGTCATAAGCGTGGACGCTAGCCGTGGAGCACTGGATCACGAAACGGTAACGACCGCTTTTCGGACACTGCCCACGGTCATGTATGAGCCAGATCACAGGTTTCTTGCGACATTTCTAGGATATTCGTGCGGTTTATTCGCGACAGTCTCGAGTACTCCTT
>WLWL01000174.1 GCA_012103605.1 Candidatus Nanopelagicales bacterium
GCCCAGTAGTTCGGGGCACATCGTCGGCCATCCGGCTAGCGGCCACGAGACCCAGCGCGGTGAGTGTCGGTGCCCACAGGAGAACCTGATGCAAGGGCGCCTCGAGAAACTGGGCGCCGAAAATCGGGGCGAATACCAGGTAGAAGGCGATGGACGACGACGAAATGATCACTGCCAAATCGGCGGGGGTCTTGTGGGGACCTTGGAGTCGGTTAGCCAGGGAAAGCACGAGGGTCGCCGTCGGCACCAGGAGGGAGATGTCGCGCAACCAGACCCACTCACCGCTCCCATGAACCGAGTGATCTTGTCCAGATGCCAGAAGAACCGACGAGAGCCAATCTAAATCCGGAAATAGGACACGTCCGGCGAGCAGAAATCCGCCAAGGGTCAGGAGCAGGGCAGCAACAGCGGTTAAGGCCCGACGGACGACCATGGTCCAGTCGGGGGTGCCCGAACGAAGCCGGTAGGTCACCATGCTCACGGAGATTGTGAGACCGAGAAGAGCCCCCGTGGGATACGTCATCGCCAGCCACCCCAGCGTGATTCCACCCCCGATGGCTCCCCACAGCCGACCGTGGATCGTGAACGCCAGCAGTGCCGTCAGGCCGGCGACAACGGTGGCAGACACGTACGGATTACCCAGGTAGGCGACGACGATGGAACTGCTGGCAGCGGCAGCGGTGAGCCACGTTGCGCGCCAGAAGCCTGTGAAGTGGCGAAAAATTGCGAACATGCTTGCAGTGAGGGTCAGGGTGATGAAGGCCTTATAGACGGCGAATCCCTCCCAGATCCCCAGAAGCGAAATAGCCAGGTGCGCTGGGGCAATCAGACCCAAACGGGTCCAGTAGTACGAATCGATTGGGGCACGGTCAGTGACCGCGTCGGTGAAGATCGCCAGCGAGGCGTAGAACTCGGAATCTGGAGTGTCTAGGCCAGACCACTGTTGCGACAAGACGTAGATTCCCACAGCGACGAGCAGTGGACCGATCCACTCACGGAGTCGTGTGGTGCGCGCAACACGCGCAGGGACAGCCATGGTGACACGCTATATCGGGTCAAGCACAATCAGATCGTGAGTCAACTCGTTCTTGGCACGGCGCAATTCGGTGACGGCTACGGGATCACGAACGAGCGTGGGCGTCTCTCGGATACCGAGGTCGCAGGGATCCTGGACCTAGCTCTCGAATCCGGTGTTACCCATATAGACACGGCGGCTGTTTATGGTGACGTGCTCGAGCGTTTGCGCCCGTGGTCATCGGCATTCACCTTCACGGGAAAGATTGTCGGCACAGATCCTGTGGATCCGGTGGAGCAAGTCTCATCGAGTCTGAGTGTGCTGGGTTGCGAGAAGTTCGATGCGTGCCTTGTTCGCGAATGGGATCAGTTGGATGAGACGCAACGCGATGACGTGGTCGATCGAATGATTCATGCGCAGCAAGTCGGACTCGTTGACCGAATCGGTGTTGCTGCGTATACACGCGAAGATGTGCGCACCTTCCGCGAACACCTTCACCGCGCAGATCACGAAGTTGGCGCGCTGCAAGTCCCATCGAATCCGATCGATCGGCGCTTCGATGACGATGACGACGTACATGCTCTTGCCAAGCAAGGTGCAGAACTTGCGGTGCGGTCCGTATTTCTTCAAGGATTGCTCCTTCAGGAAGATCAACGGCTATTTGCGAGTCATCCTGATCTCCGCATGTATTGGGCGCATGTTCACGAACGCGGTCCCAGGTCAGCACTTAGCATCTGCCTCGGACATGTGAAGGCGTTGGATTGGGCAACGCAGGTCGTTATTGGTGTGTCATCTCTGAACGAATGGCGGGAAGTTCTCCGTTGCTGGTCGGAGGCAACGCCGGACTTGCTTCCCCACTCGTTTGCGTCTGATGATCAAGAACTCCTAGATCCGCGCAGGTGGAACGGTTGATCCGTCGGCGGATCCTTGGCAGACTCCTTGAGTGCCGGAAACTCCTCAAGATCGTCGGTGGTGGCGATGGCCGTGGCTTGATGAATTTCGTCGGCGGCTGTCCTACCTGATATTCGTGCAGAAACCACAGGACCTGGTGCCTGTCGTGCCTCAGTCGGACCTCGTTCCGGCGTTGGAGGATCGCCATATTGAGATTCTCGTTCAAGTGTGCGGTGAAGCACTGAAGAGCAATGTTGATGAGGTAGCGAGCAATCTTGTCAACGAGGTGGATCGTGACTTTGTACACATGTGGCCGGGAGAGCACTATCGACTGCTCGCTGGCTTCGCGGCAAGACTAAACCCACAATTGGCGATAGAGATTGGTACGTGGCAAGGCGCCGCCGCCGCAATTCTCAGCCGCACTTGTAAACGGGTTGTCACATTTGATGTGGTGGCTATCGACGGTATCCCTGGGTCTATACCTGAATTGCTTGAGCGCTATCCGAATGTGTCGCAAGTGGTTGCAAACCTTCTTGACGATGAAATCTGGCGTGAAAACTCGACGGTTTTCTCATCGGCGGATCTAGTTTTTGTCGACGGACCAAAGGACGGTGTTTTCGAATCGGTCGTAGTACCAAGAATTCTTGGCGTCATGAAGCCGGGATCGGTCATGGTTCTGGATGACATCAGATTCGCGGGCATGCAGGATCTGTGGAAGAACCAGATTTCGTTCCCGCGCATCGATCTTGGCAGTTTCGGACACTTCTCTGGCACCGGCGTCGTGTTCAGATGAATCGCACGATGGCGAAGAGTGCACGCTTACGTGCATGCAAGATGGCGGGTGATCGTTGAGTCCGATCACCAGCCATCTCGAGCCGTTACGCGGGAACTACCTGTGCAACGTTGTCCGTTGTCCTTACCCACTCGGTGTCGTTGTCGGTAAAGCCGTCCGGGGTTGAGTCCTTCGTGCGGACAGTCTTTGTGTACTGCTCGCCATCATCGGTCCAGCCAGCGGGAGGGGCGTCCTTTCCGGTTGTGTAGTAGCCGGTAGGCCCCGCCGCCACGTAGCAACCTTCGCCCTGTGGGCCGTTCGAGTGATAGGTCCCGTAGCTGCAGGGTGATGGAGTGAACGAGCCGTTCTGCCAGCCGGTCTGGTGAAAAGTTTGGCTGTAGGTGTACGGCGAGGTCTCAGTCGTTT
>WLWL01000175.1 GCA_012103605.1 Candidatus Nanopelagicales bacterium
ACAGGATCAGCCAAATGGAGATCACACCGGCGACTCGCCAGGAATGGGTCTCGAAGAAGAAATGGTGAACCCTTGCTTCGACCTTGGATAGAAGACCAATCATCGCTGTCAGAAGCACGGCCGTGAGTAGCGAGATCCAAAATGAGTCAATGACCACGGCAGCCGAGAACTCCACAAAAAGATTGAGAACCACGACGTTGACCAATACATTCAACACGTTTTCTGCAAATACACGCTGTCGGCGCGTCTCGGTGACCAGATCAAGTTGATTGCGTACCGGGCTTGTTGCATCGTCATTCACGAGTGGCTCTTTTCCTCCGGGCGTCGGCGATACTTTGCCGACGCCACAATCAGTTTTCACCGCAAATCGTATTCTCAGGGGTCGTGAAGTTACGCAGGTAACACAAAACTGCGACCCTGGGACGAGAGCCGAAGCGGCCATCGCGCCTTGGGGTGTACGACGACCGCTCCGGGTCTATCGCCCGGCACGCTCCCCCGCAGAGGCGCCGGGCAGTTCGGGTTACTTCTCCGCGATGAACGTGTACTTACCGCTCTCCTCAGACTCCTTATCCAGCCAAATGACCGTGCACTTGCCGGAGTCTGTGAACTTCGCCTTCACAGCGCCCTTCTTGGTCTCATACACAGCGCACACGTCCTCGCTCTTGCTCGATACTGACCACTCGTAACGGTCTTCGGCGTAGGAGCGGGTCTGGTTCGGGTCGGTGATCACGTACGTGTCGCCAACCTCGACACGCTTGTTCTTCAACGCTGTCGCGTACACCGCCGGGTCATACTCCAGCACGTACGTGCGGGCTGGGACCGTGTCGATGTAGGCGTTTGCGCCGGACAAGCCGGAGAACAGCACGCCGCTAGCTGTGAACTCCTTCATGCCCTCTGTTTCGGGAATGAAACGCCACTCCGCGACACCATCCTTGAACTCCACACCCGCGTAGTCCTCACCATCCACCCGGATCACAGCCGTGCCGTTCGTCGGCTGGGAGGGAGCGTTCGCGTCAGGCCGCCAGGAGGCGTACGCGTACATCGTCACCGGCACGCCCACCATCGCGTACCGCGGAGCCGCGAACCGCAATGCACCACCAACAGGGCAGTTATTGATCGCCGAGTCCCAGCACGGCGGAGGCGGCGGGACCTTCTGCACAGGTTCTCCGGCCCCTGAACTATCTGGAGTCACGCACCCTTTGTCTACTACTGCAATCTGCCCCTCAGGGCAATCCTCACTTGGATTTAGGATTTCGCACTTGTCGTCGACCAGAATTTCCGAGTCCGGATCGCAATCATCGGTCTCAATAGGGAGCGTGCTCCCAATTGGCTGTGCAGTTACCTTGCATTCGATAAAGGAGTTAGTGATAGCCGATTTCTGATCTATTTTTTCGTAGCCCGATGGCAAATTCGCGACCGCTGCATCACAAACATCACCCTCAACCTTGACCTTTTCGTCGCCAGTTAGGTTCTCTATGGATGTGTTTGTTTTGCAGTACGACTTGTTGCCCCGGAATGGATCACAGAAGATACCAACGCCCGGGGCCGTCTCGTCTTTGTCGACTGAGGGTGTCTCGTCTTGCACCCGGGTGCCCCAGGCCTCCCAGTAGATGTAGTCGGTTCCTTCGCTGTAGTGCCACGCGACAAAAGTTAATTTTTCTTTGCTGCATTTCTCTTGACCGAACGCGTCATTGGGTCGAGGGGCGTCGGTCCCCTCCGGATAGCCGATTTCCCAGCATTTTTCCGTGCCCGCCGGGTGTTCCGCCTGAGCAGGTGCTGCAACACCTACCAAGCCACCCGCCAACAACGTCACCACGCCAATGGCCGCACCCAATCGACCCCAAGACTTCTTCCTCACGAGCACTCACTCCCCTACTGCCGACCCGGCATTCGCCTTTCTACGCCGAGGGTGACACTTTGTGGCAGGGACTTTTAAAAATGAGACAAGCTCGCCGATTTTGTCTCACATGCACAACAACCAAGGGAAGCCGCCCCTCGCCTCGCGAGGGGCGGGTGCGGCAAAAAGGAGAGTTTTGCTCCACCCCGCTCCTCTAGCCAAGACTCGACTACTCACTCGCCGTAAACACGAACGTAGACGAGAAAGCCGAAGCGGCCGTCGCGCCTTGGGGTGTACGACGACCGCTCCGGGTCTAGCGCCCGGTACGCTCCCTCGCGGGGGACCGGGCAGCTACAGCGTTACTTCTTGGCGATGAACGTGTACTTACCTTTTTCTTCGGACTCTTTGTCCATCCAGATGACCGTGCACTTGCCTTCACCGTTGAACTTGGCTTTCACGGCGCCCTTCTTCGTCTCATACACCGAGCACACATCATCACTCTTCTCCGAGACGCTCCATTCGTAACGGTCCTCCAAGTAGGACCTGGCTTGGTTGGGGTCCGTGATGACGTACGTGTCGCCGACCTCGACGCGCTTGTTCTTCAACGCCGCCTTATACGCGTCCGGGTCATATTCCAACACGTACGTGCGCGCAGGGACCGTGTCGATGTAGGCGTTCGCTCCCGATAGGCCAGAGAAGAGGACGCCGCTAGCTGTGAACTCCTTCATGCCCTCGGTCTCAGGGATGAAACGCCACTCCGCAACACCATCGACAAACTCGACACCGGAGTAATCCTCACCATCAACGCGAATAACGGCTGTGCCGTTCGTCGGCTGAGAAGGAGCATTAGCGTCCGGACGCCACGAGGCGTACGCGTACATCGTCACCGGCACACCCACCATCGCGTACTTCGGAGCCGTAAACCTCAACGCTCCACCCACCGGGCAGTTGTTAATGCTCGCGTCCCAACACGGCGGAGGAGGAGGTGGAGCCACCTGCACGGGCTCTCCGTCGTCACCAACACCGCCTCCAGCGGTTAGCGCGTAGCCGACAATCCTCCAATGCTGCTGCTCTACACCTTCCTTCGCCCACTTCTTCTGGTAGTAAGGCGGCTGGATGCCTTTCGGCTCACAAATGTCCTTCGCATAGACATCACTAAAATCTTCAGATGCCATAGCGTCGTCTGGTTCGTCGCAGTACGCCTCGTTTGATTCCAACGGGTCAATCACGGCACCGCCGCCGTCACCGCCGCCGCCGTCA
>WLWL01000176.1 GCA_012103605.1 Candidatus Nanopelagicales bacterium
CTGGGTCGGGCGCTCAGACGCGGAGATCGAGATCCATCGATCGTGGGAGCGCTACCGCTCTTCACACACGTAGCTCGCCACGACGCTCATCGCACTACAGCGGAAAAGCACGCTCGCCTAGTTCTCTTCCGCAACGGTGACCTTCAAGGGCCCAAATGTCTTGATCCTCACGGGTTTGGGAAGCGGCCTGAGGCCGTTCGTCACTGTGTCTCACGGTCAGCGGGTGTGGTCGCCCCCGTGAATTTGGTCGATCGCGTGCGGCAGGACCGGGCCGAGCGCGGCGATGCCGTCCCGGCATCCACCGGGGGATCCGGGCAGGTTGACCACGAGGGTGCTTCCCGCGATTCCCGCGACTCCCCTGGACAAAATCGCCGTCGGAATACCTGCGGAGACTCCGTAGTTGCGAACCGCTTCCGCCAAGCCCGGGGATTCGCGCTCGATCACCGTCTGCGTCATCTCGGGGGTGACGTCCTGCGGCGTGTGGCCGGTACCACCCGTGGTCAAGATCAAGTCGAAAGCCTCGGCGACTCCGTGCTCAAGCGCGGCCCGAAACGGCTCGCCGTCGGCAACGACGCGTGGCCCAACAACCTCCAGTCCGAGGTCCTGCAGTCCTGCCACAAGGATGGGCCCGGACGTGTCCTCCCACTCGCCTCGCGCGGCACGGTTCGATGAGGTGATGACGAGAGCGCGATAGGTCACGCGGACTCGTCTCGTACGTAGTGGCCGGAACGACCTCCGGTCTTTTCCATGAGGACGACCTCATCGATCATCGCCGACCGGTCGACTCCCTTCACCATGTCGATGACCGCCAGAGCGCCCACGGATGCTCCGGTGAGCGCCTCCATCTCGACGCCCGTTCGATCAGCGGTGCGCACCGTCACGTCGATGCGAACACCGTCATCCTCAACGGACACATCGACATCGACGCCGTGAATGGCTATCGGGTGACACAACGGAACGAGATCAGGTGTTCGCTTCGTTCCAGCAATGGCGGCGATACGCGCAACAGCGAGTGCGTCACCCTTGGGAACACCAGAACCGCGAAGCATCTCCACCACCGTCGAGTCAACGCGAACGAAGGCTTGAGCACGGGCCCGACGATCCGTGACAGTCTTCTCGGTCACGTCCACCATGTGTGCGTCGCCCGAATCGTCCAGATGCGTAAAGCCCGTCATCCAACATCACCCCTCAAATCCACGACATCAACCGTGTCGCCAGCGTTGACGTGCGCCACGCCCTCGGGGATCACGATCAAGCAGTCGGCTTGGGCCAATCCACCGATCACGTGCGACCCCTGTCCTCCACCAACGGGCTCGACCCGCCCGTCGTCGAGGAATCGTCCGCGAGCGAACTGTCGTTTGGATTGGGGGGAATCAAGAGGTTTCGTCACTTCAGCGGCCAGGCGTGGTCGATCGGTCGACCCGAGACCCCGGAGCTTGTTGATAGCGGGGCGAACGAAATTCTGAAACGAGATGTAGGAACTGACCGGGTTGCCAGGCAGCGTGATGACCGGGATCCGCTCATCGTCACTCTCACCGACAACCCCATGACCCTGCGGCATACCAGGATGCATGGCGACTTTGGTGAACTCGACCGTGCCGTAAGAGGAGAACACTTCCTTGACCGTGTCGTATGCGCCCATGCTGACGCCGCCACTCGTCAAGATGAGATCGGCTCGATGCAATTGATCGCTGATGGCTGCAGAGAACGCATCTGCGTCATCGGGCACCGGCGGAACGCGGTACGCCTGAGCGCCGGCCTCGTTGGCTGCTGACACGAGCAGAAAACTGTTGGAGTCGCTGATCATTCCTTTGCTCAATGGCGTACCGGGTTCCACAAGTTCACTTCCCGTGGACAACACCGCGACCCGCGGTCGCGGGTACACCACCAGGTGCCCTTTACCCACCGCGGCGATGACAGCCAACTGCCGCGATGACAGCAACGTCCCGGCCCGAACCACGACGTCTCCGACAATCACGTCCTCTCCGGCTCGCCGGATGTAGCTGCCGGGAGCTACGCTCTCTCGGATTTCGACGCTGTCGGTTCCCGCATCGGTCACCTCGACGGGGACGATGCAGTCGGTCCCGGACGGGATCGGGGCACCGGTCATGATGCGCACCGCACACCCAGGCCTCAAAGCAACATCCGCTCGGGAGCCAGCGGGAACATCGTCGATGACAGTCAAGGTCACCGGCGAGGCCTCACTCGCAGGGGAGACGTCACCGGCTAGGACCGCGTAGCCGTCCATGGACGAGTTATCGAAGGAGGGCAGAGGCCACTGGGCGACGACATCTTCCGCCAGCACACACCCATGGCTATCAGCCAGCGGCAAGGTGATGGGGTCGAGCGGCTCAAGGCCCGCGAGGATTCCCTCGCGGTAATCGTCTACGGAAACGAGCATGCAACTAGCCTATTCACGCGGCGCCGGTGATGCGTGCCCGATCAAGGGTGCCGCGATCCACGCGATCCCCCGCTGCCGCGATCGCCGCCATGACGTCATTCAGGGCCCGAAGGCTGTGACCGGACAGGAACGTGTCGACGTGCGGCAGGGCGGCAGCCATTCCTGCGGTGAGGGGTTCGAATGACTCGGCGGCCTTTCTCGGGTTCACCCAGATGATGTGGTGGGCGAGTCTGCCCAGTTGAGTCATTGCATCGCTGAGGAATTCCGGTCGATCGCTTTCCCACCCGTCACTGACGACGACGACGACGGCGCCACGGGCCATGCCCCGTCGCCCATATAGGTCGATGAAGGACTTCAAGGAAACACCGATGCGGGTTCCACCCGACCAATCGTTGGCTGCGTCAGCGGCTTTCGCGTACGCCTGCTCGGTGTGCATGGATGACAGCTGCCCGGTGAGTCGAGTGAGATGGGTCGCGAACACGAACGCTTCGGCATTGATCGCACGGACGGCACCGCGGAGTAGGTGCAAATAGATGCGGGCGTACGGCTCCATGGATCCGGAAACATCGGCTATGAGCACGATCCGTCGCGGCTTGGTGGTACGCCTACGGCGCAGCAGATGCACCGGGTCGCCCCCCGTGCGATGCGATCGCCGCAGGGTCGAGCGCACATCGATCGTTC
>WLWL01000025.1 GCA_012103605.1 Candidatus Nanopelagicales bacterium
GTCGTTTCCCACAATTCATCGGCGTTCATCTCGCCTAGGCCCTTGTAACGCTGAACGGCCTCTTCCTTGGGGAGTTTGCGGCCGGCTGCCTGTCCCGCTTCGATAAGTGCGTCTCGTTCTCGATCCGAGTACGCAAATTCGGACCCTTCACGCTGCCACTTGATCTTGTACAGCGGGGGTTGCGCCAAGTAGACGTGCCCGAGTTCCACCAAGGGACGCATGAAACGAAACAGCAACGTCAACAACAAGGTGCGAATGTGTTGCCCGTCGACGTCGGCATCAGCCATCAGGACCAACTTGTTGTACCGCAACCGATTCAGATCGAACTCGTCCTGCACGCCTGTACCGAGCGCCGACACCAAGGCCTGTACCTCGTTGTTGCCGAGAACCTTGTCGATGCGGGCCTTTTCGACGTTCAGGATCTTTCCTCGGATCGGCAGAATCGCCTGAATTCGTGGGTCGCGACCCTGGCGAGCTGAGCCGCCGGCTGAATCGCCCTCGACGATGAAGATCTCGCATTCCTCGGGTTCACGGCTGGAGCAGTCGATCAACTTCCCCGGCATACCGGCGCCGCCGAGAAGGCCCTTTCGGTTGCGGGCCAGGTCGCGCGCCTTGCGGGCTGCGATGCGTGCCGATGCCGCATATACGGACTTGCGCGCGATCTCTTTTCCTTCGGACGGGTTCGACTCGAACCACGCGCCGAGTTGATCGTTCACGATCTTCTGCACGAACGTCTTCATCTCGGTGTTGCCGAGTTTCGTTTTCGTCTGGCCTTCGAACTGCGGTTCCATAAGTTTCACCGACACGATCGCGGTCAGACCTTCGCGCACATCTTCACCTGTGAGATTTGCGTCCTTTTCTTTGAGAACGCCCCACTCGCGCGCGAACTTGTTGACCAGGCTGGTCAGCGCAGTCCGGAAACCTTCTTCGTGAGTTCCACCCTCGGTGGTGTTGATCGTGTTCGCGAAGGTGTAGACCGACTCAGCGAACGTCGTGTTCCACTGCAGGGCGATCTCGGCACTCAGGCCAGAGTCGTCGTTCTCCGAGCCAATTTCGATGATCGTCGGGTTGGAGACGCCTTTGCTGGCGTTGATGTGTCGGACGAAGTCGACGATGCCGCCCTCGTAGTGATAGCGAACGCTCTTGACTTGCTCCTCTGTCGGATCGGCGGCTTCCGCAACGTCGATCACCGGTGCTGCCCCGCGCCGTTCGTCGGTCAGTTCGAGGCTGAGCCCTTTGTTCAAGAACGCCATCTCTTGGAAGCGACGAGACAGCGTGGTGAAGTCGAACCATGTTGTGTCGAAAACTTCCGTATCCGGCCAGAACGTGACTGTGGTGCCGGTAACGGTCGTTGATTCCCCTTGGGCGAGCGGGGCGGTGGGAACGCCACGGTCGTAGGACTGTCGGTAGACAGCTCCGTCGCGGTGAACCTCCACCTCAAGGTGGGCGGACAGAGCGTTGACGACCGAGACGCCCACGCCGTGGAGCCCACCCGACACCTGGTAGCCGCCGCCACCAAACTTCCCACCGGCGTGCAGAACGGTCAGGACTACCTCCACCGCTGGCTTCTTCTCCACCGGATGTTCGTCCACGGGAATTCCGCGACCATCATCGACAACCCGGACCCCGCCATCGGCGAGCAACGTCACAAAAATCGTGGAGGCGTAGCCGGCCATCGCCTCGTCCACCGCGTTGTCGACGACTTCGTAGACGAGGTGGTGCAGGCCCCGCTCACCGGTGGACCCGATGTACATGCCCGGGCGTTTGCGGACGGCATCCAGGCCCTCGAGAACGGTGATCGCGCTTGCGTCGTAGGACACCGGGTCCTGCCTTTCTGGACGAGACGCCTCGGTGTTTCCGAGGGCATGGCGGGCCTCCATGGAGTGGCTCTCCAGAGCAGCTCCGGGGGTGGGAGGAATACAGGCCGAGTCTACCTCCGCCGGATGGATTCTGCGCACACCGACCTGCGTAAAAACGGACGAGAATGCCTGATGTG
Organism: Candidatus Nanopelagicales bacterium; assembly: GCA_012103605.1. Lineage (GTDB taxonomy): Bacteria > Actinomycetota > Actinomycetes > S36-B12 > S36-B12 > S36-B12. The sequence continues at coordinate 1,997 of WLWL01000025.1, forward strand.
GGGAATGGACCCCTAGGTGATGTATGGGGGTACTGATATTCCCCAATAGACCGTTGGTGAATGTTGTAGGCCTGCGTGGTGCCTTTCTGGGTGACGCCCTGGCCGGCCTGGACTACCCGTAGGTGTCGCGGGGGCCGCGACCCTTGACCACCCGGGGGCCAGCGCGCCACGAGGGCGCCTGTGGGCCCTTCACCTGAACACTCTCCACGACATCCGGGCCCAGGGCCGCTCGCACCCGTTCCAGTAGGGATGCCGTCAGCAAGCGCACCTGGGTGGCCCAAGCGGTCGAGTCCGCTCGCAAGACCAACTGCCCGTCGTTCCATGACTCGACGTGGACATGCTCGGCTACGTCCTCCCCGACAATCTCCCGCCAATGTTCGGATAGGCCAGCGCGCGCGGCATCGTCCTCCCATCCCTGGTGGCTGAGGAACTCGGCGAGCGCCGTCGACATCAAGGTTGGATCGCCAGACTTCCCTGCTCGTGTGCCAACTGGCTTCGAACGCTTCTTCGATGCCCGGCTTGACGAGTTTCCCGACGACGACACCCCACTCGATCGGGCACGTTGAAACGCACGGGTCGCAGCGTGAAGATCCGATTCCTCGCCGTCTGGGACATGTGCGTCATCGGACGTCATGCCCCGGTCACCTGACCCTTGGTGACCGTGAATCGGGCACCGGTCAGTTCGGCCGGAACATCGTCAAGCACCGCCGCGGTGATGAAAACCTGGGTCACTCCTTGAACCATGGTCGCCAAGTGATCTCGTCTGGTGGTGTCGAGTTCGGCGAACACATCATCGAGAATGATGATCGGGTCCACGTCGTCGCCACGGAGAACCTCCGCCGCCGCCAACCGCAGCGACAAAGCCATGGACCACGATTCACCGTGCGACGCGTACCCCTTCACTGGAAGACCGTCGAGCACCAGGTCGACATCGTCGCGGTGGGGACCGACCAGGGTGATCCCGCGTCGGAACTCGTCTTCTCGTCGCTCGCGTAGATCCTGACGAAAAGCCTCAGGTAGGGCATCTGTCGCGTGCTCTTCGTTGACGATGGGTGACGACGGCCGGTATCGAACATCGACGGTGGCTCCCTGCGCGATCGACTCGTACGCGGCCTGGACGTACGGGGCGAGATCGTGAATGAGTTGTGAGCGGTGGCGAATGATGTCGGCACCGAGTTCTACCAGTTGGTCGTCCCATACCTCGAGGGTTTGACTCATCGACGCCGATGGACGTCCGCCTGCGGACTTCAAGAGGGCATTGCGTTGTCGTAGCACTCTGTCGTAGTCCGCCTTCACTCCCAACATGCGTGGATGTCTTTGCACGGACATGTCATCGAGGAACCGTCGCCGGTCTGCGGGATCACCTCGTACGAGAGATAGATCCTCGGGAGCGAAAAGCACCGAACGGACGATCCCCAGGATGTCTGCGGCTTTGGTAGCCGGCGATCGATTGATGCGAGCTTTGTTGGATCCGCCGGGGTTGACCTGGAGGTCCAAGGACACCGAGCGTTCTTCTTCTCGCACCCGGGCCCGGATAACCGCATGTTCGGCTTCTTGTCGAACTAACGGAGCGTCCGTAGATACCCGATGACTACCGAGGGTCGCCAGGTAGGCGATCGCTTCCACGATGTTCGTTTTTCCCTGCCCGTTCATGCCGACGAGTGTGGACACTCCAGGTGTGAACTCGATATCCACCTGCGGGTAGGAGCGATAGTCCGTCAGGCTCAGTGCCTGAACCCACATGGTCAGCCAGTCAGCCGAACAGGCATGAGGAGGTACCGGTATTCCTCGACGGAGGTCCCGTCAACCATTCCGGTGATGACTGCTGGCCTTGTGGCTTGGGTGAAGGCGAATTGCGCAGTCTCAGCGTCAATCGATGTCAAGCCGTCCTGGAGGTACACGGGGTTGAACGCGATCTCGATGTCGTCTCCATCGATGGATGCCTCCACCACTTCTTCAGCTTGGGCGTCCTCACCGTTCCCGGCACGAAGAGCCACCTCCGCTCCGCTGAACGTCAATCGCAGCGGAGTGTTCCGTTCGGCGACGAGGGCCACTCTCTTGACCGCTTCGATCAACGACGCTGTGTCCACCCGGGCGTGCGTCGACGATTCACTGGGGAGCAACGATCGGTACTTGGGGAATTCACCATCGAGCAGTCGCGTCGTTGTCCTCCGGTCCGCACCCTCGAAGCCCATGAGTCGTTCACCTTCAGGCGCCAAAGCAATCGTGACCTCGTCGGCCGACGCCAGCGACTTCGCGGTGTCCAACATGGTTTTCGCCGGCACCAGCAATTCCGCGTGCGTTTTCGAATCACTCGGCGACCACTCGCATTCACGTACAGCCAATCGATACCTGTCCGTCGCCGCCATCACAATGGTCGATCCGTCTACTTCCACCCGGACACCGGTCAATGTTGGGAGCGTGTCGTCACGACCTGCCGCAATCGCCACCTGGCTAACAGCATGCGCAAACAAGGACGCATCGATCGTTCCACTCGACTGGGGCATCTCCGGCAGTGACGGATAGTCGTCCAGCGGGAGTGTGGGAAGGGTGAAATTCGAACGTCCGCAGGTGATCACGACGCGAGAGCCCTCGGCGGCCATGACCACCGGTTGTGCGGGCAGTGAGCGGGCGATGTCGGCAAGCAGACGGCCGGACACCAAAACCGATCCTTCGGTTTCCACATCTGCTTCGATGCTCGCTCGAGTCGAAACCTCGTAGTCAAAGCCACTGAGGGCAACGTGTGAGTCACTGGCGGAAATGACGAGGCCAGCGAGTACCGGCAAACTCGGCCGGTTCGGCAACGTACGGGCCGACCATGCGACAGCATCGGCGAGCGAGTCTCGTTCCACTCGAATTTTCACTCGTCCACTCCCTTACCTACGGGTCGACTGGTGCCTTCAACCAAAGACGCCCACGACAAACGGCGATTGACGAAGACTAGGGGAGATATCCACGGGGACGTCCGTGAAGGTTGTGTAGTTATTGATGAATGAAGATAAGTAGTCACCGTCATAGGGGATGTGGATTCTGTGTACAACGGGGAATTCCCTCGTAGATGCGGACTGTTGCGTTGGGGACTGACTGTGGGTGGGCGCGTGGATGACGGCCGGTGGTCTGGGGATAGGAAAAGAACATCGGTTGTCCGTCCCCAGTGAGGGCAATTTCGTCCACAGGTGTGGCTTCTCCCTACGAGGGGTTCCCGCGATCCCGTCCACAGGTAATCCACAGATGGGGATAGATGCACGGATCGCTCAAAACGGACACTTCGGGGTGAGTTATCCCCAACATTATCCACATTCTTGGTCCACACGTGGGGACAATCTGGGGATAAAGGCCGACCAGCGACGGAGGGGGTGGGCGAGGGATGGGTTTGTGAAGCGACGAGGGTGGTCATGGGGTGGGCCGTGGCTGAGACTTAATGCGGCTCGTGAGGTCCGTGACCTGGTTGAACAAGGACCGACGCTCGGCCATCAGTTGGCGGATCTTTCGGTCTGCATGCATCACCGTGGTGTGATCCCGCCCCCCGAACGCCTGACCGATTTTTGGAAGCGACAGATCCGTTAATTCTCGACACAGGTACATGGCGATCTGTCGGGCTGTCACCAGGACGCGAGATCGAGAGGAACCACACAGATCGTCTACGGTGACTCCAAAGTACTGAGCGGTTGCAGCCATAATTTGGGCCGCCGTGATCTCGGGCCCAGTTTCCGACGGCAAGAGGTCTTTGAGTACGACTTCGGTGATAGTCAGATCGACCGGTTGGCGGTTCAAGGAAGCAAACGCTGTCACACGGATGAGCGCGCCCTCAAGCTCTCGGATGTTGGTAGTGATCTTCGACGCGATGTATTCCAACACCTCGGGTGGCGCAACGAGCCGCTCTTGCTTCGTCTTCTTTCTCAAGATCGCGATACGGGTCTCGAGGTCCGGTGGCTGAATGTCGGTGATCAACCCCCACTCGAACCGCGAACGCATACGGTCCTCGAACTCCTGCAACTGCTTGGGCGGCAAATCGGAGGTGACGACGATCTGCTTGTTGGCGTTGTGCAGTGTGTTGAAAGTATGGAAAAACTCCTCCTGCGTCTGGACTTTTCCGCTGAGGAACTGAATGTCATCGACGAGCAGGACATCGGTTTCTCGGTAGCGCCGTTGGAAAACTGAGGCCTTGTCGTCACGGATGGAGTTGATGAATTCGTTGGTGAATTCCTCGGAGCTCACGTAGCGGACGTGCGTTCCTTTGTAGAGCGTGCGGGTGTAGTGGCCGATGGCATGGAGCAGGTGCGTCTTGCCCAAGCCAGAGCCGCCGTAGATAAAGAGCGGGTTGTAGGCGCGTGCAGGCTGTTCCGCGACCGCGACGGCTGCCGCGTGTGCGAACCGGTTACTGGAGCCGATGACAAAGGTGTCGAAGATGTACTTGTCATTCAGTCGGCCGTCACCCGAGCGGGTGTCCGGAGACCCTGTTCCTGGGCGTACAGCTGCCTCGTCGCGCACGGGCTGGGCCCCATCGTTCTCGACCGCGACACTAGGTACATCGTCGGCGTAGGTGGCGTCTGCCATCTGATCAGTCACGTCGTCATCGACGGACGGGGTCAAGGACGGGTCGACGGTGACGGCGAGTCGGATGTCCTGTCCGATGGTGTCGGTGAGGGCCCGAACGACGATAGGCCGGAGTCGCGTCTCCAGGACGTCCTTGGTGAAGTCATTCGGGGCGGCAACCAGGGCGGTGTCACCAACGAGCCCGAGGGGCTGGGTGAGGGTGACGAAGGCGCGCTGCTGAGCGGGCAATTCCTCCTCGGTGAGGCTCGCCAGGGCGGTGTCCCAGTACGGGGTGAGGTCGTTTTCCTCTGCCACGGTGCCCACTTTCCCCAGTTACCAGCAACCTGTCCACATGGTTATCCACAAGTGTGGACGTGAAGTTGAAACAGTAATGCTGTTCCGTCTCCAACACAAGATGAAGAGGGAAATTGACCGTCCTCGGCGCTGGGAGTAGGTGCTGGGATATCTGGGACGTACTGCGAAGACGATCGACGGGGTACCTACCGTGGGTTCGCGCTGGGTTCGCACTGTGGTTGCATGGATCGGGTCGGGCCGACAATGAGGTGCCTACCCCGGTTTGACCGCCTTGAGGGGCAGGTCGTAACCTAAGGGGCTCGTTTCACCACATTCTGGGAGCACGGACCATGAAGCGCACTTTCCAGCCCAACAATCGTCGTCGGGCACGCAAGCACGGGTTCCGTGCCCGGATGCGGACCCGCGCGGGGCGATCCATCATCGCTAACCGCCGCTCTAAGGGTCGCTCTCGTCTAACTGCGTAGGCGTTCGGCTCCGCAGGCGCTCGACCACGTAGGAGCTGCCACGCCATGTTGCCCAAAGCCCACCGGCTCACCAATTCTGAGGATTTCCGGCGGACCGTCAGGTCCGGTCAACGATCTGTGACCCCGACGGTGGTCGTGCACAGTGCCTTCGACGGTGGTGACGTTCCCGCACGTTTCGGGGTCACCGTCAGTAAGTCCGTGGGGGGTTCGGTGGTGCGCCACCGGGTGGCCCGCCAGATTCGACACGGGATTCTTGGCAGGCTGGCAGATGTTCCTTCGGGATCACGGTGGGTGATTCGTGCGCTGCCTGCTGCAGGGGCGCTGCGCTCAGGAGAAGTGTCCTCGCCGGGAACCGATGTGCAGGCGGGGATTGAGTTGGCGCTGCGGGGTGCGGGCCGATGATGTGGCCGACCAGGAAGTGGGAATGGATTCGCGCATGAGTTCACGTGCGAATTCGGATCCCGGGTTGCTGACGTCTGCTCGAGCTATGGGGCGGTCAGTGTTGTGGATGTGGGATCACAGCATCGGATGGCTGGTGCGCGGATTGTTTCTCGTCCTCATTGTTGGCTACCAGCGGCTGATCTCGCCCCTTCTGCCCGCTAGTTGTCGGTACCACCCGAGTTGTTCGGCCTACGGTTTCGGGGCGATCACCGTGCATGGATCTGCCAAGGGCTTGGTGCTTACTGCGTGGCGTCTACTACGGTGCAACCCGTGGAGTAAGGGGGGAGTGGACCCGGTTCCCGATAAGGACCGGTGGCTACCCAACATCCACCCGGACGGCTCGACGCGAACCGGACCCGACACGAATAAGCAGTTGACGCTGCCCGAACGGAGAACGACGTAACCGATGGCGATCCTGGAGATTCTCGACGTCCCCGTCAGCTGGGTTCTCGTTCAGTTCTATTCGTTCTTCAGTTTGTTCATGGACCCGTACAGCGGGTGGACGTGGGCTGCGTCGATCGTCGGCCTCGTGATCTTGATGCGGATCATCCTGATTCCCTTGTTCGTCAAGCAGATCAAGGCTCAGCGGGGCCTGCAGATCATTCAGCCGCAGATGAAGGAAATTCAGAAGAAGTACGCGGGGGATCGCGAGCGGCAGTCGCAAGAAATGATGAAGCTCTATCGGGAGACCGGAACGAATCCACTGGCGTCGTGTCTACCGATCCTGCTGCAAGCTCCTATTTTCTTCGGTTTGTTCCGCGTTCTGCAGTACGGCATCGCGCAGGAGCAACCGATCGGAGTTTTCGCGTGGTCGCAGTACGAAGATTTGGTGAGCATCGCGCACGACGCCACCATTTTCGACGTCCCCTTGTGGGCGACGTTCTGGCTGGCGAATGAGGTTGAGGCTGAGACGGGAACCAGTGCACTCACCGTGCGCATCCTTGCGGCGATCCTGATCGTTGCGATGAGTTCCACGACATTCCTCACACAACGTCAACTCATCGTGAAGAACACCGCGCCTGACAACCCGATGGTGCGGCAACAGAAGATCCTGTTGTACGTGTTCCCGTTGGTGTTTGCGATTGGTGGCGTGAACTTCCCGATCGGTGTGTTGATCTACTGGTTCACCACCAACTTGTGGTCGATGGGCCAGCAGTTCTATGTGATTAGGAACAACCCCCAGCCAGGCACTCCCGCTTTCGAGGCCAAGGAAGCTCGCAAGAAAGAGAAGGCGGCCAAGAAGGCCGCTCGCAAGAGTGGCGGGCCGGAAGCAGACGCCACCGAGGAGGAGTTGGAAGTTACCGACACCCCGTCGGAAAGACAACAACCCAAGAAAACGTCGCGCAGTAAGCGCAAGAAGAAGAAGTAGTCTCGGCCAACCTCCGCGGAGGCCGAGCACTGGGAGGAGCAGAACGTGGGTGCAGAGGAAGAAGCCGCCAACGCGGTGGTGGATGACGCCGCCGCGGGCGATGAACAGACCAAGAGTGCGAGCCCGGAGAGCGAAGGAGAAGCCGCGGCCGACTACCTCGAGGGCCTGCTCGACATCATCGACGCCGATGGGGATATCGATATCGATATGGAAGGCGAACGGACACGGGTGTCCGTGATCGAAGTAAACGAGGGAGATCTAGCCCCACTCGTGGGGACGGAAGGCGAAGTGCTCGCCGCTCTGCAAGACCTAACCCGCCTTGCTGCCTCGCAGGAAACTGGCGAGAGGTCACGGCTCATGGTGGACATCGCTGGGCACCGGGCCCAGCAAAAAGAGGCGCTGCAAAAGGCCGCCGAGGCTGCTGTCGCTGAGGCGCAGCGGACCGCGGCGCCGGTATCCATGGCCCCTATGAACGCCTTCGAACGCAAGGTGGTTCATGACGTTGTGGCGGAAGCCGGCTTGGTGAGTGAGTCGGAGGGGGAGGACCCCGACCGCAGGGTCGTTATCCGTACCTCCTAGATGGTTTCCCGTGAAACATCGGGATCCGCCGGAGGACCCCCCGATCTGCCACCCTGGCTCGAACCAGCCCGAGCCGCGCTCACGGAGTATGCCGACATCCTGGTGGGTCCAGGCATTGAGCGGGGGCTCCTGGGTCCCCGCGAGGCCGACAAGGTCTGGGATCGACACATCATCAACTGCGCGGTCGTCGCCGAGCCGGACCTTGATGTCATCGGCACCGGGGCCAGAATCGCTGATATTGGTTCCGGTGCTGGCCTTCCTGGTCTGGTGTGGGCCCTCACTCGACCCGATGTGTCCGTCGTCCTGATCGAGTCGCTGCTCCGTCGAGTGACCTTCCTAACCGAGTGCATCACCGCACTGGAGCTCACCGATCGGGTCCAGGTGGTGCGAGCTCGGGCCGAGGAAGCCGCCGGGCACCCTGGGTCTTTCGACATCGTGACGGCCCGAGCGGTCGCACCGTTGGGAAATGTGGCCCGCTGGGCGGCGCCTCTTCTTCTCCCCAATGGCTCGCTCGTGGCCATCAAAGGCGAGTCGGCCCAGGAGGAAGTCACCCGCGATCGGCAGATTCTCGAAGAATCGGGCCTGACGGTGCCCGTCGTGACACAGATGGGTCAGGGTGTCGTCGACCCACCGACCACGGTCGTCATGGCGAGGCTGGCTAAGGCAGAATAAGGGCGTGAGTTCCTCCAGTCGCACCGGATCCAGCGGCTTAGGTTGGCCGTCCGATGTTTCACGGGAAACATCAACGTCTGGTACCCCTCTCGTGAATCCGGGCCTGGGGTGGCCGGATCCCACCACCGTTGAGCAAATAGCCATGGGTGATCCCACATGACCCGAGTCATCGCGGTTGCCAACCAAAAGGGTGGGGTGGGCAAGACCACCACGACGGTGAACGTCGCTGCGGCGCTCGCCCTGAGTGGCAAGAGCGTCCTGGTGGTGGATCTTGACCCCCAAGGAAATGCATCGACGGCCCTCGGTATCGAGCACACTGAAGGAACACCCAATGTGTACGACGTTGTCACCGGTGAGCAATCGTTGGACACTATTGTCCAAGAATGTCCTGATATATCCGGATTATCCGGAGCGCCGGCAACGATCGACCTCGCGGGGGCAGAAATCGAACTCGTCGCTGGTGACGGGCGGGAGTACCGGCTGCGGCGAGCGATCGACGGCTACCTCGCCACGCTCCACGCGGGGGGCTCAACGTGCGACTACGTGCTAATCGATTGCCCGCCCAGCCTCGGGTTGCTGACCCTCAACGGACTCGTTGCCGCACGCGAAGTCCTGCTTCCTATCCAGTGCGAGTACTACGCGCTCGAAGGGTTGTCACAACTCTTGCGAACGGTCGACATGGTGTCCTCGCACTTGAACCCCGACCTACGCGTGAGCGCCATCGTGCTCACCATGTATGACGGACGCACGCGACTGGCGTCCCAAGTCGTGCACGAAGTGCGAACACACTTCGGAGAACGAGTCTTGGACACTGTGGTGCCTCGCTCGGTTCGTGTCTCGGAAGCTCCGTCCTACGGGCAAACAGTGTTGACCTACGACGCCAACAGCCCCGGGTCACTTGCATACCGCGAAGTCGCAGAGCAACTCGACGCCATCGCCGGTGAAGTCGGCGACAACACCATCGGGCACGCTGATAACGAAGCCAACAACTCGATCTAAGGACACGGCATGCCCAAACGCGGACTCGGAAAAGGTCTCGGTGCACTCATCCCCACCGAGGATGCGCCGTCCACCAGCGACGAGCGACCACCAACATCGACACCTGAACAAGGCAGCACGGATGCTGTCGAATCCACGCCCTCACCATCGGCGTCACCCGCGACGAACCAATCCGCGGTTGATCACGCTGCCGTGTACGCGGAGATCCCCATCGACTCACTGCATGCCAACCCTCGTCAACCCCGCACCGTTTTCGACGAGGACTCACTCGCTGAACTCACGTTCTCCATCACTGAGATCGGCCTCCTGCAACCGGTTGTCGTTCGCCGCACTTCGAACGGCTACGAGTTGATCGCGGGAGAAAGACGACTACGCGCCTGCCAGGAAGCCGGAATGTCCACCATTCCCGCGATCATCAGGACGACAGATGACACCGAAATGCTGCGCGAGGCGTTGCTGGAGAACCTGCATCGAGCCGATCTGAATCCCCTCGAGGAAGCAGCTGCCTATTCGCAGATGCTCGCCGATTTTGGGTGTACTCAGGACGAACTGGCGACTCGCATTGGACGTTCACGCCCGCAGGTAACCAACACGTTGAGACTGTTGAAGTTGCCAACGTCGGTTCAGACGAAGGTTGCGGCGGGTGTGATTAGCGCTGGCCATGCTCGGGCACTGTTGTCGTTGGACTCGCCCGAGCAGATGGACGCGATGGCGCAACGGATCGTCTCCGAAGGTTTGAGTGTCCGATCGGTGGAAGAACTCGTGCTGGTGGGCGATGCATCGAAAGAAGACAAGAAGCGTAAACGTCGAGAGCGCTCGAAGCGTAGCGATGAGCTCGAAGACCTCGTCTCGGAATTGTCGTCTCGCGTTGCCGATCAGTTGGACACTCGGGTGTCGGTATCCGGCTTGGGACGCAAGAACTCCAAAGGCGCCCTGGTGATCGAATGCGCGGACGCCGAAGATCTTCGGCGCATCGTCGACATCATCGATTGACGTTACTCACGCCACTGACGCTTGTGACGTCGCTGAAGTCCTCGACGAACGTCCGAAGGATTTAGTTGGACTCGATGATGCTGGCGAGTACCTCGCCGACCGAGAGGTCGGCGACGGAGATGGCCTGCGGCATCAAGGATGTTTCCGTCATACCCGGAGCCACATTGACCTCAAGGAACCACACGACGCCGTCATCATCGACCAGGACATCGCTTCGTGACAGGTCACTCAATCCGAGGACTGAATGCACGGTGAGGCCAACCTCGCTGACAGTGGCCGCTATCTCCTCGTTCAAGCGCGCGGGACAAAAGAACTCGGTGGTGCCGGCGGTGTAGCGGGCGTGATAGTCATACATGCCCGATTCCGGGACGATCTCGACCGCCGGGAGGGCGCGGATACCGTCCGGGCCGTCGATGACGCTGACGGCGACCTCGGTCCCGGAGATAAAGCGTTGAATCATGACCGTTTCTCCGTAGGCGAACGCGGACACCATGGCGTGGGGAAGATCCTCACTTTGACGCACGATCGAGACACCGAGTGCACTACCACCACGCGTCGGCTTGACCACGAGGGGAAAACCGATGCGGTCTCCGATGGCCGCCATGACCGCAGGTGCGCCCAACTCCCGGAATGTCGATTGCGGCATGACGACGAATTCCGGAACAGCGACGCCGGTCCCGGAGACCAGCGTGGAGGCTACCGGCTTGTCAAATGCCAGACGACTCCCCGATGCGTCGGAGCCCACGTAGTCGATGTCGAGGGTTTCGAGAAGGTCTCGTAGTGCACCGTCCTCACCGGCGGCGCCGTGCAGCAGGGGCACGATGCAGTCTGGATGGTTCTGGTGCAGGTAGGGCAGCAGTGCCGCATCGACGTCGGCCTCGGCGACGTGCCAATCGGGTCGAACATCTCGGAGGGCGTCGGCGACGCGACGGCCGGAACGAAGAGAGACATCCCGTTCGGGTGATAGCCCGCCTGAGAGGACGAGAACATGTCGGGACGTCATGCGACATCCGGTCCGGGCGTGGCCGACTTACCTGGCGCGGTCGGTGATCCAGGAGATGGTGCAGAGGCGGTACCGAAGGTGCGGGTGATCTCCAACTCGGATTCGACGACCAAAGACAAACGACGCACGCCCTCGCGAATGCGATCGGGTTCGGGATAGCAGTAGGACAACCGCATGTTGGAGACGCCTTGTCCGTCGACGTAGAAGCCGGTTCCCGGGACGTAGGCGACCAACTCTGCAACAGCGCGAGGGAGCATCGCGGTGGCGTCCAAACCGTCAGGCAAGGTCACCCAGGAGTAGAAGCCGCCGGCGGGAATGGTCCACCGGGTGCCCTCCGGCATCATCGCTTGCAGTGAATCCAGGAGTGCGTCGCGGCGCTCGCGATACACCTCACGGAAAGACTTGATCTGCTCGCGCCACGGCTGCGTCGCGAGGTAGTCCGAGACCGTCAATTGGGAGTAGTTGGACGGGCACAGCGTCGCGGCTTCCGCGGCGAGAACCAACTTCTCCCGAACACCGTGTGGGGCAATCGCCCAACCGACGCGCAATCCGGACGCTATCGTCTTGGAGAACGAGCCGAGGTAAATGACGCCTTGATCATCGTCCGCCCGCAAGGCACGCGGTGGTTCACCCTCGAACCCCAGAAGGCCGTACGGGTCATCCTCGAGAACCGCGATTCCCGCCGACTGCGCGATCTCGAGAATCTCGCGGCGACGTTCGGCTGGTTGGGTGACGCCGGCCGGATTATGGAACGACGGGATCGTGTAGAGGAGCTTGATGCGCTTGCCTTGTGCTCGGACAGATTCGATGGTCTCGCGAAGGGCGTTCGGCACGAGGCCGTCGTGGTCCATCGCGACGTGCACGATGTCGCACTCGTACGAGCGGAAAACCCCGAGGGCCCCGACATAGGACGGGGATTCGACGAGCACAACATCGCCGGGATCGCAGAACGTTCGCGTCACCAGATCGAGTGCCATTTGCGAGCCGGTCGTGACGATGATGTCGTCGGGGTGGGCGCGAACCCCTACCTCGGCCGTGATGTCCAGGATCTGTTCGCGAAGGTGGATATCGCCCTGGCCTGATCCGTATTGCAGCGCCTTCGCGCCCTGTTCACGCACGACGCGCGCGGCCACGTCCGCCATGTGATCCATTGACAGGGCTTGCACGTAGGGCATACCCCCGGCCAGGGAGACGACTTCCGGTCGGCTCGCCACCGAGAAAAGGGCACGGATCGCAGATCCGGAGACGTTCTTGGCCCTCTGGGCGTAGGAGTCAACCCACGGATCGAGACGGGAGCCGGACGAGGGGCGCTCATTCATGACGAGGCTCCTGTCCTGGCCGGCGGTTGGGGTAGGGGATGCACGTCGACATGCGTGAGGCCACATGACGACGCGGAGGGGCCGGCGTGGTCACCTACGATAGATCACGGGTCGCCGAGCGGCGCGTCTCGCTCCCGCAACTACTCTCGAGGTAACCGATGGGCAAATTTCTCACAGTCGTCGGACTGGTGATCGTCGGAGTGGTAGCCGGCTTCCTCGTGCGACTGATCGTGCCCAACCATCTGTTGAGGCGCAGCGACTGAACCGGGCAACGCGAGCTCGGGCAAGGCCAGAACAGGCAGCAACGCGGTACGCCCAGTTAGCCGAAGACCAGCAGCGCTAACCGACCACCATCGGAGCACACGCATCGGTGACGGCGGCGGCTATCCCCTCGGCGACCGCGTCATGGAATGCCTCGCTGGCAAGATGCTTGGCGTCCAAGGGATTCGAGACGTAGCCCACCTCGACGCGGACGGCGGGCATTCGTGTGAGGCGCAGCAGATCCCATGTGCGGGGGTGAACGTGGCAGTCCAGACGATCTGTCCTCGTGGTGAGTTCGGTTTGGACGTGTTCGGCGAGGAGTCGTCCCGCGTGCGAGTACAACCCGCCCCGCGGATGCCCGTAATAGAACGTTGCGATGCCGTTGGGTAATTGGCTTGCGGAGCGATCCACATGAATCGACACCATCAAGTCCGCATCGACGGAGTTTGCGAATTCCGCACGTTCTGCCTCGGTGAGTGCGGTACCGGGTGATCGTGCAGGTCGGGTGAGCAAGACCTGAGTGCCGAGTGCGGCCAACCGACCCTCGACTCGCGTCCCAATGGCGTGACACATGTCCGCATCGACGAGGCTGCCAGGATCAACAACGATCACCTTGTCCGCGACCCCGGTCTGCAAGTGCGTGAGGTGGACATGTTCACGCAACTCCGCGGCATCGCCTCCGACCACCGTCCTGATGAGCCGGTCGAACGCTCGAAATGTTTCTGGTCCGCAGGTGCCGTCGGGTGATGCACCTACCCCGGCTTGAAATTCCCGCAGTGCCGAATCTGTGTCCGGTCCGAAGATGCCGTCGGCCCTCCCGGAGTTGAATCCGAGTTCCACCAATCGTCTCTGTAATTGGGCGACGTCATCGCCGACCATCATGTGACCTGGCACGTAGGAGAGAACCCGATCACCGAGTTGCCAGCGTGCCTCGTCGAGTCGGCGAAAGGTGTCGGGCCCGACAATGCCGTCGACGGTTATGCCACGTTCTTGCTGGAAGGTTCGCACCGCACGATCGAGTGCTTCATCGAACGGGGTCTCGGTGAGATCCGAACCAGGGGCGATGTCATCACACAGTCCGAGGTGCGCGAGCCGTGCGCGCACCTCCGCGACGGCCGCCCCGGACGAACCAAGGCGGAGCACGGTCCTACAAGTACTCGGCGAGGTCCGCGAGCAGCGCAGCCTTGGGCTTCGCACCGATGATGGTCTTCACGACCTGGCCACCGGAGTAGACGTTCATCGTCGGGATCGATGTGATGCCGTAGGAAGCAGCCGTCTGCGGGTTTTCGTCGACATTCAATTTCGCAATGACGATGCTGTCGTTTTCGGACGCGATCTCTTCCAAGATAGGGGCGACCATCTTGCACGGGCCGCACCATTCCGCCCAGAAGTCGACGACGACAGGCTTCTCACTCATCAGGACGTCGTCGGAAAACGATGCATCGCTGACGATCTTGGGTGCTCCCATGATTACTCCTCGTGTGTTCGCATGTATCAAGTGGTGATTCAACAGTCCGGTCGTCCGTTAGGGGGTTCAGCCTACGCTGGGCCGCTTCCCATGGACTGCAAGGAAGCGCCCGGCGGAGGATCTATTGGTCCGCTAGGAAGCGCTCAGCGTCTAAGGCCGCCGAGCAGCCTGTTCCCGCCGCCGTGATTGCTTGACGATAGGTGTGGTCGACCAGGTCGCCGCAGGCGAAAACCCCCGGCAGGTTGGTGCGGGTGCTCGGGGCGTCGACGAGGACGTAGCCCTCGTCGTCGAGGTCGATTTGACCAGCGATCAACTCGGAGCGGGGATCGTGGCCAATGGCGATGAACAAGCCGGTGACGGGGAGTTCTCGGGTGTCACCGGTGATGGTGTCTTCGATCACGATGCCGTTGACCTTGTCCTCACCGAGCACATCGACCACCTGGGAATTCCACACAGGCTCGATCTTCTCGTTGGTCAAGACACGCTCCGCCATCACCTTGCTGGCACGCAACTCATCACGCCGGTGGATGAGGTAGACCTTGTCGGCGAAGCGGGTGAGAAAGGTTGCTTCCTCCGCGGCCGTATCTCCACCACCGACGACAGCAATCTCTTGTTGACGGAAGAAGAAGCCGTCGCATGTCGCGCACCAGGAAACCCCGTGCCCTGACAGACGCTTCTCGTTCTCCAAACCGAGCTCCCGGTACCCCGAGCCCATGGCGAGCACCACTGTGTGGGCGGAGTGGGTGTTCCCCGAACCGTCGGTCACGGTCTTGATCTCCCCGCTGAGATCTACCGAGGTGACATCGTCGGTGACGAGCTCAGCACCGAAACGTTCGGCCTGCTTACGCATGTCCTCCATCAACTGCGGACCCATGATGCCGTCCGCGAACCCCGGATAGTTCTCGACGTCCGTGGTGTTCATCAACGCACCACCGGCGGTGACCGAACCTTCGAAGACCAACGGATTCAACTGAGCCCGCGCGGCGTACACCGCGGCGGTGTAACCGGCAGGACCGGACCCGATAATGATGAGGTTTCTTGTGTTGCTGGACGAACTTTCCGACACTTCCACTCCTCAATACCGAAGACGTTCAGCCCACCAGAACGATGGTGCCGTCTTGTCGATCTTGCAATTCCCGGGTGCAGACCGGGCCACCTTGTCCGTCATTGATCCATGG
>WLWL01000026.1 GCA_012103605.1 Candidatus Nanopelagicales bacterium
AAGGCCAACACGGCTGACACTGAACTGATTACAACAACCGCCGGTGGCGTCGAGGCCGTGTTGGCGGAGGGTCTGGAACACCACCTGTTCCTCGGACGCGTATTGGACAAGGTGCGGTCATGAGTTCATTAGCACTATGGTCAGTTATCAACATCGTGGCGCTCATCGCGGGTCTGGCGATTTACCTGTTCATCGTGAGCTCGCAGTTGAAGAAGGTTGCCACGAATCTGGAGGACTCGGCCGATCTCGTCTGGGACATTAAGAAGGACGCGGAAGCGATCGCGCCTGGCTTGACGTCCATCAATTCGACGGGACGTGTCGTCGCCGGAGCCCTTCCGCTCCTGTATGGCATGGGTGAGGGAATCGTGGTCGGCGCAACGTTCCAGCACGATGAGCACGTGCCGGATGACGTCGCGCGACCCGCCATGGGTACGCGCCGGTCGCGCATGATGGAGGCAGTCGGCGTTTCCGTGGACGACTGAGGTCCTTAGTAGACGTGCCGGTGCGGGCTTAGCGCGCGTCGGGGCCGCGTCCCGTGTGAGAGTTACCTAGGGCGCTTATCCGTTGTCAGGGGCGTGGTCACCGGAGTCTCGTACTCGCCGATCCATTCCGCCTTCCAAGCCCTGTCGAACTTGTCGATGTTGCAGCTCGGCTCGTAGATGGCGTTCAACTCGTGCGATATCTGCTCGCGGTGCGCACGGGTTCCTCCGGGAACCTCCAGCCAGGCTACGTGCAGGTTGTATTTGCCGTCGGCGCGCTTGATCCACGCGTTCGATCGGGCGTGACGGAAGGGGAAGCCTTCCGTCGTCAGATCCTCGGAGTGCCCGACGAAGATCACCGAGAATTCCTGCGGGCGGTCGGGGTTGGACTTAGCGAGAACCGCGTAGACGGCCGGCTTGGCCGGTGGAGTCCAGCCGGCCAGGGCGCGGGGGCCTTCGAATGAGTAGCCCGCAAGACTGCCGAGTCGGATCACGGGAGTTGATCCTCGAGCTCGGCGTAGTCGTCATCCTCGCTCACCGACTCCGCCTTCACGACGGGCCAGGCTGGGAGAGACGTGGTCGCTACGGCGGTCGCGAACTTCTCCAGCGCCACGTCCACGGCGGCGTCGGAGTTGTCCGCTTCTACGACGATCTGGGCCCCGTAGCCCATGGTTCCGTACCCGGATGCGATGCCCTCGAGGGTGGCAACGGCGTCGGCTAGTTCGACCACTTCCTCCAAGGAGACCTCTCGATCACCCTCTGCGTATAAGGAGATGCTGTAGCGCACGTCATCCCACCTTCGATAGTCGGTTAGCTAGGCGCTCGAGGCTAGCGAGGTTGTGCCCGGAGTGCACTTCGTCGATGTAGGGGTCAGCGATGATCATCCCCATAGCCGCCGGCACCCATTCCTGATCGTCGGCTTTGTGGGGATTCACCCATAGGACTCGATGGGCAATCCGCGACATGCTCTCCATCGCCTCGGCCAGGTCCTGCGGGTCCCCGCGATCGAGGCCATCGGAGCACACCACCACGATCGCCCCGCGGCCGAGTCGAGCCCGCCGAGCCTGGCGGGTGAAGCTCTTGATCGACTCACCGATTCTCGTTCCACCATCCCAGTCCAGGACCGCTTCTCCCGCCAGTCGCATAGCCTCGTCGGGGTCCCGGCGGTCGAGTGCTTTGGTGATTCGCGTGAGACGTGTCCCGAAGCAGAAGACGTCGACCTTGGCGTTGACGCGTCGGGCGGAATAGGCGAATTGCAGCAGGTTGCGCGAATAGTCCGCCATCGACCCGGAGACGTCGAGGATCAACACGAGGGGACGCAATTTGTGTTTCCTGGTCTTGTAGTGAAGATCTTTCGGTTCTCCCAATTGACGCATCGAATCCCGAGCCATGCGACGCATGTCGAGTGTGGATCGGCGGCGGGTGGACGTTGTGCGGTGGGTCTTCTTCTTCGGAGGAGTCACCCGCATCCTCGACATGAGTCGACGAAGTTGCCGCATCTCGGCATCCGAGCAGTCGGCGAATGCCTTGTGACGGGAGATGTCCGATGTGCTCGCGACGTATCCCAACTTGACTTCGTCCGGGCTCAGATCTCCGGGGAGCCCCTCCTCTGTGTTGGGAATCTCGAGGGTGGCCCCGGCCGTCGAGGAAGATTTTATCGTCTTCTTCAGGGCATCTTCCGCCTCGGGATGGAAGGCCAGGAAATACCGCTGGAATACCTCGTTGTAGATCGGCACCTGTTCGCGGCGCCGGACCAGTGTGGCCCGGCCACTCCAGTAGACGTCGAGCAGATCTGTCACGTCGAGTTCGGCCACCGCTGTAGTGAAAGTGAGGACGTCGTCGGTCCCGACCGTGATCGTGGCGTCCCGGAGAGCCTGGCCGAAGCCAATGAGAAGCTCGGCCACGCTCTCGGTGGGAGTGTCAGGAGAGGACATCCTGAATGCTTCGTGAGGTGTAGTCGAGATCGTCGCGATCCTTGACGACGGTACCGAGCGTCTCGAGAGCAGACTGCTCGTCGAGGTGCGTGGCGCCGACGGCGTTGAGTCCCTGAGCCCAATCGATGGTCTCCGCAACCCCGGGTAACTTTTCGAGGTCCATTTCGCGAAGGTGGTTGACCGCGGCGACGACCTGGGCGGTGAGGTTTTCTGAGACGCCGGGCAACCTCGAGCGAACGATGTCAATCTCTCGGTCGGGTTCGGGGAAGCCGATCCAGGTGTACAGGCAGCGGCGCTTCAACGCGTCGTGCAGTTCGCGGGTGCGGTTCGACGTCAGGATGACGATCGGCCGAGACTCGGCTTCGACGGTGCCCACCTCTGGGATGGTGACCTGGAAGTCACTGAGGAGTTCGAGCAGGAACGCCTCGAACTCGTCGTCAGCGCGGTCGATCTCGTCGATGAGCAGAACGCAGGAGTCGCCTGCTCGAACGGCCTGCAGGAGAGGTCGCTCGATCAAGAAGCGTTCTCCGAATAAATCATCCTCAGGGCTTTGGGCCCCCGCGTCACCCAGCGAGCGAACGTAGAGCATCTGCCGGGCGTAATCCCACTCATAGACGGCGTGGTGAATGTCGATGCCCTCGTAGCACTGGAGTCGGATGAGTTTGCGGCCGGTCATTCGCGCCACGGTGCGCGCCAACTCTGTCTTGCCGACTCCCACTTCACCTTCGAGCAGCAGTGGCTTACCCAATTGAAGGGCGAGAAACAGCGACGTGGCGAGCCCTCGATCGGCGATGTAGTCCTCTGCCCGCAGTTGGGTGATCAGGTCACGGACTCCACCGGCACCCTCGGCCTCGGTCATCGGGCGACGCTAGTTCTGGTCGCCGTTGACAAGGTCGGCGAGGCTGCTGCCGCCGAGCTTGCCCTCTTGGGCGAGGGTGTTGCGCCAGGCTGCCTTAACGTCTCCGCCCTCGTCTGCATACCCGTCGAAGGTGACGTCCTTCATGTTCCGGCACACCTTGGTCGGGCTGCACTCGGCGTCGAGATCCTGAAGGTTTGCGGTGTCTTGCTGCCAGATGCCGCGGAGCACGTCGGCGGACGGGTCGCTGGTCTCAGCCATGGGGTGCTCCTTTATCGGTCATGGATCTGCGGTTTGGTCCGCGCCCACTTAGGCGTGGAGTATCCCACGATATCAACGGTCCTGGGTCGGTGCAGCCTCGAAGGGGTGGTCGAACCTCTAGCATGGGGTCAGGTGAAACCAGCCGTCTCGGGAGGTTCCATGGACATCGTCTACGACATCATCCTCATCCTGCATTTCATCGGTCTCGCCAGCGTGGTTGGTGGATTTCTCGTCCAGATGAAGTCCACGGATAGAGGGGTCAATCCCGCCATGGTGCATGGAGCACTCACCCAGTTGGTGACGGGTCTGCTTTTGGTCGGCCTTCCTGAGATGGGTGTCGCTTCCCCCTACACCGGCTGGGAGGCATGGGATCACACCAAGATCGCCATCAAATTGATTCTCACGGTGATCATCACGATTCTGGCGGTCGTCGGGCGCCGCAAGCCAGCACCCCAGACGGGCATCTGGGGTGCGATCGGCGGGCTGTCGATCGCGACCATCATCATCGCCGTCGTCTGGTAGCCCGCTGGAGCAGGCACGAGCGTCTCGGATGCCGTGCAGATGGGTAGCGAGAGTCGACGTGAGCACACGTGTGATGCATGAGGCGCGGTTGGAAGGCGCTGTCGGTAGGCGCGTCAGGAAATCGTGACGACCTGGAAAGCCTCGGCCAAGCGGCCCTCGGGTAGCCCGGCCTCGGCCGCGGCGGCGCTCAACCACTCGCGCACCTTGTCTTCGACGATCTCCGGGGCAGGAAGTTGCGACGCGTGTGCACCGATAGCCCGCATCTTGTCCTCGAAGAAGTCCGTGACATCGACGAAGTGGTTCGGCTGCGGTGACGCCATCATCCACACTTCGGGCACAACCCAGTCTTCGAGACCCTCGTCCAGAAGCAACGTCGGATGGGCGAAGGGGTTGCGGGCATCGGGATAGACGGCTCGGATGGCAGCCTCCCCGGCCGCCATATGGTCCGGGTGCGATGCGGGGATGTGCTCCCACTTCCGATCGGGGGATTGAATGAGCATGCGCTGGGGACGAACCTGTCGAATCAGCCGACTGATGTCCCGGCGAAGGTCTTGCGAGGGGTTGACGTCACCGTCGGTGTATCCCAGGAAGTGAACATCTCTCACCCCGACGACGGCCGCGGCTGCTCTTTGCTCCCTTTGTCGGATCCCGGGAATCTCCGCGCGGGGGATGGCGGGGTCGAAGCCACCGGCATCTCCGTCGGTCACGATGCCGTAGGTGACCGAGATTCCCGCCCTGTTCCACAGGGCTACGGTTCCGGCTGCACCGAAGTCGACGTCGTCTGGGTGGGCCATCACGACGAGGGCGCGCTCCACCTCAGAATCCTCGAGCATCACGGACCTTTCTGAGAGAAATATGCGACGCACCCCGCCCCGAGTGCCTCGTCGTGACCTTTTCGTGACACAGTAGGGAAATGCTTCCCCGGCTTCCCCGGAGCGCGTGCCATTCTGCCGCGTCTCTCCCTCAGCGACGCTCACGGGTGGCCCCTCGGCCACTGTGGCGCGTGGGGGCGGTGCTCGCTGCCTCCTCGATGATGGCGTCCTCTCTGATCGCTCCGGCCGTGGCGACCCAAGGGCAGATCACCTGGCAACCCACCACGTGGACCGGCCCTGCGGCTGGGCCGCCGGTTCCGGGCGAAGGCCTTCCTGCGGCGCCGGTGCCCGCGCCGCTGCCACCGCTACCGCCGGATGTGCCGGTGACCATCGAGTACGAGCCGCAAACAACCTGCGAAGACTCACCCAAGCCCGGTGCGCTCCGATTGGAACAGATCATCAAATCGACGTACGGCGCGAACCAGTACACCTGGATTCCTCGCGATTGCGGTCAGGGCGGGCGCAGTGAACACAAGGAAGGCAGGGCTATCGACTGGATGGTCGACGTGCGCGATCCCCAACAACGCGCCAATGCCGAGGCTTTCCTGGCGTGGCTCCTCGGCCCTGACGCAGGCGGCCGTCCCTACGGGAACGCGTTGCAATTGGGAATCATGTACGTCGGATGGCACGACCGGTTCTGGCGTGGGTACTCGATTGATCGAGGATGGACGGAGTTGAAGGGCTGCTTCTCGAAGACGAAGGAGAAGTACGACAACTACTGCCATCGCAATCACATCCACATCTCCTTGACCTGGGCGGGCGCTCGCGCAGAAGTCCCCGGTGACCCGGTCGCTCCGGTACCGACACCACCTGAGCAGCCAGCCCCCGAGGAACCGATACAAGAGCAACCGCCGCCACCGGAGGCCGCGGAGGACGGCTTCTACGGCATCGGTTCGGAACTCGGCTACGAGTCATCGACCCTGGGTGCGATGCAGCCGAACGAGGTGCGCACCGTGGGTTTGAACGGGGTCATTGCCCAGGCGACGACAGCGCTGGTCGCGGTCACGACCCGCGAGGCCGAGCGCAAGGGTCGACTTCGCATCGGGGTCGGCACCGACAAGACCAACAGCGCCGGAGTGAAGGTCCGCAAGCGTGGGGCGCGCACCTCCATGCGCGTGGTTCCCGTCTCGGGTGGCGCGGTTCAAATCAAGGCGCCCAAGAAGACCCCCGTCCAGGTACGGGTGGATGTCCTGGGGTACGCGGTCGGTGCGGAGCCGACGAAGGCCGTGGGGTTGCCACCGACGCGGCTTTATATGGGGCGCTTGTCCGCGGGCGAAGTCGCGGTGGTGAAGGCACGGGGTGTGGGTCGAGTCCCCAAAAAGAAAAAGAAGGTGACCGCAGTAATCCTGCAGGTGTCCACCAAGGGCAAGGGCGAAGCTGGTCGGTTCGCCGCCTACGCGGTAGGTGGAGTGGACCGGGGGACCACGTCAGCGTTGATTCCAGCCGAAGGCCGGCACACCTCCCTCCTCGTCGCCGATATCGGTGACAAGGGATTGATCGCCCTTGCAGCGTCCGCGAAGACCAAAGCCACCGTCAAGATCGTCGGCTACATCCGTCGCTAGCGACTCGGGGCGCTGGGGCTCGACGGTCGGTTGGGCGGTCGGTTGGTTGGACGCTCGGTTAGACGATCGTGCTGTCGCATGACGCACTTAGGATCAGATGGTAATGAACCCTGAGTCGCTGGTCGCTGACCTCAATCCGTCGCAGCAGGCTGCGGTTGAACATCGAGGTGGACCGCTATTGATCATCGCCGGTGCAGGGTCCGGCAAGACCCGGGTACTCACTCGGCGCATTGCGCATCTGCTCGCCACGAATGATGCGTCTCCGGGGCAGATCATGGCCATCACCTTCACCAACAAGGCGGCAGCGGAAATGCGGGAGCGTGTGGTGGAGCTCGTGGGACCGGCAGCGCGGGCGATGACGGTATCGACGTTTCACAGCGCGTGCGTTCGGATTCTCCGCAAGGAGGCTGGGCGCCTGGGTATGTCGACGTCGTTCAGTATCTACGACCAAACCGACTCGCTGCGGCTGATGCAGATGGTGATCCGGGACCTTGACCTCGACCCCAAGAGATACCCGCCGCGTTCTTTCCTGAACCACGTGTCCTCGGCGAAGAACGAGTTGATTGACCATGAGACGTACGCAGCGCGCGCGAGCAATCACATGGAGCAAACGATCGCGGAAGCGTACGCGGAGTATCAGCGGCGGTTGGCTCGAGGCGGTGCCTTTGACTTCGACGACCTGATTGGGTCGACGGTGGCACTGCTGCAATTGTTCCCTGATGTATCCGAGCACTACCGCCGACGCTTTCGTCACGTGCTCGTCGACGAGTATCAAGACACTAACCACGCCCAGTACGTGCTGATTCGCGAGCTGGTCGGGTCCGGTGACGACCCGAATCTTCCGCCCGCTGGCTTGTGCGTGGTGGGAGACGCGGATCAATCGATCTACGCGTTCCGGGGGGCGACGATCCGCAACATCGAGGAATTCGAGCGCGACTTTCCAAACGCAACCACGATCCTGCTGGAACAGAACTATCGATCGACCCAGAACATCCTCAGCGCGGCCAACGCCGTCATCTCTCGCAACTCATCTCGACGGGAGAAGCGCCTATGGACCGATGAAGGGTCGGGCGAGCCGATCGTCGGATACGTGGGTGATGATGAACATGATGAGGCCTCGTTCGTCAGCGAGGAAATCGATCGACTTGTGGACGATTCCGGATACCGCCCCGGTGACGTGGCGGTCTTTTATCGAACGAACGCTCAGTCGAGGTCTGTCGAGGAGATCTTCATTCGGATGGGGATGCCCTACAAGGTGGTTGGTGGGGTGCGCTTCTACGAGCGGCGTGAGGTGCGGGACGCGCTTGCGTACCTGCGGTCGATAGCAAACCCGGGGGACGAGGTATCCCTGCGACGGATCCTCAACGTTCCCAAGCGAGGCATCGGAGATCGCGCAGAGGCCGCCGTCGAGCAGTTGGCCGAGCGCGAGCGAATAACGTTCGACGAAGCCCTCCACCGAGCACAAGAAGCCCCGAGCCTCGCCACACGCTCGCTCAATGCGATCACCGCGTTCGTCGAGATGATGGATGCGTTGCGAACTCTGAGCGACTCCGGTGCCGATGCGCCGACGGTCCTTCAGGCGGTCCTGGAGCAAACCGGGTACGTAAGCGAACTGCAGCAATCGGCCGATCCGCAAGACGAAACGAGGATCGAGAACCTCGCGGAACTCGAGTCTGTCGCCCAGGAGTTCGCGGTCGCGAATGAGGAATCCACCCTGGTGGAATTCCTCGAACAGATCGCGCTCGTTGCCGATTCGGATCAGATTCCCGACGACAACGCGCACGGCGGTGTCGTCACCCTGATGACCCTGCACACGGCGAAAGGCTTGGAGTTCCCGGTGGTCTTCCTCACGGGAATGGAAGACGGCATCTTTCCGCACATTCGGTCCCTCGGGGATCCTGGAGAGCTGGCCGAGGAGCGTCGGCTCGCCTACGTCGGGCTCACTCGGGCTCGGCAGCGCCTCTACCTGACGCGCGCGGTGAGTCGATCGGCGTGGGGAACGCCGGCGTACAACCCGGCCTCACGGTTCCTTGATGAGATCCCTGAGGCCTTGATGGCGTGGAAGCGAGAAGAGCCGGTGACCCGGCCGATTGGCTCCGGGGGCTTCGGGGCAGCACCGTCGTCGAGTAGCGCCGCCGTCAAGCTCGGTGACCGCATCGTGGGTGGGGGACCGGTGGTGTCGCTGGAGGCCGGTGACCGCGTGACGCACAGCAAGTTCGGGCTAGGCACCGTCGTCTCGACATCGGGAATCGGCGACAAGGCCGATGCCACGATCGATTTCGGCTCCGCGGGAACCAAGAGACTGCTGTTGCGCTACGCGCCGGTGGAGAAGTTGTAGCGAGAGAATCGTCGGCTGAACGTCTAGGCGGTTGCGGCGACCACGGCATCGGCCACGGCTGGTGCGACATTGGCGTCGAAGACACTGGGCACGATGTAGATACTCGATAGTGCTTCATCGGTGACTACCGATGCGATGGCGTGGGCTGCGGCGATCATGGCCGCGTCGGTGATCCGGTGGGCCCCGGAATCCAGAAGTCCTCGGAAAATACCGGGGAAGGCCAGCACGTTGTTGATCTGATTTGGGTAGTCGCTGCGGCCGGTGGCAACAACCTTCGCGTGCTTGGCGGCGATGACCGGATCGATCTCCGGATCGGGATTCGCCAGGGCGAAAACGATGGCGTCCTCAGCCATTGCTTGGACGTCCTTGCCGGTGATCACGTTGGGCTGGCTCAATCCGATGAAGACATCCGCCCCCTCGAGGGCTTCGGTCACCGACCCGTCGTGCCTGCGAGGGTTGGTGATGGCGGCGAGGGCTGTTCGTTCCTCGTCCATCCGATCGCGACCGGGATACAGCGGACCCTTGGAATCGAAGATGATGATGTCGTGGACGCCGGACTCCATCAACAGTCGTGCCACGGCGACGCCTGCGGCGCCCGCCCCCATCATGACGACTCGAATGTCGGATGTGTTCTTCTTGACGAGACGTAGTGCGTTGTGCAGCGCAGCGAGAACAACCACTGCCGTACCGTGCTGATCGTCGTGGAAGACGGGGATGTCCAAAGACTCCCGCAGGCGCCGTTCGATCTCGAAGCATCGCGGAGCCGAGATGTCCTCGAGGTTCACGCCCCCAAAGCCCGGAGCGATGAGCTCCACAGCTCGAACAATCTCGTCGGTGTCCGTGGTGTCCAAGCAAATCGGCCAGGCGTCGACGCCGGCGAACTTCTTGAACAAAGCGGCTTTGCCTTCCATCACCGGCATCGCCGCCTTGGGTCCGATGTTTCCCAGGCCCAGGACGGCGGAACCGTCTGTCACCACCGCGACGGAGTTTCGCTTGATGGTCAGATTGCGAGCGTCGGCTGGGTTCTCGTGGATGGCCATACAGACCCGGGCCACGCCGGGGGTGTAAGCGCGGGCGAGATCGGTGCGGTTCCGCAGCGGCACTTTGAGATCCATGGTGATCTTGCCGCCGAGGTGAATCAGGAAGGTCGAGTCGCTGACCTTCTCCACCGAGCATCCGTTGAGCTGATTCAACTTGTTGCGCACCAGCTCCACGTGCCCGGAATCCAGCGTCGTGCAGGAAAGATCGAGAACGACCGAGTGATGCCCCGGGTCGACAACGTCGAGACCGGTGATCACCGCTCCGGCGCTCGCCACAGTGGCGATGATGGATCCGGAGGCGTGAAGTTCGGGAGTCGCGATCAGGCGGAAGACGTTGGAATAACCAGGGCTGGAGGACACGGCAAAAGCCTATGTCGCTCGCAGAGTCCTCGGTTGTTTGGGGACGTCACGATGTCTGGCCGTCCGCGATGTCGCTCGAGGCAGTCAGTGTTGAGCGCATCGTCGCGAATTCGACCACCTGTTGGCCGATCGTTCGCAACTGTTCGGCGGCGGCGGCATCGGCGGTCGAGCCATCTTCGGCGAATCTGGTGTCTGCGGCGTTGATGGTGGCACCCAGTGGTGTGGGCCAGCCGCGCAGCGCATGGGTGATCTGTCGCAGCTGCTGCAGCGTCGAGACGGTCGCCTGCCACCCGTAGGCGACCGCGATACAGCCGACGGCGCGACCGTGGAGGTAGGGGGGATCGTGCGCTGCAAGATCTTCGATGTAGTCCAACGCGTTCTTCATCATGCCGCTAACCCCGCCGTGGTAGCTCGGGCTGGCGACCAACAAGCCGTGTGCTCCGCGAATGGCCTCGACCAGCGCCAGGGCCTGCGGTGTCCGATCAGAGGTTTCGGTGTCGTAGATCGGGAGCATGAGTTCACGTCCCGTGATGGTGGTCACGTGAGCACCGGCTTCTTGGGCGCCGCGGGCGGCGAGCCGCACCGCTCGCTCGCTGGAGGAATCGGGTCTCGTGCTACCGCCGATCGCGACGATCGAGATTGATGAATCGGTCATGTCGCCACCTCTCGAAGCGAGAGAGGACGTCCGTGTTGGCGAGCACCGGCCGGCGAGCCGCTACTGCAGCGCGTACGCGTCCCCTCGTGTCCGTGCGCGTGAGTGCGACGCTACCGAGTCCATCACCGGCCCGGGAATCCACGGGGGTGTCACGGCGTATGCTCGTGCCCGCTGTCGACCGAGGTCGACCGACCACGCGCGATTACTGACGCGCTCATGCCCACAGGCGTTGGAGGTGAGTGATGACCCGACCGATCAGGGTTGTGGTGGCCAAGCCCGGCCTCGACGGGCACGACCGAGGTGCCAAGATCATCGCCCGCGCACTGCGGGACGCTGGCGTCGAAGTCATCTACACCGGTCTGCACCAGACACCGCAGCAGGTCGTCGACGCAGCCATGTCCGAGGATGCGGGCTTCATCGGCATGAGCATCTTGTCCGGCGCTCACATGACCTTGTTTTCCGAAGTCATGGACCTGTTGAAAGCCAACGACGCGACAGACATCGTTGTCTTCGGTGGCGGAATCATCCCCGAGGCAGACATTCCGACGCTGGAGGCGCTGGGAGTCGCTCGAATTTTCACCCCAGGAACGCCCACCCAGGACGTTGTCGACTGGGTCAATGACCGTGCTCGAGCATCCGACGCATCACCAACCCGGTAGCACCAAGGAGAACTGTGGACCTTTACGAATACCAGGCCAAGGAACTCTTCGTTCGACATGGCGTACCGACCACCGAGGGGGATGTGTGCACGACACCGGCTGAGGCCGAGGCCGTGGCTTCGAAGGTCGGCGGTCCCGTCGTGGTCAAGGCGCAGGTGAAGACCGGCGGTCGAGGCAAAGCGGGCGGCGTGAAGCTTGCGGACAACCCACAGGATGCGCGCGAGAAGGCCGACGCGATCCTGGGCATGGACATCAAGGGTCACACCGTGCATCGGGTCTTGGTCGCTGAAGCTTCGGACATCGCTGAGGAGTACTACGTGTCGTTCCTCCTCGACAGGACGAATCGCTCGTTTCTCGCGATGGCGAGCATCGAAGGCGGTGTGGATATTGAAGAAGTGGCGGCAACCAAACCGGAAGCCCTCGCGAAGATCCGCGTGGATGCCCTCGAGGGAGTGACTCCGGCGCTCGCGCGTGACATCGCCGATGCCGCCCACTTCCCGGAGCCCATCCGCGCAGACGTAGCCGACATCCTCGTCCAACTGTGGCGGACGCTGGTGGATGAGGGCGCAACGCTCGTCGAGGTCAATCCGCTGGTGCAAACCCCTGACGGCCGGGTTCTCGCCCTCGACGGCAAGGTCACTCTCGATGAGAACGCGGCCTTTCGTCATCCACATCACGAAGCGTTCATCGACGTCGAGGGCACGGACCCCATTGAGTTGCGCGCAGGGGAGCTGAACCTCAACTACGTCAAGCTCGACGGTTCGGTGGGAATCATCGGCAACGGCGCCGGGCTCGTGATGAGCACCCTGGACGTTGTCTCCTACGCGGGGGAGGAGTTCGGAGGGGTTGAGCCTGCGAACTTCCTCGACATCGGTGGTGGTGCATCGGCGGAGGTGATGGCCAACGGCCTGGACATCGTCCTCAATGACCCGGACGTGCACGCAGTTTTCGTGAACGTCTTCGGTGGCATAACCGCGTGCGATGCCGTGGCGAACGGAATCGTGAACGCCATGACCATGCTGGAAGACAAGGGTGAGCCGGTGACCAAGCCGATCGTCTGCAGGATCGACGGTAACAATGCGGAAGAAGGTCGACGAATTCTCAACGAAGCCGAGCACGACCTCATCGAATTGGTGGAGACCATGGACGACGCAGCACGTCGAGTCGCAGAGCTCGCGGCAAGCCGCTCGGCCGGAAAGTAGGAAGCAACCTCATGGCTATCTGGCTCGACTCGAACAGCAAGATCCTCGTCCAAGGAATGACGGGCTCGGAAGGCACCAAGCACACCCGACGGATGGTTTCCAGTGGCGCCTCGGTTGTCGCCGGCGTGACGCCCGGCAAAGAGGGGCAGGACGTCGACGGAATTCCGATCTATAACGACGTCGCCGCCGCTATGGCACACACAGGAGCGAACGTTTCGGTTGTCTTCGTTCCTCCGCGTTTCGCCAAAGGGGCCGTGGAAGAGGCCGTCGACGCCGGCATCCCGTTGGCCGTCGTCATCACCGAGGGAATCCCGGTTCACGACACCGCCCAGTTCTTCCAGTACGCACAAAACTCCGGCGCAACGCGAATCATCGGCCCCAACTGTCCGGGCATCATCAGCCCGGGTCAGTCGAACGCCGGGATCATCCCGGCGGATATCACCCAGCCGGGGCGGATCGGGCTGGTGTCGAAATCGGGAACGCTGACGTACCAGATGATGTACGAGCTTCGCGATATCGGCTTCTCCACCTGCGTCGGCATCGGTGGTGACCCCATCATCGGGACGACCCATATCGATTGCCTCGCTGCTTTCCAGGAGGACCCGGACACCGACGCCATCGTCATGATCGGTGAAATCGGAGGCGACGCGGAAGAGCGGGCCGCGGCTTTCATCGCCGAGAATGTGTCGAAACCTGTTGTCGGATACGTCGCCGGCTTTACTGCGCCTGAAGGAAAGACCATGGGCCATGCCGGGGCGATCGTGTCTGGCTCGGCCGGCACGGCCTCGGCCAAAGCCGAGGCGCTCGAGGCCGTAGGCGTCAACGTCGGCCGCACGCCGAGCGCAGCGGCTCGTTTGATGCGCGAGGTCATGGGTGGCTGACCTGTCCGATTCGCGCGGCAACCAGTAGCCCTTGCCCGAGGCCTGGACCCCCCTCCTTATCGGAGTTGTCGGCGTCGCGATCGTTCTGTACGGGTTTTCGAAAACGGCGATGCCCGTCGCCGCGGTGGTCGGCGGCCCGATGCTCGCCGCCGCCCTAGGGCCGACG
This sequence comes from Candidatus Nanopelagicales bacterium, assembly GCA_012103605.1. Taxonomy (GTDB): domain Bacteria; phylum Actinomycetota; class Actinomycetes; order S36-B12; family S36-B12; genus S36-B12. The sequence continues at coordinate 13,788 of WLWL01000026.1, forward strand.
GTTGCTGCTGGGTTCGCTCTACCGTTGTTAATCCTGGGCGACCTCATCGGACTGCTCTACTTCCGACAGCACGCGAATTGGCGACTCATCGGCAAGGTGGTGCCCGGCGTGATTGCCGGCATCGTGATCACTGCACTTTTGTTCGCCTTTGCGTCAACGAGCGTGGTGGCACGAGTCATTGGCGTCTTGCTCTTGGTGTCGGTCGGCCTGGAGATGTACCGCCGGCGCAGCCCGGCGCTGGAACGCCTTGATCAAGACTCGAGCGTGCGCCGCCTAGAAGCCGGGTTCTACGGGACGTTGACGGGCGTGACCACGATGGCCGCGAATGCCGGTGGGGCGGCAATGACCCTGTATCTGGTGAAGATGCGTGTTCCGATGCTCACCTTCATGGGCACAAGCGTGTGGTTCTTCTTCATTCTGAACGTGATCAAGTTGCCCTTAGTGATTCCCCTCGGCCTGATCACCAGGGAGTCCCTACTCATCGGCCTGTGGTTTATCCCGGCCCTGGTCGTCGGTGCGCTGCTGGGAATCACGGCGTTTCGGCGAATGGATCAGATCTGGTTCGAGCGCATCGCACTCACCCTGAGCGCGCTCGCGAGCCTGTGGCTGGTCATCCGCGGCTAGTGCGGTCACGCGGCTACGGCACCTGCGGCCGATGCGGTCTCGATGGTACGGCAGTCTGACTGCGTTGGCAGCGTGGCGGTCACCGGCCATCCGCGCTGATCCTGGCAGCCTTGATCCGTGAGTGCCCCCACCGTCGATCGTCCGGCATCGACGATGGAACCACCGCGATTGCGGCCGCATCTTCGACTGATCGCCGCCATCGGTCGCTGGTTGTTGAGAGTCCGCCGCGTCGTCCGCGGAATTTCCCGGGGTGTCGGGCGGACGTTCTCACGAATCGGACGCTCACCTCTGGTGGCCTCGCTGCTCGCTTCTGTCTCCATCGCGGTCGTCGGCCTGAGCGTGGCTGGTCTGGTTGTCGCGAGTGCGTGGTGGGGAGGAGTAGAAGAAGCCGGGACGTGGCAAGACGCCATGTCCATCACCGGGAGCGTGTGGGTGATGACCTTCGGCGTGCCGATTCGCTTGTCGGGAGTCGACTACTCGCTGCTGCCCTGGGGTCTGATGATCATCCCCGGATGGTTGGGTCATCAAGCCGGCCGATGGCTGGCTCGAGTTGTGCGCCCGTCACGACGTCGAAGCCTGAGTGCCAGCGTGGTTCTCACGACGGTGTTCTCGGCGGTCTTCGTTGCCGGCGTATCGGTCGTATCGGATATTCCCGAGGTGCAAACGAGTGCCCGTCGAGCGCTCGTCATGGCCGGCGCCGTTACTTTCGTTGCCGTCGGCTCGGGAGTGTGGCGCTCGAGTCCGCTTATCCGCGACTCAATGCGTCGCACGCCGATGGTCGTCCGCGTCATCGTCAGAGCGTCCTTCGTCGGAGTCGCGGCGCTTGCGGGAATGGGAGCTTTCGTGGCAACGGTGGCCGTGGCCTCGTCCTTCGGATCCATTACCGAGATGTTCGCCTCGTTGAACCCCACAACGTTCGACGCCCTCGTCCTTCTGGTTCTGAGTCTGGGGTACGTGCCGGTACTGGTGAGTTGGTCTGTCAGTTACATCGTCGGTGCTGGGGTGTCGCTCGGGCCGGACGTGCTCATCTCACCCTTCGTGCCTGTCGTCCCCGGGGCGCCTCTCCCCGCTTTTCCGCCCCTGGCGGCGGTGCCGGAAACCGCCGGCCCTGGAAATTGGGGATTACCCGCCCTCGTCATCGTGTCCGGGGCGCTTGTCGGTCTGCTCGTTTCCCGGTTCGCCTTCCGTGAAGGCCCGCTCGTACGACTGTCCTTGGCCTTCGTGGCATCGGCGCTGGCAGCAGGGTGGGTGTTCGTCCTGCTGTCCCTGGGCGCCGGGTCCCTCGGTGACGGACGGCTCGCCGTCATCGGCCCGGACCCGGGTGCCGGTGCCCTGCTGGCAGGCGTCGGGCTGGTTGTTGGTGCCCTACCCACGAGCGTCATTCGTGCCCGACGGAAGCCTCGGAATCTCGCGTCCGTGTCTGCGGAGTCGCCGACCGCGATGGCGGGAGCTGAGTCCTGATGGACGGAGAAGATCCGCGCACCCTCGTGCGCGGCGCAGCGGTCTGGGCTCTCGGCACTTTTCGCCGCAATCTGCTGGCTTTTGTCGCCCTCGCGGCGGTTGTTACGGCGGTGCAATTCCTCCAGCAGATAAGCCTGCGCCCCCTCAACGACGTCGTTGACCAATGTGCGGACCCGCAAACCGAAGGCCAGCAGGCGGCGTGCGCGAGTGAACTTGCAACGCGAGCCCTGACCTCCGGCGCCCTCACCCTCGTCTTCGCCATCGTCACCGTCATCGTCACCGTGGGTGTGATTCGCGCAGCACTGCGGTCCACCCAGGGACAAGAGCCTGGCTTCGATGCGCTCCTGGATGGTCACAACCTCGGTCGATACCTGGGCTTTCAGTTGTTGTACGCGATGATGGCCGGCCTTGGGATCCTGCTGTGCGTCATCCCAGGATTGCTGGTGATCTTCTTCTTCCAACTCGGTCCGTATTTCGTGTTGGATCGCGGAATGCGCATCAGCGAGGCGTTTACGGCCAGCGCCCGACTCATCCGCCAAAATCTGCCGGCCGCGTTTCTGATGACGGTCGTGAATGCACTCGTGCTACTCCTCGGCGGCCTCGTCTACGGAATTCTCACGTTGGTCACATTGCCGCTCGCGACACTGTTCACCGCGTATCTGTACCGACGGTTCAATGACGATCCCGTGATCGGATAAGTGATCGACAAGTCTCCGCGCAGCCCGCACTAGGCTCCAGGAGTGCCGGATCCTCGAATCGTCGTGCTCGTATCGGGAGCAGGCACTCTTCTCCAGGCGCTGCTCGACAGTGAGATCCGCAGGCTCATCGTCGCGGTCGGCTCCGACCAGCCGGAGGCCCCCGCGTTGGCCCGAGCTCAGGCCGCTGACGTCCCCACCTTCGTCGTTCCGATGGCCGACGACCGCGAGGAGTGGAACCGGGACGTGGTCGAGCATCTGCAGGCCCACGAAGCCGACCTCGTGGTCACCGCAGGATTCATGCGGGTCCTGGGTGAACCGGTCATCGAGGCATTCAAGAACCGGATCATCAACTCGCACCCGGCGTTGTTGCCCTCCTTTCCCGGTGCCCATGCGGTGCGTGATGCTGTGGAAAGCGGCGTGAAGGTGACCGGCTGCACGATTCACATCGTCGACGAGGGTGTGGATACCGGCCCGATCGTCGCTCAATGTCCGGTAACCGTGCGCGACAGCGATACGGTCGAATCTCTCCACGAGCGAATCAAGGAACACGAGCGAACACTCCTCGTCGACGTGCTGGGTCGCATTGTTCGCGAGGGAGTATCGGTCCACGGAAGAACGGTGGCATTCGGGTGAACGATGATGTGGGGCGCCGAGACATTCGGCGAGCGCTCATTTCCGTATACGACAAGACCGGCCTGGAGGATCTAGCGCGTGGCCTGCACGCGGCCGACGTGGAGATGGTCTCTACTGGAAGCACCGCGCGTGTCATCGCCGCCGCTGGGCTACCGGTCACGCCGGTTGAGGAGATCACGGATTTTCCTGAGTGCCTCGACGGCCGAGTGAAGACTCTGCACCCGAAGATCCACGGTGGGTTGCTGGCCGACATCCGCAAAGCCGATCACCGATCCCAGC
>WLWL01000177.1 GCA_012103605.1 Candidatus Nanopelagicales bacterium
TTGCTGCACACCACGTGCCCGTTAAGGCCAGCGTCTCGGGCGACTGGCGTCGTTGTATCGAAGGCGCGCCCGGTCGCGAGCACGACCTCTACACCCTTTTCGCGGACCGCGGCGATGGCGTCGATGACGCGGGGTTTCATCTCTCCGAGGTGAACGGTGAGGGTGTCGTCGATGTCCAGGGCGATGAGTTGTGGGGTCCAGTCGATGGGTAGGCCGTCATTTATGTGGGGAACGCTCACAGAACGGATCGGCCTCCGAGGTAGGGCTGCAGGGCGGTGGGAATTGAGACGCTGCCGTCGGCTTGTTGGTGGTTCTCCAGTAGCGCCACGATGATGCGGGGCATCGCACATAGTGTGCCGTTCAGCGTCGCTAGCGGCGCGGTGTGGCCGTCTTTACGCATGCGGATCTTCAACCGGCGGGCCTGGTACTCGGTGGTGTTCGACGTGCTCGTGACTTCGCGGTACGCCCCCTGGGTTGGGATCCATGCCTCGATGTCGAACTTCTTCGCCGCGCTGGCTCCGAGGTCGCCGGTGGCAACATCGATCACGCGGTAGGGCAGCTCCAGTGCGTCCAGGAACTGCTTCTCCCAGGCCAGCAGGTTCGCGTGCTCGGCCTCGGCGTCCGCAGGATCGCAGAACACGAACATCTCGACCTTGTCGAACTGGTGCACGCGGATGATCCCGCGGGTGTCCTTCCCGTGCGAACCGGCCTCGCGGCGAAAGCAACTCGACCAGCCGGCGTACCGTCGGGGCAGATCGTCGGCCTCGAGGATCTCGTCCGAGTGCAGCGCCGCCAGAGGAACCTCGCTGGTACCCACGAGGTAGAGATCATCGGACTCGATGCGATACACGTGATCGGCGGCCTGACCAAGAAAGCCGGTACCGTCCATCGCGCTTGGAAGCACCAACGCTGGAGTGATCACCGGAATCAAGCCGTTGCGTCGCGCGTGCTCCATCGCCAGACCCAGAAGCGCGAACTCGAGCTCGGCGCCTGGACCGGTGAGGTAGAAGAACCGCGAACCGGAGACCTTCGCCCCCCGCTCCACGTCGATCGCGCCGAGAGCCTCTCCCAATTCGAGGTGATCTTTCGGCTCAAACCCTTCGGTGGAGAACTCCCTCGGCGTACCGACGTGCTCGAGGACGACGAAGTCCTCCTCGCCTCCTACGGGTGAGGTCGGGTCGACCAGGTTGGCCACCTCGCGCCCCAACGCGTCAGCGGCGGCAGCGGCCTCGTCCGCGTCGATCTCGGCGGCCTTCACGCGGTCGGCAAGGTCCTGCGCACGTGCCATGAGCTCGTCGAGGTCGGACTGCAGGCCGGGCTTGGCGTCGTCGTCGGCCTTCTTCAACTGTCCTTGCAGCGGTCCGATCTGCTTGCTGAGGACCTTCTGCTCGTTGCGTAGTTCGTCGAAGCGCTGACGGGCTTCGCGCGAGTGTTTGTCCGCCTCGATCAGTCGATCGACGATCGAGACGTCTTCGCCTCGACGGCGTTGTGACTCGCGAATCCGATCGGGATCAGAACGCAGGATGGCCGAATCGATCACCGGCCTAACCTATCCGGCGAGCACAGATCGACATCGGCTACAGGTAGTAACCGACGCTGCCCACGCCGGTCGGGTGTGATCCATGACCCCGTGCTCGCTCTTGGCCTCATCGCGTCATCCGCCCGAGCAGTTCCGCTAGGGCACAATCAGGGGGTGCGATGGCTGATCACTGGGGCGAGCGGATTTCTCGGCGCGAACGCTGTGCGCGCGCTTCAGTCTCGCGAAGAGGTTGTCGGCATGGTGCGCGACGCGGGTTCTGCGCCGTGGTGCGAGCGAACTGTCACGAGTGATCTGCTCTCCGTCGAAACCCTTGCCGGTGCGGTCGACGAGGTGCGCCCGGACGTCGTCCTGCACTGCGCGGCACTGGCCGACCACCACGCCTGCGAGCAGGATCCCGATCTCGCGCACCGAGTGAACGCCGACGCCAGCGGGGCACTGGCTGACGCAGCCGCAGCGGTCGGCTCACGCTTCGTCTACGTCTCGACCGATGCGGTCTTCGACGGCGCCCGCGGCTGGTACGCCGAAGACGAGCCAGTCTCGCCGACGTCCGCGTACGGTCGATCGAAAGCGGCCGGCGAAGCCGCCGTCGTCGCTGCGCATCCGTCCGCCGTGATCGCGCGAACGAACTTCTTCGGGTGGAGCCCGAGCGGTGACCGGTCGATCCTGGAGTTCTTCACCCGCGAGCTGTCCGAGGGTCGTCGCGTCTCCGGGTACGTCAATTACGTCGTGACGTCATTGTTCGTCGAGGACGTCATTGACTCCATTGAACGCATCGTCGAAGCCGAAGAGCACGGGGTCTTTCACGTTGTCGCGCGCGATGGTGTCGCGAAAGCCGACTTCGGCCGGCTGGTCGCCGCGGAGTTTGATCTCGACGCGGGACTCATCGACGACGTTCGGGTGGATGGCCTTGACCGTGACCTGTCGTTGCGAAGCGATCGACTCGCGCATCTCACGGGCACCCCGATGCCGTCGCAGGCCGAGGGGATCGCTCGTGCTTGCGAGCGTGGCAGCTTCTAAGGAGTCTGCAGCACGATCTTGCCGATAACGTCGCCGCTATCGAGCGCTGTGTGAGCAGCACCGGCCTCGGGCATTGGCATCACGCGATCCACCACGGGTCGCACCTCGCCGTTCCCGACCCACGACCACACGTGCTTTTCGACTTCCCGGCAAATGGTCGCCTTCTCGCTGTCCGGACGACGACGCAAACTCGTCCCGAACAGGCCGACGTTCTTCGCCATCATCTGAGACAGGTCCAGCTCTGTTGCGACGCCACCCTGCATGCCGATGGTGACCTGTCGTCCGTTGCGGTTGAGCGCGTCGATGTTTCGCATGAGGTACTTCGCCCCCATGTTGTCGAGGATCACGTCCGCGCCTCGGCCGCCGGTCGCGTCCTTGATCGCCTCGACAAAATCGACGTCGTTGTAGTTGATGCAGATGTCGGCGCC
>WLWL01000178.1 GCA_012103605.1 Candidatus Nanopelagicales bacterium
GCCGGACGAGCCCGTCCGGGGTGATGACCGAGTCCGGGACTCCCCACGCACGCTCGTTGGCCGTCGCGGTGAATCCAAGGCGAGTGATATCTCCGAGCGTTGGCGTGCCGTTGACGTAGGTCACGGGCGCAGTGGCGATCTCTTTGCTTCCATCCATTTCAGGAATAACGAAGTAGGCGCGCTGGCTGCCGTCGGCCAAGGTCACCTGCGTGAAGTCCGTGCCGAAATCAGGAGGTAGAGGAGTTTGGGTGCAGGCACCTCCCACGGTGCACACGCTCATCAACCATCCGCCTGCCTCACCGGCGCTGTGAAACACCCGGTCGGTATTGCCATCAATTTCCATGGCGAAGGGACTGACGCCGGACATGCCGGTGGCAGAGCCCTTCGACAGGTCGTAGGAGGCTGCGCCGGCGGCGGGGGCGGACGCCACGAGCAAACTCACGGCGGCCACCGGGGCAACGATTCGAGCAATTCGAGACGTCATTTGTGCAGAATAGCCTTCGAGGAAGTTCCCGAGCCCACAATCGGAGAAAACATCCAAGGCCTGGGCGCACCCCTGCACAGGCCGATAGCGTTTGCTTTCTCCGATCCACACTCAGGGAGCGCCCATGGCCGACGACGGCGCGTCGTCGCAGATTCCCCCCACGCTCACGCGAGCTGCCGGCATCACATGGCGGGCACTCATCCTGCTCGCCGGGCTCGTGGTGGTCGGCTTCTTCCTGAACCTCGTCTTCCCGGTAGCCCTCGCCCTCTTCCTGAGCCTCCTGGTGACCGCTCTGGCCTCACCCGTGATGAACCTGCTGGACAGATTCATGCCCAGGGTGCTCGCCATGGTGCTCTCTATCGTGATCATCCTCACCGCCATCGTGTCGATCTTGTTCATCGTCGTTCGCTCAACCATCGCTGAAAGCTCGAAGTTGGTCGCAAGCCTGCAATCAGGATTAACGGAAATCCGCTCGTGGCTCAAGGACGGTCCGCTCGGGCTGACGGACGAGAGTGTCGACGGTTTGGTGACCCAAGCCGAAGCATGGGGCAAGACCGCTGCGGAAGGCGCCTTGAGTGCTGCTGCAGGTGAACTCGGAAGCCTCGGTACCGTCATCATCGGGGGCTCGGTCTTCTTCTTCGGCGTGATCTTCTTCCTGCTGTCGCCCGACAAGATCTGGGGCTGGGTGGTCAGCTGGCTACCGAGTTCGAGTAGGGCAACGGTCGACACATCGGGGCGGATCTTCTGGCATTCGATATCGAACTACACCAAAGGAATTGTCGTGATCGCCCTAGCCGATGCGGCACTGGTCTTCGTCGGCTTGACGATTCTCCAAGTTCCGCTTGCTCCGGCGCTGGCCGCCGTCGTATTCCTCGGTGCCTTCATCCCTGTGATCGGTGCGCCGATCGCGACATTCTTCGCCGCGATCGTGGCTTTAGCCGAGCGAGGACCAGTCGTCGCCCTGCTTGTCATCGCTCTCACCGTGGTCGTCGGGTCAGCCGATGGCCACATCCTGCAGCCACTGATCATGGGCAGGGCGGAGAACTTGCATCCACTAGCGATCATCGTCGTTCTCGCCATTGGCAGCGTCACTATGGGCATCGTCGGCGCGCTGATCGCCGTTCCGATTGCCGCTGCTCTCTACGGCGTGGCGAAATTCGTCACCGGCCGAGACCCCGATCATCCGTACCCGCCTGCCCCCGTGTGATCAAGGCTCCCTGGGATTCGACGCATGGGGGACGAGTCGGCCTGTAAGCCGGATTCTGTTCCTCGCCACCTCGCGGTGACGATTCGGTGATCATCCATCTGCGAGTGCTGTTGCCAGCACCCTGATGCGGTCTACCAGTGGATTGTGAGCGGGCCGCCCATCCACTACGGCCGGCGAGCCGACCTTCTTGACCTTGCTCCCGGTGGGGTTTGCCGAGCCACGGCAGTCACCTGCCGCGCTGGTGGTCTCTTACACCGCCCTTTCACCCTTACCTCGATCGCTCGAGGCGGTCTGCTCTCTGTGGCACTGTCCCGCGGGTCACCCCGGGTGGGCGTTACCCACCACCGTGCCCTGTGGAGTCCGGACTTTCCTCGACGCTTGCGCGCCGCGATCACCCGGCCGACTCGTCCGGAGATCAGGGTACGCCGCTCCGACGATCGACCCTGTGTCGGTGTTACCTTCGACTAGATGTCAGGAGGCACGTGATGGGAACCACGTCGGTTGTAGCGAGAATGACGATCGCCTGCGCGGTCGCCGTGTCGGTCATCGGGATTGCCACCCCTGCCGTGGCCGCCGAGTCCCCCAAGCCTCGAAAATCCGCATGCACGGCCGACCCAGCCGACTACGCATGCCTGAGAACGGATTCGCGAAAGGAAATAGCCGGAGAGCCCGTAACGTTCCGCGGCTCGCTGAGCAAGCAGGCCCAGAAGAATCTGGCCCAGTGGACCGATGGTGAGAACACCATCTGCCTCACCCGATACAAGACCCGGCCGGAAGAGGACGGCTCATGGCCGAGGCAAACACTCGATGAGGCGTGCACCACCTTGAACACCGACGGCACCTTCGGACTGGTCGCCTACCTCGGTCGCCAGGGCAAGTTCTTTTACGGAGTTGAGATGGGTCCCTGCAGAGGCGACGCTGGCTTGTGCGGAAACGGAGACGGAGGCTTGCTCAGCAACTTCAACAATAAGAAGAACCGGGCAGTGGCCGTCAAAACCATCACCCCGTGAGGCACGCAGGACAATAGGCGGGTGCTCGTTCTCCTACCGCCCAGCGAGGGCAAAACCGGACCGGAGTCCGGGTCACGGTTGAAACCATCGACGCTGTCCTTTCCTGGACTCGCGGCACCCCGGTCACACATCTTCGACGCCCTCGTTGCACTGTGCTCGGGCAACAAGAAGAAGGCGGCCACGATCCTGGGTCTCGGCCCCAAGCAGTTGGACCTCCTCGATATCAATGCACGACTGGCGACGGCACCCACCGCGCCGGCCATCGAGATCTACACCGGTGTC
>WLWL01000179.1 GCA_012103605.1 Candidatus Nanopelagicales bacterium
TCGACAACAGGCCGAGAACGTTGAACGGCCCTTGCAAGTGGTAGGCGAACACCCAGAACGCGGCAACGAAGCGGATTCCCGTCAACTGGCGGATGAACACGCTCACGTCGACACCCTAGGCTCGCCTCCATCGTTAGTGGGGAGATCTCGTGCGAATGTCGGATCCGCGGTGGTGGCTGCTGGATGATCTCGTGCTCGCCCGCTCCGCCATCGACCGGGCTGCCGAGCGACGCACCGACCAGGCATGGGTTGATGGCGCCCGCGTTGATCCATCGAGTCGATTCGTCCGCGTGCACCAGGGCACCGCGGCCATCGACGGGGATCGGCTCGCCCTCGATGCTTCGGTTCCCGAGCATGTCCTGACATCGCTGCTGGGGATCGACGCCGACGGCGTCGCGTACTTCTGCGCGCACTACGACGAGGCTCCCGCGCTAGCCGACTCTCACCGGTGGGCGGACCTTCGCATGTCGGGCTCCAGCCTGGATGCCATGGATGCCGGATTGATGGTGGCATCGGTGGCGCTGGATAACTGGTCGCGCAACCACCGTCACTGTCCTCAGTGCGGCGGCGGCGTGACATGGCGCGATGCAGGCTGGTCGCGGTACTGCCCTGTCGATGATTCGTCGCATTTTCCGCGCACCGATCCTGCCGTCATCGTCCTGGTCCGCGACGACGATGATCGGGCGCTCCTCGGCCGCCAGGTCCGCTGGGAGCCTACGTGGTTTTCCACGCTCGCGGGATTCGTCGAGGCGGGAGAGTCCGCCGAAGCGGCGGTCCGACGCGAGGTGGAGGAGGAATCGGGTGTGCGCATCGGCACCCGGCCGGAGGATCTGCAGTACCTCGGCAGCCAGCCGTGGCCTTTCCCTGCTTCGCTGATGCTCGGCTATCACGGGTTCGCTTCCGATCCATCGATCGATGTGGATGGGGAGGAGATCGCAGAGGCTCGGTGGCTCTCGCGAGCCGAGTTAGCACAGGCCTGCGCGACCGGTGAGGTGTCCCTTCCTCCAGCGGTCAGCATCGCCCGCAAACTCATCGAGCGCTGGTACGGCGAGCCGCTACCGGGTGATTGGAGCCGGCCGTTGATCAAGCCGAGCCGTTAGCGCGGCCGGTAACGCGCCCATCGATGGCTTCGACGGCACGATGTCGCGCCCGGCGCGCAGCAGGCCTCCTAGACGACACCCGCGCCACCAGTCACGAGTCACGAGTCACGCGAGTCTGGATGTCACATCGGCCAGCGACGGGTTCGTCGCGGTGGAGCCGTCGGGGAAGACGACGGTCGGTACCGTTTGATTGCCGTCATTCTGGCTTTCAACGAAAACCGCGGCATCCGGTGTCTGCTCGATATCCACCTCCGTGAAGGAAATGTCCGCGTCGGTGAGCTGCCGCTTGAGTCTGACGCAGAACCCACACCACGGGGTGGTGAACATCGTCACGGTCCCGCCAGCGGGAGTCCAGGGGGTGACGTCCATGCGATCAACGTAAAGGAATGGACATGGCATGCCCTACGACCCCGGCGGACTAGACGAAGATGGCTGCGACGCACGCGAGTGCGGCGCCGCTGAAGCGGATGGCATCCGCTCGCCGGAGGCGTCGCTTGAGTTGGTCAGTCGGGCCGTCTCTGGCCAATGTCTTGTGCAGAGGTGCTGCGACGAGTCCGGTTGTTAACAGGACCAACAAGATCGCGCAGATTGCCAAGACAAGGGCCGGCGACCAACCCATTGACGAGAGAGACCAGGTGAGAGCCGAAATGACAGCGACGTACATGGGGACAACGACGAACGCGATTCGCTTGGAATGGGCGGTGTGGCGGCGTTGCCAGTCAGCCGGCGAGACCTCAAGAAGTGTCGGGTACACCACGACAGTGACGACGGCCTGAAAGCCGAGATGCGCGCCCATCGAAAGCAACAGCGCCTGCTGAGCCGCATTCATGCTCCAAGTTTAGGTAGCCCCGCGCGGTTGGCTCGGCACGCAGAACCCACAGCAGGTGTGGTGAGTAACGTCACGGTCCCCACGAGAGGAACCCACTGCGGATCAGTGTTTTATTTTAGGCCGGAGGAGCCCCGTACTGGTTGTCCACTTCCGATCCTGCCTGCGCCCAGAGGACGTACAGGATGATCGCGCCCGCGCAGGGAATCAGCACGAGGAGCTGGAGCCAGCCGCTTTTGCCTGTGTCGTGCAGGCGCCGGGCATCAACTGCGTAGAAGGGGATGAGCAGAACTATCCCGATGATCTTGGAGGCAGTGACGGCGAATGCGGTGCTGTCCGGAAAGCCATCGGGCGCGAAAGCGAGCAAGACTTGAACGACGAACAGGATGACCGAGCTGAAGAGGAAGAACCACCAGAACTTTGAGCGCCGGGCGCGTCCCTGGAAGTTCGCGAAGTTTGAGAAGCAGGTCGATATCGATTGCCCGAATGTCATATGTGATCTCCGAATTGATTCCTAGCAAGGAGAACCTGTCGTCTCCCGAACCGTGGACATTGCGTCGAAAATGCAGGTGACTGTCGCGGGCTTGGCGATTTGTGTGGGGCACCGGCGGGCGTTTGTCACCGGTGGCGGGTGAGGCGAACTGCCGTGAAACTGCGGGCATGGGCAATGACGGGTCAGCAACGCCGGCGGCTATTCGCGAGATCGTGGGGGTGTATCACGCCGATGGGGGAGTCATGGGCGAGCTGCGGTACATCCTGGGCAAGGCGCGCGGCACCGCTCACTGCGCCCTGTGTGACATCACGCATTCGACGGTGCGACGGAAAGTCGCCTGGGATGACGCGTGTCGCACCTTCCCCCACCCAGTTCGCCTGGTGCACCTGAACGAGCGCTCGCCGGAGGAAGTAGCGGCCTGCACCCTCGGCACTCCGACCGTGCTGGTGTTGTTCGCTGATGGCACCTACCGAGCGGTCATGGGCCCGGATGATCTCGAACTGGATGGATCCGTGCCCGCGTTCTTCG
>WLWL01000180.1 GCA_012103605.1 Candidatus Nanopelagicales bacterium
ATTGGGACACTGAAAGATCTCCCACGCCTACTGTGTCCAGCAGGTTCTGGATGGATGAAGGCAGGGAGGCGACGCCCAGTCCGGAGACGACGATGGCGGCCACCAGTCCAATCAGGGCAATACCGATCAGATCCAACAGCCCGAGCGATACCTGAACAGCAGCGCCGACGAAGAGTAGGCGCCGTTTGTTTTTCGGGAGGAGATGGATGGCTTGTCGGACCGCCGTCCAAATTCCCGGACTCGAAAATTCCGTCACGCTCAATCCACCGTGCGGATTGTCAGGCTCCTGAGCGCGCAGCCCCGGTGTCGCCGACATGCCCGATAACCTAACCTGACCGGCCGCCAAGGTATTGGAGTGGACGTGAGTGGTCTGTTTATTGGCTTGGTGACTCACCCCCGTTCGCAGTTTCCCGAGAGCCGTGGTTCGCACGGCCTGATGGGGCAACTGGCCGACGAACTCTCCGCGCTCGGAATGGAAATCTCGACTTACTGCGAGGACCGCGACCTTGCGGACTCCATGGAAGAACTCACCGCCCAAGAACTCGCCAACTCTCGCCGCTATTTGCTCCAGGTCCAGCGCGATTGGGCGTCATACATATCCCACGACAGCAAGAGCCTGCGTCTTCAGCAATGGGTGGCTCAAGTACGACGAGCCGTGGAGCCACAAAGTTCGCGGGCGGCGCGGCGATTGCTCAACATAGAGCTCGCCCATCTCGAGATCATGACGGCTTCCCTTGCTACGAGAGCAGACTTCACCCTCATCATCGAAGATGACGCACACTGTCCAGACACCCAGGCCTTGGCTGGAGACCTCAATGACCTGATGATGCGGACCGAGGCGCCCTACATGTCGCATGTGTCAACGTCGTTCTCCCCCAAGCAACTAGGGATCGACGGTCTCGTTAGCGGGGAGGAGCGCCGGTGGTCGAACGGCGGGCACGAGTTTCGTCTGCTGCGACCGGTGACCAATACCGTCTGCGCAACGATGTATCGGCAGGACTTTCTGCTCAATCTGCATCAACGCTGGCGGGCTGAAAAACTCGTGCCTGTGATTCCGGTGGATTGGCGCCTTAACTCCCTCCTCATGGACATGTATGCAACGGGAGACTTGCCGAAGGGGTACGCCACCTTGGTCTTTCCGAGTCCCATCATCCAGCGCTCCTTGCACTCATGACATCCGAGCGTGAACCCAATCGCCATACTCGCCCTGTGAACCGCGGGAACATGGAAGTCGGAGATGGTCAGCAAGTAGCGCCATGGCTATCGATCATCACACCGGTCAAGGATGCGTTGACTGCACTAGCGCGCACCTGCGAGTCGCTGGCGAGCCAAGATCTTGCGGCTGTCGAATGGTTAATCGTGGATAGCTCGACTGATAGCGAAGAAGTTCCTTTGTTCATCCGTCAGCGTGCCGGAATTCCTGTGACGTACATTCACCAGGAACCACGGGGAATCTTTGCTGCAATGAATCGAGGTGTGACGGAATCGGCAGGCCACTACGTCTATTTCCTCAACGCCGGCGACACCCTCATGTCTTCCGAATCCCTCACCACGCTGCGGCACGCCCTCACTGCGAACAACTCTCCGCCCTGGGCATACGCGGACGTTGAGATGGTGGACGATCAGGGAAGGGTTCTTGCGCCTGCGCCCTGGGATCATGCCGAAGAGCGTTCGCGGTTCTTCGCCCGTGGGTATTTTCCTTGCCACCAAGGAACGGTCGTGCGTGGGTCGGTCATTCGCAGCCTCGGCGGGTTCGATACGTCCTACGTCATCGGTGGCGACTACGACCTGTTTCTTCGCATCGACCGCTTGTATCCACCTACGCACTTGCCCTTCACGTTGGCCCGCTTCTCCCCCGGTGGCGCGTCATCCGAGAACTGGTTGACCGCGCTTCGAGAATTCCATCGCGCACGGCGACTGAGTTTGCGCCCATCCGGTTGGGCAGCAGCCCGCGAACGTGTCGACACTGCCTGGTTTGGTGGCAAGACGGCTCTCTATCGCTCGCTCTGGGCACCCGGCAGGCCGTTACACCGGGCGGTTCGTCGAATCGGACGCTGAGCCGTCTCGTCCAACACAGATTCGTGCTCCCTGGATATCGTGTGCTGGTGAGGGGATCCGAGGGCGAATGGATGCACTCCCTAGCTCGTGAGTTGTTTCCTTTTCCTCGAAGCTTGACCGGTGACGGCGTCCGTCAGACCTTGAGGGTCTTGGAGCGGGAGTTGCCTGGTCTCATAATCCATGAGGTACCTAGCGGGACAGCTGCCTTCGACTGGGTCGTGCCCGATGAATGGAACGCACGCGCGGCGCGAATCACCGGGCCGGACGGGAAAGTGGTTGTCGATTTCAACGACAGCAATCTGCACCTCGTGGGCTACTCGGAACCGATTGAAGGTGTCATGAGTCTCGCTACTCTTGAGGAGCATCTTCATAGTGATCCAGAGTTACCGGACTCAATCCCCTACGTGACCGCGTACTACCACCGAACGTGGGGGTTCTGTCTGTCAGATGATCAACGCCGCACCTTGGTCGACGGTGATTACCACGTTGATATTGACTCTCGATTCGATCAGGGAAGCCTCACCTACGGCCAGTTGGTCATTCCCGGCACATCCTCGGCGGAAGTACTTCTCTCGACCTACATCTGCCACCCATCTCTGGCGAACAACGAACTGTCCGGGCCGGTGGTACTCACCGCCGTAGCGAAATGGTTGCACGAGCAGGACCGGCGATTCACGTATCGACTGGTCTTCATTCCCGAGTCGATCGGTGCCTTGCTCTATTCGTCAATGAATCTTCGCGAACTGCAGAAGCACGTGGTCGCCGGCATCAACCTGACCTGCATCGGGGACGACGGGGACTATTCCTTCCTGGCATCACGCGAAGGAAACTCACCGATCGATCGAATAGGCACAAGGGTGGTTCGGGAGACACCACAA
>WLWL01000181.1 GCA_012103605.1 Candidatus Nanopelagicales bacterium
CGAAGTCGGCCTAGGGGACGCGTACCTCGTGCGGAAGGCGGGAGTTGAACCCGCACGCCCGAGGGCACTGGTACCTAAAACCAGCGTGTCTGCCGTTCCACCACTTCCGCGTGGGAATCAGAGCCTAGGGCACACGCAAAGCGACGGTTCACGTCGCGACGTCCAAGGTGTCGTGACGTGAACCGTCGTTGAGATGTGACTAGGAGGCGTCCGAAGTTTCGGTGCTGTCAGAGTCGTCAGCATCATCGGACGAGGAGTCGTCTGAGGCGTCAGAGTCGTCTGACTCGTCATCGTCATCTGATGAAGATTCGCCTTTACTCTCGGAGTCGTCAGCCATGCCGCTCTCGGACTTCTTCTTTTCCTTGGCCGGGCGATCTTTCTTGCCCTTGCCGTTGGAAGCGGCTTTCTCACGGTTGAGCTTGACGTTCAGGCTCTTGACCTTCTTGTCGGATCCGTCAGCGGACAAGACGATGAACTTGACGACTGCGCGGCCCTTCTTGGTGAATTCCTCATCGAGGCTCACCTGGAACGTGATGGTTTGGCCGACGTCGCAGCCCTCCAGGCTCTCTGGGCCCGAGACCGTGACGTTCGTGCGCATCCGCTTCTTGCCGACGACCTTGGTCGTCCAGCTGTCACAGGCGAAGCCCTCGTCGGTGACTAGGTCCACGCTGACGGACTCTCCGGCTTGCAGAGATGCCTTGGCAGGTAGCTTGGTGATGGAGTGGTCGTCAGCTTGAGCGACTCCCACGGTGGTGAACGCGAGCGCGGCGGCCGCCGTGGTGGCGACGATGGATCGCGCGATCATGCGCGTGTTGAGCATCTTTCCTCCTGAGGGTTTCCCCAGGTCTTGTCTCCCACGGGCTGTATCGGACCGATGCCGGGCAAGGGGAGTTGGTTGTCCAAACATCGGCTTGCTGATCCGGGGTACTGGCACCCCGGTTTCCCCGGCATCCTTGGCGCGGGTCGATGGCTCTGCCAGGCTGCTGAGCAAGGAGGAGGACGGACGTGAATATCTCGTACATGGACCTGGTTGAGGCAGAGCGAGAGGGCCAGATGGCCGTCTGCGTGAAGGTAGCCGAGGCCATCAGATCGTTGGAGTCGGAGAACTTTTCTTCGATACGGGAGGCCCTCGATGCCGCCGCGGGCATCGTCGAAGGCGTCGGGCACAACGCGTCGACCGACGCCGGCTGACTCAGCAGGCCTGAGGCTTGCACGCCCCTCGTGAGCAGTGCTGACCTGCGGTGGCTAAATGCAAGTCTTTTGCAATAACTGTTGATTCGCCGTAAAGTTCGGGCATGCGTGGTTTTCCCGTTGTCCTCGCCAGCGTTTCCGCCGCCGCCCTCGTGCTGTCCGGGTGTGGAGGGTCCGACGACTCCTCTCCGGAGTCTGGTGGCGACGCGATTCTCGTCGCCACCACCGTTTCCCCGATCACCTCGATCGTGTCCCGAGTGGGCGGCGACTGCGTCGAAGTGCGGGGCATCGTGCCGGAGGGGACCAACTCGCACACCTTCGAACCCGCGCCGTCCGTGGCAGCTCTCTTGAGCGACGCGGATGTCGTGTTCATCAATGGCTTGAAGTTGGAAGATCCCACATTGGCCATGGCGGAGGCCAATATGGCCGATGGCGCCGAGTTGGTGGAGTTGGGAACGGTTGCCCTCCCCGAGGAGGACTACATCTTCGACTTCTCCTTCCCCGAGGAGGATGGCAAGCCGAACCCTCATCTGTGGACCGACCCGACGTACGCCATCGTGTACGCAGACATCGTTCGTGAGGTCCTCAGTGAGCGCGACCCCGAGTGCGCAGACCAGATGCAGGAGAACTTCGAGGCCTTCGCTGCGCAAGCTGAGGAGCTTGCGGAGGCCGTTCGACTGGACCAGCAAACGGTTCCCGCCGGGGGCCTGAAGCTCGTGACCTACCACGACGCATACGCCTACTTCGCGGAGAACTTCGGTTGGCAGGTGGTGGGTGCTGTCCAGCCCAGCGACTTCGCCGACCCGACCCCGTCCGAAGTCGTCACCTTGATCGAGCAGATCCGCGCCGAAGGAGTTCCGACGATCTTCGGATCCGAAGTGTTCCCCTCGAACGTGCTCGAAGAAGTCGGCAACGAAACCGGCGTGCGCTACGAGCAGTCCTTGCGCGACGACGACCTGCCAGGTGCTCCGGGCGAGGAGAACCATTCCTGGCTCGGATTGATGCAATACAACTTCGCCACCATGATCGAGGGCCTCGGCGGTGACGCCCCGAACGTTCGGGCCGTTGACATCACGAGCCCGGTGCCGGATAACGCGGACTATCCGCAGTGACCGGTACCGGTGTCGGCCCAGAGCTCATCAGGCTGATCGGAGTCGATGCTGGCTACAACCACCAGGCAGTCCTGCATGACGTGAACATTCACGTCCATGAAGATCAATTCACCGGGATCGTCGGACCGTCTGGATCGGGAAAGACCACCCTTCTGCGGCTGCTGCTCGGCATCATCCGGCCCATGTCCGGCTCGATCGATCAGATCGAGGATCTTCGGACGGCGTACGTTCCTCAACTCGAGACGGTCAACTGGGATTTCCCGATCACCGTTCTTGAATGCGTCCTGATGGCCGGACAGCCGGCCAACGGGCGACGATTCGTCCTGCCGTGGGGCAACGCTCGAGAGAAAGCAAGCGCCATGGAGGTGCTCGAGCGGTTGAACATCGCGCAGTTGGCCGACCGGCAGATTCGACAGCTGTCGGGTGGACAGCAGCAGCGCATGTTCCTCGCGCGCGCCCTCTATCGCCAACCACAACTGCTCTTACTCGACGAGCCCACCAGTGGTGTGGATGTGTCTACCCGGCATGACGTTCTTCATCTGCTCGCAGACCTGCACGAGGACGGTGTGGCGATCGTCTTGACGACGCATGACTTGAACGGGATGGCGGCTC
>WLWL01000182.1 GCA_012103605.1 Candidatus Nanopelagicales bacterium
TCTTCCGGGCATCGGGCTTCGCAAGTGGAGCCACCGCGTCCTCGATGTCCATGAACACCTGGTCTGCCGGCAGACCCTTTGCCTTGTCCAGCATCTTCGGGCTCGAGCCCGGCACCGCGAGGTTTGATCGCCGAGGTCTGATACTTCTGCCGACATCGGTCACCGGATTCACCCCTCGTCGTCGACGGCTTCTTGAATTACCCCACGCACGGAACGCCACTCAAGCCTAACTGGGTCGGACTCGGACACGGGCGCAACGATCCGCGCCTGTGGTTCCGTGCCTGCGTTTCCGTGCCCTAGATTCAGCCGCGTGAGCCAACCACGCGGGACCGACAGCGCTGTGCGTAAAGCCCGTATTGCTGTTTCCGTGCTCTTCTTCACTAACGCGCTAACGCTCTCCGCGTGGCTTCCGCGACTAGCCGAGCTACAGGCTGACATTTCCTTGACCAATGTCGCGGTCGGCGCCGCCTTGGCAGCCGGGGCCGCCGGTGGGGTCGCCGCAGGTATCTGGGCCGGTCCCCTCATTCACCGCTGGGGCAGTCAGCGCGTTGCGATGGCGGCGCTGTTTATCGTCGCTCCGATCCTTCCCTTCATCGGTCTGGCGCCCGGCGCTTGGACTCTGGGGTTTGTGCTTCTGCTTGTCGGTGGCCTCGACGCCGTCATGGACGCCGCCATGAACTCGCATGCCATGCGGGTGCAGCACGAGAAGAGGGCAACGGGTGTCCACCGCTCGATCTTGAACACCTTCCACGGCTACTGGTCTCTGGGGGCCGTCGCCGGAGGCCTCATCGGGGTCGCGACCGCAGCCATCTCAATGCCGATCGCGTGGATGCTGACCGCGGTTGCAGTTTTGTGCAGCGTGCTTGTGCTGGTGGCGCGGCCCTGGCTTCTTCCAGGCAAGGACCCCGATTCGTACCTAGAGACCACCGACGATCGCACTGTCGCCGTCGCCCAATCGGACCCGGGTTCTCTCCTTGCCGCCGGCCCGGCGACTGCCAACGAGCTGTCAGCCGCGACCCGCGTGCTCCATCAGCCGATCATCTGGGGTCTCGGACTCTTCATCATTCTCGCGGTCATGATCGAGGACATTCCCGGACGGTGGAGTTCGATCTATCTGACCGATATCGGAGCACCCAGCGTGACCGTCGGCTGGGGGTTCGTCGCCTTCACTGTTGCGATGACCATAGGCCGCTTCACCGGGGATCGGATCATCGACGCCCTCGGCGAGCGCCGCTGGACGCGCATCGCCATGTCCGGCACCGCTGTCGTTCTCGGGTTGTCGCTTCTCGCGCAATCACCATGGCTGTTCATGATCGGCTGCGCCGTTACTGGGTTCGGCGTCGCGACGCTGTTTCCCGCTGCCATGCGAGCCGCCGCTCATGTTCCTGGCATCCGGCCAGCCACGGGCGTCGCCACGATCAGCTGGTTGTCACGTGCCGGCTTCGTCACCGCGCCGCTCATCGTCGGCGTGATCGCGGAGAACTTTTCGCTGGGGTGGGGTATCAGCGTTACCGTCGTGGCAGCGCTCATTTTGCTGCCGTTGAGCTCGATACTCACATGGGAGAGGTCTCGGTAACCGTGGCTGCAGCCGGGCCGCGGTCCGCGGCTTTGATCACGATCACCAGGCCCGCAAGGATCAAGGCGGCGGCCGGGAGCAACGCCAACGGAGGCACCTGCCCCAGCCAGATGGCGGCAACCAATGTGGCCCCCGGCATCTCGAACAAGATCGCCAGCGACACGACCGTCGCCGACGTACTCGAAAGCACCCGGGTCATCATCGAATGACCGAGTAGTTGCGCACCCAGCGTCACCGCAAGGATCAAAGCCCACGCCTGGGCATCGAATCCCACGAGTTGCTGACCGAAGATGAAGACGAGGGGGAGAATCGTCACCGCCGAGACGGCGTAGAGAACGAACGTCATCGTGGATGTATCCACTGTCTTGCGCACACGCTCCGCGACGGACACGTACGCGGCGGAAAACACGGCCCCCACCAGGGCGAGAGCATCACCCCACAGGTGCGCGGGATCGACAAACAGATCGACTCCCGTCAGGACGATGACCCCCGAGAAGGCGATCGCGATTCCGATCCACACCCGAGAAGTAATGCGTACACCCGTTGCCCGTGCGATCAATGCAGCCCAGATCGGCTGCGTAGCCACCAGGGCTGTTGACGCCGCGATCGTGGTCAACGTCAACGAAGGAATCCACGTTGCGAAGTGCAATCCCAAAAAGACACCCGCGATCACCGTCAGCCGGAGCTCTCGCCTGGTCAGGGCGCCGAGCGAACTCCATCGACGCGCGATCACCCACACCCCCGTGAGGCCACTCCCGATGAGGCATCGCCAAAACGCAATGGCAAGGACGGGCGCTGCCGTCACCACGATCATGGGCCCGCTGAGCGAAATGAAGAGCACGGCCACACCGAGCCGCACCACATCCGGAGCCGGCGGCCGAGACAGGCCGGACGGTGGTGCAGAACCGTCTGACATCACACCTGCTCCTTCCCGAGACATTCCGCACATTCACTCATCAGGAACACTCCACGACGACGGTAGCCTGACGTCCATGACGACGAACATCAAACGCGTTTTCCTCGCCCGCTTGGCGGGCCTGGGCGTGTTCGACTCACGAGGCGATCAGGTCGGAAAGGTGCGTGATGCCGTCGTCGTTCTCCGCATTGGTGACAACCCACCGCGTCTGACCGGACTGGTGGTGGAGGTTCCGCCCCGGCGCCGCATCTTCGTGCCCATGACGAAGGTGACCGCTATCGACGCCGGCCAGGTGATCGTCACTGGAACCGTGAACCTCCGTCGATTCGAACAGCGCCGAAACGAATCACTCGCCACTGCCGAGCTCCTCGACCACTCGATAACGCTCCGCGAATCCGGCGAGC
>WLWL01000183.1 GCA_012103605.1 Candidatus Nanopelagicales bacterium
CCGCCGACGCGATTCAGCCGCACCGACCCACCGGCTCGTAGCCGCACGCTCGACCGCTGGCGAACCCGGTCGAGGCCTGCATCGACGCTCCGGGAGAGACTGCACGCATGCGACGCCCGGTAGTCCTTACCGCCGCGGTCCTCGTGGTGGGAGCGATGTTCCTTGGCACCGGGTGCTCGATGCTCTCCGCCGATGAGGAAGCACTCGCTCCACCACCGACGGCTTCTGTGACCACGGATCCGGGGATCGGATTGACGGTCGTGGACGAAGCCAACCGCGGCGCGCCCCTGGAAATCTCCGGGACAGATCTGGATGGGAAACCCCTCGCGCTCGCTGACTCTCGTGGAGACATCACGGTGGTGAACGGCTGGGCTTCCTGGTGCTCTCCGTGTCGCGCGGAGATGCCCGAATTCGCCGAAGCCGCGCGAACCTTCGAAGGTCAGGGCGTGACCTTCGTCGGCATCAACGTCGAAGACAACGAAGACGATGCTCGCGCGTTCACTGTGGACACTCCTTACCGCAGCATCGTGGACAAAGACGGAACCCTCCTCGCGCAGATCCCCGACATTCCACCTCGCTCCCTACCAGTGACGGTGATTCTCGACCGCGACGGTCGCGTCGCGGTTCAGATCGTCGGACCCATCGTGCTCGGGACCCTTGAGGACACCATCGCCAGCGTCATCGCATCTGAAGCCTGATCCGTCCCTCGCGCCAGGTGGTAGACATCGCCTGTGGATCTCACCGGGGTTTTCGTTCCCCTCGTCACGCCGTTCGACGAGTCCGACAACGTGGACCTCGATCGCGTCGACACCATCGTCGAGTCGATGCTCGCGGCCGGAGTGCACGGAATCGTCGCCTGCGGAACCACCGGCGAGGGGTACTCCCTCTCAGTCGACGAGCGCCGCGCGGTGACCTCCCGCATCCACGACGTTGTCGCCGGATCAGTTCCGGTCCTCGGCGCCGTCGGTGGCATGTCTACCGGCCAAGCACTCGAACACGCGTCGATCGCCTCTCACCTTCGGCTCGACGGACTCATGCTGGCCGCCCCCGCCTACAGCCTGCCGACTCCAATGGAGCTCGCTGATCATGTGTCCACCGTCGTCGCGGCCGCCGGACTGCCGACGGTTCTGTACGACTACCCCCAACGCACCGGCGTGCCCTTCAGTTTCGACACCCTCGACCAGCTGGCCTCGAATCCCCTGATCGTGGGCATCAAGGAAGCATCAGGAGATCTCACGCGACCGGGTGAGATCACACGTCGATATGCAGGGGCTATCGATGTCGTGTGTGGTGCCGACGCAGCAATCGTGGAGTTCCTCGACGCCGGAACCCAATGCTGGATCGGCGGCATCGCCAACCTTCTTCCCGTCGCCCACGTCGCCATCCTCGATCCGAGCTCACGCACCGACGCCTACAACTCGATCGCGCCGGTGTTGACCTTCATCGAGGCGGGCCAGTACAACGCGAAAGTAAAGGCCGGCATGGCACTTCGCGGACTCGATGTCGGCAAGCCCCGCGAACCGGTAGGGGCAATCGACGACGTCACCCGCAACGAACTCCACGCACTAGTCGACGCAGCGGGCGACTGGGCGCCCGAGCTGACCACCGTCTGAGACATGAACATCGTCGTCATCGGTGGCGGAATCATCGGGACCAGTTGTGCTGCGTTCTTGGCCGAGCGCGGAGCCACCGTGACCGTCGTCGACGCAGACAAGCCTCGCTTCGGTACGTCCATCGGCAACGCCGGACACATCGTCGTCAGCCACTCGATTCCCTTTGCCGCACCCGGGATGGTGAAAAGTGGTCTTCGCTCCTTGCTCACCCAAGATGGCGCGTTCGCTCTGTCGAATCGACCCGGTCAAGGAACTCTCGACTGGCTGATCGGCTTCGCGCGCCGCTGTACCGAAGCCAACGTCGCCACCTTCCACCCCGGACTCGAAGCAGTCCTGAAACGAAGCGCAGAACTCTTGCTCAGCGACGGCGCATTGGACATCAATACCCGCGGACTCTGGCAAGTGTTCACCGGAGCCGGAGCCAGCGAACGTGCCGAACGCGAAGCCGGACATATGCGAACCCACGGCGTGAGTGTCCGAGACATCGACGAGGCCGAATTGCGAGCCGAACCAGGACTGACCGACAACGTCAACGCCGCCATCGAACTCACCGACGATCTCGGGCTCGACCCTGCCCACTTGTGGATGCGCATGCGTCAACGCGGCGAAGACGCCGGTGCCCGTTGGGTGACCGGCGTGGTGATAGACGTTCGATCATCCCCCACCGTGAGGACAGCCGACGGCGACCTCACCCTCGACGCCGATGCCGTCATCCTCGCGGCCGGAGCGTGGTCCCCCGCGGTGGCCCGATCACTCGACGTGGACTTGCCGATTCGGGCAGCGAAGGGTTACTCCGTGACGCTGCCGCGCACCGACACCGCGCCCACGCGGCCGATGCTGCTCATGGATCAACGCACCGCCGTGAATCCACTGTCGGACGGGCTACGCCTGAGCGCCCGCTACGAAATCACCTCACCCGATGATCGCGACATCGTCCAACACCGAATTCCCGCACTGATCGACCGTGCCCGAATCGCCCTCGACCTTCCGACCGCGCCAGAATCCGTGCAGCCTTGGACCGGCGTCCGGCCCGCATCGATCGACGGCGCCCCCTACATCGGACGCCTCCCCCAGCGCGGGGCGCAACCGGTGTTCGTCGCTACCGGGCACGGCATGATCGGCACCGCCATGGCCGCTGGAACAGCCGATCTGATGACCCGACTGGTCTACGCAGAGCAGATCAGCGATGCAGAGGCGCGCCTCGGGCCGCAGCGACTATTCGCCTAGCATCGAGCGGTGGAATCGATCCGCACCTGGCAGTGCGTGGACTCACACACCGA
>WLWL01000184.1 GCA_012103605.1 Candidatus Nanopelagicales bacterium
TGGCGCTTGCTGACGTGGCGATAGGGATTGCGGCGAGCCATAGAGCCACAACGGCGGCGATGAACGCGACCGCATGCGAGCGAGTGCGAGGCCGGGCAGCGCGACCCGGGGTACGTAGAGGCGTGGGGGCGGGGGCTAGCGGCACGTGCAGCGCTGTGCCTCGGGCACGTGCGCCAGCGCCTCCTGAATGTGCTCGCCGCAACCGGTCCAGGTGACCTTGCCGCACTGGTTGCAGGGGGCGGGACTGCACATGATGTTCTCCTTCGTGGGAACGAGCCGCGTTTGTCTCTCGGTCACTAGGGTACCCCGGGGGGTATAAGTTCGGCAACCCGGGCCTCCCTCGGTGTGGTTGGGTGCCATGCGTGAGCACGTGGGTGACAGAGACCGCCTACGCCGTCCTGTTCTTCATGGCTTTGACGTTCGTCTTCGTCGTTCCGTTCATTTCGCACCAAGTTTCCCGGTTTGGCTGGTTCCGGGGATGGCCGGCTGTCGTCTCCGCAGCGATGGTCCTCTACGGCTGTGCCCTGGTGGCCTTCACGCTGTTTCCCCTCCCCGATTTCACCGGCGACTACTGCGATGCGCACGCTGATGTGAATCATTGGCAACTCGTCCCGTTCCAATCGCTGGCAGACATCGTTGAGTTCGCTGAGAGCAACGGGTGGCTCGCCACCCTCATCTCCGACGTACGCCTGCAAGTAATCATGAACGTCGCCTTTTTCGTTCCCTTGGGGTTCTTTCTCGCCTACCGGGGTCGTCGTTCACTCGGCGCAACTGCCCTCATCGGATTAGTGATTTCCTTGGCGATCGAGTTGACCCAGGGAACGGGTTTGTGGGGCTTGGCGCCCTGCCCCTATCGGCTCGCCGACGTCGACGATCTGCTGACCAACACCACGGGAGCTTTGCTCGGCTGGCTGATCGGTCGGGCGGCCATCCGGTTTCTGCCCGACCCGACGCCGGTCAAGCGGTCAGATGTCGATCCTCCGGGGCCAACTCGACAAACCGTCGGATTTTTCCTCGACATCTACACGTACCTGCTCTTCGACGTTGTCGTCATCATCACGCTGGGTTTGCTGGGGTTTGATCTGCTGGAACAGCCGGGCTGGCCGATAGTGCTGCCCGCCACTGTGTCACTGGTGATGTTCGTCTTCATCCCCCGACTGCGTCGTGATCGGGCCGGACCAGGAATTGCCGGGGTCCACCTCGCCGTCGTGCATGCCAACACAGCATCCATGCCAGCAACTCTGACCGCGCTCGTGGTGAGGTGGTTGATCGTGTGGCTCCCCGCGGCTGTTGTTGGCGTGTGGTGGCTGGCGGTATGCCTCGTCGTCGACGGTCTGACCACCTGGCGTTCTTCCGACCATCGACCACTCAGCCTGCGGCTGGCACGAACGCGACAGGTCACCTTCGAGTCGCTGCATGGCGCGAATCGGAGTGAGACCGTCGAAGCAACGCCCTAGCGTTACCCCGTGTCCTCCAACAGCGTTGTCCTCGCATGCCGCGCCATGCACACTGCCGGCGGACCCCTGCCTCTTGCCGAGCTCGCCGATCACGCCGGCTGCAGCGGGCGCCAACTCCAACGAGACTTCGACGACACCCTTGGAGTCTCCCCCCGCGAATACGGCGCCAGTGTGCGCGCGATGAACACCCGCCACACCCTGCGCACATCACCGTCGATCACGGACGCGATCTACAACGCCGGCTATGGATCTGTGCGCGCCTTCTACGAGCAAGCCTCCGCACGCTTGGGTATGACACCGTCAGACTTTGCCGCCGGTGCCCCCCAGCACTTGCTCGTGTGGTCGACGAGCGAATCGACGGTAGGGAAGTTGACCTGCGTCGCCGGTCCCCGCGGTATATGCCTGCTCCTGCACAACACTCCCGCAGCAGACGATGAGCGACGCATCCGCGACGAGTTTCCGCACGCGATTTGCGCGCGGGACGACGACGCGATGCGCGACGTTATGCACGCCCTGCGCCTCATAGCCGGAGGGAAGACAGCGCCGGAGTTACCGATCGACGTCACCGGCACCGCATTCCAAGCGCGCGTGTGGGCTGCGCTGCGTGAGATCCCCTACGGAGAAGTCCGCACCTACGCCGATATCGCGCGGGAGGTCGGAAAGCCGGATGCCATCCGCGCGGTGGGAAGCGCCTGCGGCGCCAACCGGGTACCCCTGTCCATTCCATGCCACCGAGTTATCCGCACCGATGGCAGCCTCGGCGGGTTCGGCTGGGGCCTCGAAGTCAAGGAAGACCTCCTTGCGCGTGAAGGATCACTGCAACCAACGATTCCGATCGCGTGACCGCGAGTAAGCGCTGGTTGCCGTTCTATCTGATACTCGCCCTCATATGGGGCTGCTCGTTCCTTTTCATTGAAGTCGGCCTCGAGTCGTTCACCCCGGCCGGTGTCGCGTTCACACGCATCGCCTTCGGAGCGATAGCACTGATCATCATCAGCCTGGTCACCCGAACACCGATCCTTCCGCGATGGTCATGGAAGTACGTGTTCGTTGCGTCGATGCTGTGGGCGTCGATTCCGTGGATGCTCTTCAGCTTCGCGCAGCAGTACGTCACCAGTGCACTGGCCGGAATCATCAACGGCACCACTCCGCTGATGACCCTCGTTGCCATCATGATCGCGTTCCGCGAAGAGAAGCCGACCAAACAGCGAATCGTCGGACTCTTGATCGGGTTCGTCGGCATGGTGATCGTCGTCGGAGTCTGGAATCTGGTGCAGTCCGAGGAGAGCAGCAGCCTGATCGGTATTGGGGCGCTACTGCTTGCCGTCTGCTGCTACGGAACCGCGTTCCCGTTCGCGCGGCGCTATCTCTCTGGAACGCGCGAGAACGCGGCCCCGAATCCGATTGCCCTCGCCACCGGCTTAATGGTCGGTG
>WLWL01000185.1 GCA_012103605.1 Candidatus Nanopelagicales bacterium
TTCGGTGCCGGGACTCGCAAGTGCCTCGGTGACCAGTTCGCCCTGCTCGAAGCGCGCATCATCTTGTTGCACGCCGCCGCCCGTCATCACTTAATGCCAGCGGATTCGCTGCATCCCATTCCGCGCGCCGAACCGCGAGCCACCTACCGCGCCAAGGGTCCGGTGCCCATGGTGGTCACGTAACGCAGAAGCCACCTCACCACGTATCGTGCTTTCCATGTTCGGGGTCAGATCTCTTGCTGCGGCTATCAGCCTGCTCCTCGCCGTCGGGGTGGCTCTCCCCGCTCAGGCAGCGGACAACGCGAAGGCTCGGGGCGACTGGCGGATGGTTCCCCAGTCCAAGGACGTCGACGGCGACGGCTTCATCGACGGTGACGGCGGAGTGCCAGCGAAACGACCACTCGGGGCAGTGCCCTCAGCCAAATTCGAGGGCGCCGGTAATCAGATCGCGCAGCCAGCCGAGCGACTCATCAACGGCGTTCAATCCTGGTATCTGAATCCGCGCGGCTACTCGGTCACCCTTGATGCGTGCAAGAGCAGCGGAAACGAGTACCAGTGGCGGATTTACCGCGGCAAAGAACAGATCGAGCGCGTTCGCTGGCGCACATTGACGAAGAAGACCTGCAAGCGGAATATTCTCCTGCAGGAGGGCTCCTACCGATTCAAGCTCGAAGTCAGGTCGGGAGCATCGGATGTCGACTTCCAATGGATGAACGCCGACGTCATCGACTACCTGTTCGTCATCCTCGGTGATTCCTACGCGTCAGGAGATGGCAACCCACGCAACATCGACGCCTGGCTTCGCGATCCCAATGGGGACTTCGACCCCTACTACGACGACATCGCGTGCAAGCGAAGCGTCCACGCCGGGCCTGTGCAAGCGGCCCTGGCCCTCGAAAACTCCTCCAAGAAGTCCTCGGTCACCGTGATCGACGTCTCCTGCTCGGGAGCGACGATTCTGACTGGAGTGCTCGGCCCCTTGCCGTTCGCCGGGCAAGAGACAAGTCAGATCGAGCAAGTCCAAGCGATCATCGGCAATCGTCCGATCGACATCGTCGCCTTGTCCGCCGGGGGCAACGACATCGGATTCACGTCGGTTCTCAGCACCTGCGCATTGAGCTTTAACTGCCCTGTCGCTTCCGCGAGCACGCTGCCGCTGAGTCGCTTCGACTCGGTCAACGAGGGAGTGCAAACCCTGACGGGACGGCTTCCGGCCAAGTACGCCCAGCTCGCAGGGTGCCTCGGTGGCGCATCGTGCACGCTGACCTCCGGCGCCCAAGTTGCGCCCTTGACAATGGCCGATGGCGCTCGCGTCCTACCGATGACGTACCCCGACATCACCCGTTCGGCGGTGGGAGAACCTTGTCGCTACTTGACCTTGAGCCCATCGGACTTCGCCTGGGCGCGGGACACGATTCTCGCTCTGCAGGCGCCCAATCCGTACCGCTTCTCTCCGTCGTTTGGATCCGCTCGAAATCTGTCCACGGCCAACGGAACGCTGAACGGGCAGATCCTCGCCACCGCGGCGCTCGGCTGGGAACCGGTCGCCGGGATCTGGGGTGCGTCCGGAGAATCCACCACCGGCCACGGCGTGTGTGCCGGTGACAAGTCGTGGGTTTTCGGCATCACCACGCTATCCGGGCCCTTCGCTTCTGCCGCATTCCACCCCAATCCCGCAGGTCAGCGATCGATCGGCCGCCAAATCGCCCGAACTCTCGGTCTTCGGTAACGTCACGTTCCTCAGCACCCACCAACTCCCGACACCTCGAAGGATCACACGTGCCAGAAATCAGAGTCGGTCTCCTCGCCTACGGTGCCATCGGCCACGAACACAATCAGGCGGTGCAAGCCACACCCGGGCTCACACTCACCGCCGTGTGTGACACCAATCCGGAGCGCATCGACGCGGCCCGCGAGCTCGCCCCCGACCTCACCGGCTTCACCGATGCCGAAGAGATGCTCGACTCGGGCCTGTTAGATCTCGTCGTCGTCTCCACTCCCCCGAACAGTCACCACGACTGGGCAATGAAGGCCCTCGAGCGTGACCTGCATGTCGTCTTGGAAAAGCCCATGGCTCTGACCGCCGACGAGTGCGACGCTGCGCTGGCGTTCGCCGCCGACAAGGGCAAGACGTTGGTGGTCTACCAGAACCGTCGTTTTGATCGTGACTTCATCACGATGAGTCGCTTGATCCGCGAAGGATCGATCGGTGACGTATTCCAATACGACAGTTTTGTCGGCGGCTACTCCCGTCCTTGCGATTACTGGCACTCCGATGCCGACGTGTCCGGCGGTGCGATCTTCGATTGGGGTTCGCACTACCTCGATCAAGTCTTGAACATCTTCGATGCGCCGATCGAGCACGTGTCTGGCATGAACCACAAGCGCAAGTGGTTGCACGCGACGAACGCCGATCATGCGGAAGTGATTGTCACCTTCAACGACGGCCGCCAGGCCACCTTCGTGCACTCCGACCTCGCCGCCGCACGCAAGCCCAAGTACTACGTCCTCGGCACCGAGGGCGCGATCGTCGGTGAGTGGGATGCCGCCGCCGAGCCCGCTGTCGCCGACCTGCCCGCTCGTATCTTCTTGTTCGACAACACCGGTGCCAGCCGCGAGATCCCACTCGACGAGGTGACACCCTTCACCTTCCACGCCGAACTCGCGGCTTACCTCACCGTCGGGACACCCATGCAGGTCGACCCGCGGCAATCACGCAACGTGGTCTCCGTCATGGAAGCAGCCGAAGAGTCGGCCATCAACCTTGGACGGCCGGTCACACCACATCTGGCCGCATGACCGTTCGCTGGGGCATCCTGGGGGCAGGGTGGATCGTTCAGACAGCGACCGCCCAAGCGCTTCGCGACGCACCCAGCGCGCACCTCG
>WLWL01000027.1 GCA_012103605.1 Candidatus Nanopelagicales bacterium
CCGGCGCCGAAGTGCACTTCGAGATCGAGGGCCGCAAGGAACCCGTCACCGTCTATACGACGCGGCCGGACACCCTGTAC
The DNA here is from genome assembly GCA_012103605.1 of Candidatus Nanopelagicales bacterium. Taxonomy (GTDB): domain Bacteria; phylum Actinomycetota; class Actinomycetes; order S36-B12; family S36-B12; genus S36-B12. The sequence goes on from WLWL01000027.1 coordinate 81, forward strand.
GGCGCGACGTTCTTCGTCGTCGCCGCGGACTCCGATTTGGCATCGGAGCTGGCAGCGGAAAGCCCGGCGCAAGCGGAGTTCTCGGACTACCTCGACAAGGTCAAGCAAACCTCGGAAATGGATCGCCTGGATTCCTCCCGAGCCAAGACCGGCGTTTTCTTGCAGCGGTACGCCATCAACCCGGTCAACGGAGAGCGCATCCCCGTGTGGGCGTCGGATTACGTGTTGGCCGACTACGGCACGGGCGCGATCATGGCCGTGCCGGCTCACGATCAGCGCGACCTCGACTTTGCCCGCACCTTCGATCTCCCCGTCCGCGTCGTGGTGGACGCCGGCGAGGATCCAGCGGTCACCGGGGAGGCGACCGCCGACGACGGACCGCACGTGAACTCCGGTCCGCTTGATGGAATGAACAAGGACGAGGCGATTGCCGCCATCGTCGAGGTGCTCGCGGAACGGGGGACCGGAGAGGAAGCGATCAACTATCGGTTGCGCGATTGGCTTATCTCCCGGCAGCGATACTGGGGCACACCGATCCCGATCATCCACTGCCCGTCGTGCGGCGAGGTGCCCGTGCCCGATGAGCAGCTCCCGGTCGTCCTGCCACCGGCGGAAGGCCTGGATCTCAAGCCCAAGGGCACATCACCCTTGGGTGGCGCCGTCGCGTGGGCAACGGTCGACTGCCCGCAGTGTGGGGGCGAAGCGACGCGGGACCCCGACACGATGGATACCTTCGTCGACTCGTCCTGGTACTACCTCCGCTACGCCGACCCCAATAATCACACGGCTGCCTTCGACCCGGAGCTGGTGCGCGAATGGCTTCCCGTCGATCAATACGTCGGCGGTGTGACGCATGCGATTCTCCACCTTCTGTATAGCCGCTTCTTCACGAAGGTGTTGAACGATCTCGGCTTAGTCGACTTCAACGAGCCCTTCACGCGCCTGCTGAATCAAGGCATGGTGATCATGGAAGGCTCGGCGATGAGCAAATCGCGCGGCAACCTGGTGCGGTTATCCGATGAACTCAGTCGACACGGCGTGGACGCGATTCGCCTGTCGATGGTCTTCGCCGGACCTCCCGAAGATGACGTCGACTGGGCGGATGTGTCCCCGTCGGGTTCGACCAAGTTCCTCGCTCGCGCCTGGCGGCTTGCTGGCGACGTCACGTCATCTCCCGGGAGTGATCCACGGGGCGGCGATGAGAACGTCCGCAAGGCAACCCATCGCGCCCTGCACGACGCCGCCCAGGCCGTGGAGACGTTCCGGTTCAACGTCGCGGTCGCGCGCGTGATGGAACTGGTCAACGTGCTGCGCAAAGCGATCGACTCCGGGCCTGGCTCGGATGATCCGGCCGTGCGTGAAGGAGCCGAAGCCGTCGCGATCATGGTGTCGCTTGTTGCGCCCTACACAGCCGAGGACATGTGGGCCCGGCTCGGACATGAGCCCAGCGTCGCGCGGGCCGGATGGCCGGACGTCGATGAGTCGCTGCTGGTAGAGGACTCGGTCACCTGCGTTGTTCAAGTCGCAGGCAAGGTCAAGGATCGTCTCGACGTGTCGCCGAACATCGCAGAAGACGAATTGCGGGACCTCGCCCTCGCCTCGAAGGCAGTTGTCGACGCACTCGACGGTCGCGCGGTGAAGACGACGATTGTTCGGCCTCCGAAACTGGTCAACGTCGTTCCAGAGTAGTTCCCTTCCTCGCGCGTCGCGCCCATCCGGTGTCGCCCACACTCGGCGTCCCGCCCATCCACAAGCCGCCTGAACCCATGGCGTGAACGGTGGGGCCGTTTCTAGCGTCCGCATATGGGGTTACCACGTTCTCGCGCGCACGTTCGCGCCCGATTGAGTCGAGTGAGCGGATTGAGCGAATCGAGCGGATCGACGCAACAGGCAGAGCATGAGCCGTCTACCCCGACGGTGGCGACAGGAGTTGACGATGTGATCGCTGCGCCAGCAGCTGAGCGCGCATCGAGGGATGGCGCAGAGGAGACCCGCGCGACGCGAGGGGTTCTGGGCGCCCCGTGGACGCGACGCTTCTTCGGTGCGTGGGACGGGCGTTCCCGGCGGGCTGTGCTGGTGTTGATCGGGGGATTGGGCGCCGTGCTGGTGTGGTGGTGGGTCAGCGGTCAGCCGTCGAGTGTCACCACCATCGAGACCGACGACTCATCGCACGCGGTCGACGCTTCCGTCACGCCTGGATCCAACGCGGGTGAATCTGCCATGCGCGAGTCAGAGAGTGACCACGTGCGCGCCAACGAGATATCGCCCGTCGTGGCGACGTCGACAGTCGTTGTTCATGTGGTGGGCAAGGTCGCATCCCCGGGAGTGGTGGAACTTCCGGCCGGTTCGCGCGTGCTCGATGCCGTGGAAGCCGCGGGAGGAGTGACCAGCAGCCGTGCGTCGTCCACGGTCAATCTGGCACGCCTGGTGGTCGATGGAGAGCAGATCGATGTTGGGGCCGATCCGCGAGCCTCGGGCGGCACCTCGCGAATTTCGTTGAATTCCGCGGACGCGGAACAGTTGCAGCAGCTCCCCGGTGTGGGACCGGTGATTGCCGAACGCATTGTTGCGTGGCGAACCGCCAACGGGCCGTTTCGATCGGTTGCCGAGCTCGGCGAAGTCTCCGGCATAGGACCAGCGATGATCGCGCGTATCGAGGACCAGGTCGGCATGTGATCGACGCTCGGCTGGTGGGTCCGGCTCTGGCCGCGTGGGCGGGTGCGCTGGTGTCGCTGGTTGGCCTGACCAGCATCGACGCACTGGACAGTCGACGTGCAGGAGCCCTGTACGTGATGGCGCTTGGGGTGCTCGCCGCGTTGGTGGCGGTGGCGGGCTTGTTGGTGGTGCGGCGAGGGGTAACCGTCGTCATTACTGTCGCGGCCAGTGCATTGGGAGTGCTCGCCAGTGCGGGGCAGATCGCTGGCTGGACGAGTCCGGCGTTCGTAGCGGCGATGAGTACGCAGGCGGAGGTCACGGGAACGATCGGTGGCCCGGTGCGAACCTCGGTGGACACCGCGTTCGTTCCCCTTGCCGTCGAGCAAGTGACGACACGGCACGCAACCGTTCAAACACGGGTGCCGGTCACCTTGACGTTGCCGCGCTTCACCGACATTCCGACCGCCGGCACACCGGTCAGCGTCATCGGACGGCTGCGCCCGGCCGGCAATTCCGTCACCTCGGCTGCTTACCTCAACGCCGAGGAGGTTCTCGCCCGAGGACCTGCGTCGCGCATGCATCGAGCGGCGCAGTCGATCCGGGAGTCGCTGGCCCGTTCGTTGCCCGATGCGCCGCCGGGAGGCTCGGCTCTGGTCGCGGGCCTGGCCATCGGCGACGAACAGCACATGTCCCCGGAATTGGTGGAGCAGATGCGCAACAGCGGCCTTGCGCACCTGACTGCGGTGTCCGGCGGCAATGTGGCCATGGTTGTCGGTGCGGTCCTCGGTATCGCGTGGATCCTGCGATTGCCGATGGTCGTGCGCGTGGTGTGCGCGCTGGCGGCGCTGGGCTTCTACGTTGTCGTCGTTCATCCGCAGCCCAGCGTGCTGCGTGCCGCGGTGATGGGTTCAGTGGTTGTCGTGTCGCTCGTCGTCGGAGGGCGACGATCGGGTCCGTCGATTCTGGCCGCCGCAGTACTGATCCTGGTGGTGCTCGCTCCGTCACTGTCGGCTCGTTGGGGGTTTGCACTGTCGGTCGCGGCCACAGCCGGCATCGTGTTGCTGGCTCCCGCTCTGCACCGGGCAGTGACCGAATCTCGGTGGGGACACCGGGTTCCCGTACCGGTGACCATGGCGGCGGCGATCACCATCGCGGCGCAAATCGCGACGGCTCCGGTGTTGTTGGCCATGGGTGCTTTTGTCGGCCTCGCCGCTATCCCGGCGAACCTGGTCTCAATGCCGGTCGTTCCACTGATCACTCTGGCCGGGCTCGGGGCCGCCGTGCTTGCTGTGCTGCCGGTCGGCGAAACCGCCGCCGATTTTCTCGCGTGGATCGGAGCGTGGGCGGGTGAATGGATCGCCCGCGTGGCTGCCGTTGCCTCGCAGGTCGAGGTACTGCGTATCCAAGGAAGCGTCCCACTCGCGCTGGTGGCCCTCGGGGGCGCTGTCGCGATTGGGGTGGCGTACCTGCATCGGCATCGCCTAGAGCACGCCGGCCTTCGCCCCTATGCCGTCGCGATGGCGGGGGTGATCATCACCGCTGTCATCGTGTGGTCGGCATTCCCACCGAGTGCACGCTCGTGGCCTCCGCGCGGATGGCTCATGACGCAGTGCGATGTCGGCCAGGGCGACGCTCTCGTCGTGGCACCACGAGACGGTGCCGGCGCCGTCGTGGTCGACGTCGGACCTTCAGCCAAGGCGATCGACTCGTGCTTGAGCAACCTCGGCGTCCATCACGTGTCCGCGCTCGTGTTGACGCACTTTCACGCAGATCACGTCGGCGGGCTAACCGGGCTGATTGATGGTCGCCGGGTCGACGCGGTCTTCGCGACCGTCCACGACGAGCCCGCCGAGCAGTTTCGGGGAGTAAGCGTCGAGTTGCGTAGGCGCGGCATGTCGATGCATCGATTGGTGGCCGGTTCCACCATTGACGTTGGTTCGAGCACCTACGAGGTCCTGTGGCCTCGGCGAATCATCACCGGCGGGCGAATCTCTGATGGATCGATAGCCAACAACGCCAGCGTCGTTCTCGAGGCGAATCTCGACGGCGTTCGGGTTCTGCTCACCGGGGACATCGAGCCTCCAGCCCAGGCCGCACTGGTCAGTGGTCCGGGGGGCTTCGATGTGGTCAAGATCCCTCACCACGGGTCCGCTCATCAGCATCCGCTTTTCGCCCCCTGGGCTCAGGCGGACCTCGCAGTGGTGAGCGCGGGAGCGGGCAACCGCTTCGGGCACCCCGTTCCGGACACACTCCAGGCGTGGATCGATACCGGTGCCCGGGTAGTTCGTACCGATCAATCCGGAGACGTTGCCATCGTCACAAGCGGCGACGGAAGTCTCGGCTTCGCCACGCGGCGTGACATGCTGGGCTCATCATGAGCGATCTGGCCCGCATCACCCTGATCCGCGGGGGCGAGCAGGCTCTTGTCGACCGCGCCATCGCGTCGACGGTCGCCGGTATTCGACAATCCCGTGCTGACGTCGACCGCGAATCGGTCGATGCGAGTACCGACGATGCTGTGCACGAATTCCGTAACGTGTGCGCACCGACCCTCTTCGGAAGTGACGTGATTGTCGTCGTCACCGGTCTGCAATCAGCAGACGACGCCTTCGCCGATGCGCTCACCGAAGTGCTCGCCGATCAGCCCGAGAACGTGTGGCTGGTGCTGCATCACGATGCGACAGCCGGGGGAAAGAAGTTGCTGGAAGCGGTCCGCGGAGCCGGGGCAAACGAGGTCGAGTGCCTGGCCGTGAAAAAGGGCAAGGCGGCGATCGAGGTCATCTCCCAGGAGTTCGCTCGTCGCAAGAGGCGGGCCACCTCGGAAGCGATCAACGTGCTGTATGAGTCCGTCGGCCACGACCTGCCGATGCTGTTCGCTGCGGTCGGTCAATTGGTGGCCGACGTCGACGACGACCCGGTAACCGATGTCCACGTGCATGCGTACTTCGCCGGGGTGGCTGACGTGGCGGGATGGCAGATCGCGGACCACGTGTGGAACCGACGACCGGCCCAGGCTCTCGAATCGGTGCGTCACGCTGCCGCAACAGGCAACGCGTCCGGTGTTGGGGTGATGAGCGTGTTGGCGATGATGTCGGCGGTGCGCAACATCATTCGGGTGGGCGGTCTTGGTCCGGGAGCGAGCGAGGCGGACGTGGCCCGCGAGTTGGGTGTCCCGCCGTGGAAGGTGTCATCGCTTCGGCAGCAGTGGTCGCGATGGAGTGGTGATCAACGTCGCCTGGCGGCGTCGCTCGTGGAATTAGCCGACGCCGAGGCGTTGATGAAGGGTGGGCTCGAGCCCGGTCAGGCTCTGGATGTGGAGCAGAAGTTGTTCGAGCTGGAAAAGCTCGTCGTGTCGACCGGCGGTCGGTAGCTCAGAGAGCAGCGACGCGCTTGCTGATGGCCGACTTGCGGTTGGCCGCCTGGTTTTGGTGAATGACGCCCTTGCTCGCCGCCTTGTCCAGTGCCCGATTGGCCTCGCGCGCGAGAGCGGCGGCAGCCGTAGCGTCCCCCGCGTCGGCCGCCTCACGGAACTTGCGCACGGCGGTCTTGATGGAGGACTTGACGTCCTTGTTACGCAGACGCGCCTTCTCGTTGGTGCGGATGCGCTTCTTTTGCGACTGGATGTTCGCCACGGACGTTCCTTCGACTCTCGTTGTGCTGGACCTACGGATAGATAGTGGACTCACGGGTGGTGCGCCACAGGATTCTGCAGCCCCAGAAGAGTACCCGTACCCTGGGGGCAACCCCCGAGTGGCCCCGACGGTCCCACTCGGCCCCGTGGCCCCGACCGTCCCTGCGAGAGGTTGTCCGTGACCCACCCCTCCACCGCTGGCGCGCCCGCGAGCGGTCGATCGGCACCGGGGGACACCGATCCGGGAGCCATCCGAAACTTCTGCATCATCGCCCATATCGACCACGGCAAGTCGACCCTGGCCGATCGGATGCTGCAGATCACCGGCGTCGTCGACGACCGCTCGATGCGCGCCCAGTACCTCGACCGCATGGACATCGAGCGGGAAAGGGGCATCACAATCAAGTCGCAGGCCGTCCGATTGCCCTTCGCGGCTGCCGACGGTCGTGAGCACGTGCTGAATCTGATCGATACACCCGGGCACGTGGACTTCACCTACGAGGTGTCGCGCTCACTCGCGGCCTGCGAGGGTGCTGTCCTGCTCGTGGACGCGGCTCAGGGAATCGAAGCCCAGACGCTCGCGAACCTCTACCTGGCACTGGAGAACGACCTGCAGATCATTCCCGTGCTGAACAAGATCGACCTGCCGGCCGCGCAGCCGGAAAAGTACGCGGCGGAACTCGCGCACATCATCGGTTGCCATCCGGACGATGTGCACAAGGTCTCTGCGAAAACGGGCGAGGGCGTCGAGGAACTCCTGCAGACCATCGTGGACGTTATCCCAGCGCCGATGGGGGACGCCGATGCTCCGGCGCGCGCGATGATCTTCGACTCTGTTTACGACACCTACCGCGGAGTCGTCACCTACGTCCGGGTGGTCGACGGGCGGATCGGGACGCGAGATCGGATCTCGATGATGTCCACCGGCGCCGTCCACGAGCTCCTCGAAGTCGGAGTGATCTCCCCGGAGCCAACTCCGGCGAGGGGCCTGGGCGTCGGCGAGGTCGGCTACCTGATCACCGGAGTGAAGGACGTTCGTCAATCCCGCGTCGGCGACACGATCACCACAGTGACCAAGGGGGCGACGGAGCCTTTGGGTGGCTACCGCGACCCCAAGCCGATGGTCTTCTCCGGCCTATATCCGATCGACGGGTCGGACTACCCGATTCTGCGCGACGCCCTCGACCGTTTGAAGCTGAACGATGCAGCGTTGCAATATGAGCCCGAAACATCGGTGGCTCTGGGATTCGGGTTCCGCTGCGGGTTCCTGGGGTTGCTGCACCTGGAGATCGTTCGCGAGCGTTTGGAGCGCGAATTCGATCTCGACCTCATCTCCACGGCACCGAATGTCATCTACGCGGTCCAGATGGAAGACGATAAGGAAATCGTGGTCACCAATCCGAGCGAATTTCCCGAAGGCAAGGTCGGGTCGGTTACCGAACCGGTCGTGAAGGCAACGGTCATCTTGCCGAGTGAATTCGTCGGCACCGTGATGGAACTGTGTCAGAACCGGCGGGGTTCTCTGTTGGGGATGGACTATCTGTCTGAGGATCGCGTCGAGATGCGTTACACGCTGCCGCTGGCGGAGATCGTCTTTGACTTCTTCGATCAACTCAAATCGCGAACGCGGGGATACGCATCGCTGGACTACGAGCCCAGCGGCGAGCAGACCGCAGATCTCGTCAAAGTGGACATCCTGCTGCACGGAGATCCCGTCGACGCCTTCTCCGCCATCGTGCACAAGGACAAGGCCTACAGCTACGGCGTGGCGATGGCGCAGAAACTGCGGGAACTCATTCCCCGGCAGCAGTTCGAGGTGCCCATCCAGGCAGCGATCGGGTCGCGAATCATCGCGCGCGAAACCATTCGAGCGATCCGCAAAGACGTGCTCGCGAAGTGCTACGGAGGCGACGTTTCGCGTAAGCGCAAACTGCTAGAAAAGCAGAAGGAAGGCAAGAAGCGGATGAAGATGGTCGGCCGCGTCGAAGTGCCTCAGGAAGCCTTCATTGCTGCGCTGTCGACATCCGAGGCACCCGCCAAGAAATGAGCGAGCCGCTATCGCTCTACGTTCACGTTCCCTTCTGCTCGAGCAGATGCGGCTACTGCGACTTCAACACGTACACGGCGTCCGAGTTAGGGGACGGCGTCGATCGAGCCTCCTTCCACACCCATCTCGCGTCGGAGATCACCATGGCGGCGCGCACTCTCGCCCCGACGTATCAGGTAGACACCGTCTTCTTCGGCGGCGGAACACCGACGCTCCTCGGTGCGCCGGCGCTGCGTGATCTGCTCGCTCGTATCCGCGACGAGTTCGATGTCGCGGCCAACGTTGAGGTGACCACAGAAGCCAATCCCGACTCAGTCGACCAGCAGATGCTCGAGGATCTCGTCACCGGTGGGTTCACGCGAATCTCCATCGGAATGCAAAGCAGCGCACCACACGTGCTCGCCACTTTGGAGCGCACGCATACGCCGGGTGCGAGTTCCGCAGCAGCACTCGCCGCGAGAGCCGCCGGGTTCGACCACGTCAACCTGGACCTGATTTACGGAACCCCCACAGAGAGCGCCGACGACGTGCAACGTTCGCTCGATGAAGTTCTCGATGCTGGCGTCGACCACGTGTCCGCGTACTCGCTAATCGTCGAAGACGGAACCGCGCTCGCCCGACGGGTTGCCCGCGGCGAGATTGCCGAGCCCGATGACGATGTCGCCGCCGAACGCTATGAACTCATCGACGATCGGCTTTCAGGCAGCGGCTTGCGTTGGTACGAGGTCAGCAACTGGTCCACGCCCGGCGGCGAGTGCCGCCACAACCTCGCCTATTGGCGCAACAGGGATTGGTGGGGTGTTGGTCCGGGAGCCCACAGTCACCAGGCGGGACACCGATGGTGGAACGTCAAGCATCCACGCACCTACGCCGCGCGGGTCAGTGCGGGAATGTCACCAGCCGAAGACCAAGAGGAGACAACGCCCGAGCAGCAGCGGCTCGAGCGGCTCATGATGGGGCTTCGGGTTCGCGAGGGCGTGATCGCTGGCGAGGTCGAGTGTCCGCAGATCGCCGTGCTCGATCTCGTGGACCGGGGACTGGTGGAAGCCGAACCGGCACACGAGCCGTCGGCCCGGATTGTGCTTACTCGGCGGGGGCGCCTACTCGCGGACGCCGTCGCACGAGAACTGGCCGTCATCAGCGAGGCACCCTTAGGGCCGGACGCAGGGCCGGACGCGCCCACGGCGAAACAGGCCGATCCGACGTAGACTTGGCACTCGGGATACGCGAGTGCTAGAGAAATCGACGGGAGGTGCCGTGCTCGAAGACCGCCGACTAGCCGTGCTGCGCGCCATCGTCGAGGACTACGTCGCCACGCACGAGCCCGTAGGGTCGAAGGCGCTGGTGGAACGGCACCACCTGGGTGTTTCCCCCGCCACGATCCGCAACGACATGGCGGCGCTGGAAGAAGAGGGCTACATCACCCACCCGCACACGTCGGCGGGCCGGATCCCCACCGATCGCGGGTATCGACTGTTCGTCGACCAGATCTCCAACGTCAAGCCGATGAGTGCGCCCGAGCGCAAAGCCATCGAGAGATTCCTCGGGGATGCCGTCGATCTCGACGATGTAATGGGCCGGACGGTCCGCTTGCTCGCGCAGATCACTCAGCAGGTTGCGCTTGTGCAGTACCCGTCACTGGAACGAAGTAGCGTCCGCCACGTCGAACTGATTGCGGTCAGCGACACCCGCTTGATGCTGGTGGTCATCATGGACACCGGTCGCGTCGAGCAGCGAGTCATCGAATGCGCCGCGCCGCTGTCGGAGCAAGTTCTGGGAGATCTCCGGGCGCGCCTGAACGCTGCGGTCGCCGATAAGCCGTTCGCGTTCGTTTCTGATGCACTGAAAGACCTCGACAAAGGGTTCGACGCGAGCGATCAGCGACTCGTGCAGGCGGTGATGGCGGCGGTTCTCGAGGCTGTCACGGAACGTCTCGAGGAGCGAGTGGTGCTGGGCGGCACCGCGCACCTCGCTCGGTACCAACAGTCGTTCCCGATGGCGATACAGCCCGTTCTCGAAGCCCTCGAGGAGCAGGTTGTTCTGCTGCGCCTCTTGGGAGAACTGTCCATCGAGTCTCCGGTGACGGTCCGCATAGGTGAAGAAAACGATGTCCACGGGCTCGAATCAACGTCGGTCGTGACCGCTGGGTACGGCCGGACCGACGAGCCGGTGGCGTCGCTGGGTGTTGTCGGACCGACGCATATGGACTACGCCGGGACGATGAGTGCGGTGCACGCCGTCGCGCAGTACGTCAGCAAGATTCTGAAGGGACAGTAGGTGGCCGTGGCAACGGACTATTACGCGATGCTCGGCGTATCGCGGGACGCTTCTGCAGAAGAAATCAAGAAGGCGTACCGGCGTCTGGCGCGGGAACTGCACCCGGACGTGAATCCGGATCCCGAGCACCAGGAGCGGTTCAAGCAGGTCACCGCGGCGTATGAAGTGCTGTCTGATCCCGAGAAGCGACAGATGTATGACATGGGTGGAGACCCGTTGAGTCAGTCTGGAGGGTTCGGGGGATTCGGCACGACGGGTTTCGACTTCGGCGACATCATGGATGCGTTCTTCGGTGGTGGCGGAGGCGGTCGCCAGCGTGGACCCCGCAGCCGGGCGCAACGCGGGCAAGACGCCCTGGTGCGGGTGCAGATCGATTTGGCGACGGCGGTGTTCGGCGGCGAGCAGGACATCACGGTGGACACCGCGACCGCGTGCGCGACGTGCACCGGTTCGGGAATGGCCGAGGGAAGCGAGCTGGAAACCTGTGTGATGTGTAAGGGCGTGGGCGAGATCCAATCGGTGCAGCGGTCGTTTCTCGGTCAGGTGATGACCTCGCGTCCGTGTCCGCAATGCCAAGGATTCGGCACCACCATTCCTTATCCCTGCCCAGAGTGCTCGGGTGAAGGTCGTGTGCGCAGTCGCCGCACACTCACGATCAAGGTGCCGCCGGGTGTGGACACCGGAACGCGCATCCAACTGCAGGGGGAAGGCGAGGTCGGCCCCAATGGCGGCTCCGTGGGTGACCTGTTCGTCGAGGTCGTCGTGGCCCCGGATCCGGTGTTCGAACGGCACGGAGACGAGCTGCACTGTGTGGTGAAGATCCCGATGTCGGCTGCGGCGCTGGGCACCAGCGTGCACCTCGACACCCTCGACGGCCCGGAGGATGTGACCGTGCCGGCGGGGACCCAAGCGGGAGCAACGATCACGTTGCGGGGCAAGGGTGCCTCGCGGCTGCGCGGCGGGTCACGCGGTGATCTCTTCGTCCACGTGGACGTGGAGGTTCCGTCGAAATTGGATGCCCGTCAATCGGAGTTGCTCCGGGAGTTCGCAGAGCTTCGTGGGGAGAACACCACGCATGCGGTGTCCACGCGAACGAGCGCAGACAACGGTGGCCTCTTTGGTCGCTTGAAAGACGCCTTCTCGTCGCGGTGAGCCCACCGGTTTTTCTCCTCGACCCCGACCGCGCCGCCGAGGCCCGCGTCGGTGGCGCGGTTGTGCTGGACGGGCCGGAAGGCCGGCACGCGGTCGCTGTACAACGTGTTCGCGCCGGCGAGACGATCCAGTGCGTCGATGGCTGTGGGCGACGCATCACCGGATCGGTCACCACTGTGCACCAGCCAGATTCCGCGATGATCACGGTCACGGCAGTGACCGATGAGCCTGAACCGATTCCCCAGATCACCGCGGTGCAGGCAATCGCTAAAGGTGATCGCGGAGAGCGCGCGGTGCAGATGCTGACCGAGGCTGGAATCGACGTGATCGTGCCGTGGCAAGCCGAGAAGAGTGTTGCGCGATGGGATGAGACGAAAGCAACCAAGAATCGAGGTAAGTGGGCGGCAACCGCTCGAGAGGCAACCAAGCAGGCGCGACGCTCACGAGTCCCGCGCGTGGATCGAGTAACGACATCCGGGGGTGTCGCGGAACTGATTGCCGCGTCGGGTGTGGCTCTGGTCCTTGATGAGCAAGCGTCCGCGCAGTTGACCTCCATCGCCGCGGAAGCGGCCCGGGACATCATGCTGGTCATCGGCCCGGAAGGGGGACTTAGCGACAACGAGCGAGGTCAGTTCACGGATGTGGGGGCCCATCTCGTGCAACTAGGTCCGTCGGTCCTGCGCACGTCCACCGCCGGGATAGCCGCGTTGAGCGTCCTGTCGGCTCGGATAGGGCGCTGGTAGCCCCGTGATTGCCGTGAAAGGATGACGTGATGGCCGACTGCCTGTTCTGTTCGATAGTCGCCGGGGACATCCCTGCGGACATCGTGCTGTCCAACGACGACGTCGTCGCTTTCCGGGATATTGCTCCGCAGGCACCCGTGCACGTGTTGGTCGTGCCGCGCGATCACCACGCGAACGTCGGCGAACTCGCCACTGCTGCTCCCGCCACGACCGCAACGTTGCTCCAGGCTGCGCAGGAGGTGGCGGCTGAGGAAGGCGTGGGCGATGCCTACCGTGTCGTGTTCAACACCGGCGCCGGCGCCGGACAGACGGTGTTCCACGTCCACGCCCACGTGATCGGCGGCCGAAACCTCGAATGGCCTCCCGGATGAGCAACGCAGCGAGCGACTCCGACGCGCGAATGACCATCGAGATCCCCCACTCTCAACCGATGGTCGCCCTACTGGGATCCAACGATGAGTACCTACGCCTGATCGAGGAGGCGTTCTCTTCGGTGAGTGTGCTCGTGCGGGGCAATGAAGTACGACTGGACGGTCCAGCAGAGGAGACCGCGGTCATCGACTCTTTGATCGCCGAGATGCTCGCGATGCTGCGTACCGGCCAGGCCCTGTCGACGGAGTCCGTCGAGCGTTCCATCAGCATGCTGCGCAGCGGCACGCGCCCATCCGACGTCCTCACCGCCAACATCTTGAGCAACCGCGGGCGCACCATTCGACCCAAGACCCTCAATCAGAAGCGGTACGTCGACGCGATCGACAAGAACACCGTGGTGTTCGGAATCGGCCCGGCCGGCACCGGCAAGACCTACTTGGCCGTGGCCAAGGCGGTGCAGGCGCTGCAGGCCAAGCAGGTGAACCGCATCGTGTTGACCCGCCCCGCCGTCGAAGCGGGGGAGCGCTTGGGCTTCCTTCCCGGAACTTTGAGCGAAAAGATCGATCCCTACCTGCGCCCCTTGTATGACGCGCTGCACGACATGATCGACCCGGAGTCGATTCCACGGCTCATCACGTCCGGCACCATCGAAATTGCCCCCCTGGCCTACATGCGCGGACGTACCTTGAACGACGCCTTCGTTATCTTGGACGAGGCCCAGAACACGTCGGCTGAGCAAATGAAGATGTTCCTGACTCGATTGGGATTCGGATCGACCATGGTCGTCACCGGCGACGTCACGCAGGTGGACCTTCCCGGCGGAACGCAAAGTGGACTGCGTGTAGTCGGGGAGATCTTGGACGGACTCGAGGACGTTGGCTTCTGCCGCTTGACGGCGCACGACGTCGTCCGCCACAAACTCGTCGGCAAGATCGTGGAGGCCTACGACCGGTATGACGCGAGGCACCAACCATGACGCTGCCGAGTATCTCGGTCGACGACGACGCCGGCTCGCCGATCGACCTGAACGCGCTCAGCGACCTTGCCGGCCATGTCTACTCGACGATGCACATCCACCCCGATTCCGAGCTCGGAATAACGCTGGTGGATATCGACCGGATCACCACGCTGCACGAAGACTGGATGAACGAACCCGGCCCCACCGATGTGGTGAGTTTCCCCATCGATGAGCTGGTGCCTGGGACCCCTGAGGCCTTGTCTGGCCCGGGGATGCTGGGGGACATCGTCATCTGCCCGGAGTTCGCCCAGGCAGATGCCACCGCTGCCGACCGCAGTCTGGACGAACACGTGCAGTTCCTTACCGTCCACGGGCTCCTTCATCTGCTGGGATACGACCACGCGACGGAAGAGGAATACGCGAGAATGTTCGCCCTGCAAGACGAACTACTGGATGGCTGGGGTGCGGCACGATGAATCTCTGGCTGGTGTTGATCGCGATCGCTTTGATCGTTGTGTCGGGGCTGCTGATCGCCGCTGAGACGGCGATGACGCGTGTGTCGAAGACTCGGATCGACGAGCTCCGCAAAGAAGGTAACGGGAACGAGAAGCGGGCGCAGCTTCTGCTCAGCGTTCTGCAGGACCGAGCGCGGTATGTGAACGTCTTGTTCCTGCTGTCGACGATCGCGACCATCACGTCGATCACGCTGATCAGTTACGTGGCGGTGCGGGCGCTGACCTCGGGTGACGGCTGGTCGACGTGGATTGCACTCGTCGTCGTGATCGCTGCTCTTGTCGTCGTGGCCTACATCGGCCTGGGTGTGGCGCCACGGACGTTGGGCCGCCAGCACGCGGAGCGCATCGCCTTGATCGCCGCACGACCGACCCGGTTCCTGGCGACGATCCTGGGACCGATCACGACGCTGCTCATCGTCATCGGCAACGCTTTGACGCCGGGCAAGGGCTTTCGCGAGGGGCCGTTCGACACCGCAGCGGAGCTTCGCGAAATGGTCGACCTCGCCGGCGCGGACGACTTGATCGAAGACGCCGAGCGCAAGATGATCCACTCGGTATTCGACCTCGGGGACACGTTCGCCCGCGAGGTCATGGTGCCCCGCACCGAGATGGTTTTCATCGAACGACACAAGTCGCTACGTCAGGCCATCAGCTTGAGCTTGCGCTCTGGTTTTTCTCGGATTCCAGTCATCGGGGAGAACGCTGACGACATCGTCGGCGTGATCTACCTCAAGGACATGGTCCGACGCACCTTCGAGCATCACGAAGCCGAGCGCGAAGACACCGTGGATTCACTCATGCGGGCCACCTCTTTTGTTCCCGACTCCAAGCCCGCAGATGAGTTGCTGAAGGACATGCAGGCCGCGCGTGTGCACGTTGCCATCGTCGTGGACGAGTACGGCGGGACGGCCGGCCTGGTGACGATCGAGGACATCCTGGAGGAAATCGTCGGCGAGATAGCCGATGAGTACGACACCGCTGCCCCCGAGGTCACGCAACTAGACGATGACCGTTACCGAGTGCTGTCGCGCATGAACCTCGATGATTTCGCAGAATTGACGCAGATCGAGATCAATGCCGAAGACGAAGGTGTGGACACGGTGCTGGGCTTGATGGCGAAGCGACTCGGTCGCGTGCCGATTCCCGGGGCCGAGGTGGTGGAGAACGGTTGGTCCCTCGTTGCCGAGCGCGGCGCCGGGCGCCGCAACCGGATCGGGGCCGTGTTAGCCACGCGCATCGCCACTGCGGACGATGGCGAACAGCACGACGAAGAGTGATCAGCACGACGATGAGTGATCGGCACGCTCTGAGTTCAACGGAGATGCAGGCCTGCTCTACCACCGGTGCGCGTTGAGCATCGACTACGGTCGCACCATGAAACTCACGGACTTCCAGGCGCTGAGTTTCGACTGCTACGGCACCCTGATTGATTGGGAAGCCGGCATCGGATCGGTATTGCGTGCCTGGGCTGATCGTCATAGCGTCGCGTTGAGCACGGAGGAGTTGCTGGTCGCTTACGCCGACAACGAGGCAGACGCTGAACGACACCACCCGACAGATCCGTACCCGTCGATACTGGCGCGAGCCATGCGCGCTCTAGGGAAGACACTGGGGGTTGATGTATCCGACGATGACGCGCACCTCTTGGCGACATCGGTACCCGACTGGCCTGCGTTCCCCGATTCTCACCAGGCGCTGGAGCGGCTTGCGCAACACTTCGCACTCATCATCGTGTCCAATGTGGACGACCATGGTTTCGCCGCGAGCAACGAAAAACTCGATGTCACCTTCGATGCGATTCTCACCGCCGAGAGCATCGGCTCCTACAAGCCATCGCTACGCAATTTCGACGCCCTCGACCGGCAAGTGGATTCGATGGGCATCCCGCGCGAGAGGCTGCTGCATGTCGCCCAAAGCCTGTTCCACGATCACGTCCCAG
>WLWL01000186.1 GCA_012103605.1 Candidatus Nanopelagicales bacterium
AGGATGGGGAACCCACGGGCTGAAGGCTGGACTCAATGACGGCGAAGAGTCTCTCACTCGCTCCTGCATGCGGGGGACCAACATTTTCGGCGAGCCCGTAGCCGTCATGTTTCCCCGACACGTGTTAGTGGATGCCCTGCCCTGGAAAGACGATCGCCCATTCCTTCTCGACCTTGAGCTCTACACCCGAGTGATGCGCACGGGCGACATCGTCGTCCGCAAGGAGTCGGTTGGGGCTTTCCGAATTAGCGCGAGTTCTTGGTCAACCAGGCTGACCCAATCGCAAACCGCTCAACTGCAGTCGTGGCAAAAGGAGATCTTGGAAGCTACCGACTCCGGGGCTTGGCGCAGAGTAGCGGCGTACCTCGCTGTGAAAACTCAATCGATCGTTCGTCGTTTCGTCTACCGCTACCTCAAATTGCGGGGCGCTTTCCATTAGATAGGCGTTGCCTCCACAGCGTGATCAACACACCCATACTCGTCATAATCTGGGCTCGGGGGATCTTCGAAGATCCGTACACGCGATCGAGAAATTCAATAGGAACCTCCGTCACCGTCAAGCCCGCTTGATGAATCGCTTCGACGACTTCCAGGAAGAACGCGTAACCCTCATCGCGTAGGGAAGCATTCAGCACCACGTCTAGTGCTGTCGGGCTGAACACGCGGAACGATGTCGTGTACTCACTCAAACCGGTAGGCAAGAGCGCACGAGCGGCGGAGTTCGCCCCCCAACTCAACAGTCGGCGCCCGGCGCCGGCACGGTGATGACCACCGCGGTACCTCGTTCCGATCACGAAGTCGGCATCACGGGCGGCTCGAAGCAGTTCGGGAATCTGCCACGCCTGGTGTGAGCCATCAGCGTCCATTGTGATCAAAAAATCATACGAATTGTCCTGCGCAAATCGCATCGCCAGCAAATGCGCAGAAGCCAGACCCTGCTTTTCCGACCGGTGAATCAGACATAAATACGGTGCCTCCTGGGCAATTTCCTCCAGCAAGCTGCCCGTTCCATCCGGGGAGGAGTCATCGATTACCAGGAGGTCCGCGTCGGGGCATGCCCGATGCGAGCCCCGGACCCACGCCTCCACATTGCCCCTCTCATTGAAGGTCGCAGTGAAGATGAGAGAGCGCGGCACCAGAAAACTCTAGGCGAATGCCACAAGGGAGTCAGCACAACCTCAACTAGGCTGCACACGTGTCATCAGAAGACGTCCAGGTGCGCAATAGCCGGGTGCACGACATCAGTGTGGTGATCCCGGTGTACGCCGGGGCTTCCACGCTGAACTCGGTCATCGACGAGCTACTTCCTTACGCGCAAGATTGCGTCAGTCCAGACGGCAACAAGTATCGCATCTCCGAGATCATCTTGGTGTGGGATCACGGTCCTGGTTCCGCCGATGACGTCGTCCGCGACCTGGCGGCCGCCCATGAAATCGTTCGCCCGGTCTGGCTTTCCCGAAACTTTGGTCAGCACCCCGCCACCTTGGCCGGGATGACCGCTTCCTCCGGAACCTGGATCGTGACCATGGACGAGGACGGCCAGCACGACCCTCGTTTCTTCGGTGACCTCCTCGATGCTGCACTCAGCCGTCGGGCTCAACTCGTGTACGCCGATCCGCAGGATTCGGTTCCCCACGGCGCTCTGCGTAATTTCTCGTCACGGGTAGCCAAATGGCTCTTTGTTCGAGTTCTTGCAGGTCGTGAGTTCGAAAGCTTCAACTCATACCGACTTATCCACGGTGAGATCGGAAGAAGCGTTGCTGCCTATACCGGCTCTGGTGTCTACCTCGACGTTGCGTTGACGTGGGTGGTGTCCACCGTGTGTACCGCACCCGTGGTCAACCGCGTCGAAGGTCGAGCTGCCAGCAACTACTCCTTCTCGCGCCTGCTCGGCCATTTCGGTCGCCTCGTCGTGTCCACAGGCACACGCCCTTTGCTTTTCGTCTCCCTGATCGGTGCGGTCTTCGTGGCACTGGGGGCGGTGTTGACGGTCTACGTAATCGCCGGGAGCCTGCTGGGCGATATACCCGTCGGGGGCTGGGCGTCAACATTCGTCGCGATCTTGGTGGTCGGCGGCGCGACTCTTTTGTCGTTGGGCATCATTGCCCAATACGTCGGGGCTTCGACAAACATGTCTCTGGGGAAACCTCTCTACGTCACAGTGCGAGATCCGCACGATAACTTCGACGCGTGATCTCCGGACCACTTCCTCATTCCTGGACCATCGGGTCTGGCGGCCTCGTCGGCCGATCCATTGATCGCGCATTGCCGAACTCCTTCCAGGCATCGGCCATTCCCTGGCGTGACTCTCAGGCGCGACGGAGCGTGCTGTCCGATTCCACGAGCGTGTTCTTCGATCACGTTGGCCGCGACGCCTGGTGCATCGTCTGGGCAGCAGGCGCAGGAACGGTCGGGAGTGAGGAACGCAGTCTTGAAGAAGAAACTTCCGCTGTCCAAGACTTCACCTCCACTCTGGCAGACACGCTCTCCAACCGTAGCCACGAAACAAGCCCTGGATTGTGCGTCCTCATTTCGTCCGCGGGAGGCGTGTATGCCGGGTCGCCCGATCCGCCCCATTCGGCGCACAGCACACCGCGTCCGATCAGTCCCTACGGGGCTGCAAAATTGGCTCAGGAGCAAGCCTGGCGCAGGACGCTGTCACCGGTATGTCCGACATTGACGATTCGACTCAGCAACGTGTACGGCGAAGGCCAGCGACTCGACAAGCGACAGGGACTAATTTCCCAATTGGCCTACTCGGCTGCCACTCGGCAACCTCTTCGCATCTACGTTCCCTTAGATACGGTTCGAGACTACATACATGCCGA
>WLWL01000028.1 GCA_012103605.1 Candidatus Nanopelagicales bacterium
CTCGGAGCCCAGGGCGTGTGCCCTGGGCTCCGGCTCTCGTAGCGGGGGCAGGATTTGAACCTGCGACCTCTGGGTTATGAGCCCAGCGAGCTACCGAACTGCTCCACCCCGCGCTGCTTGTTGCTGTGTAGACCGAAGGATACGCGATTGATGGCACGCGCCAACGATCGGGTCAGGTCACCGTTTCGTCGGGTACGCCCTCATCGACCGCTTCGTCGCCTCCGTTATCGGGCGGCGGGGCCGCGCCACCACCGGTGATTTGAGCCTCCGCCTGGGCAGCCCGTGCGAGGGCCTCTGCCAGTCGGTCTTGAGCTTCACCATAGGCGGCGAAGTCACCGTCCGCCAGGGCATCCTGACCGTCTTGGTAGGCGCGCTGGGCGTCGTCGATGGCGATCGCCAAGTCCGTGACCGGGTCACCGGTGGACGGTGGTGCGGTCGGTTCCGGGGTGGGTTGCGGATTCAAGCCCTCTTCGGGGATCGGGTCCGGTTCGGGCTCGGCAACCGGAGAGGAGCCCAAGACCTGACGCAAAGCACCGGTCAACGTGTCGTCCAGAGCGACGTTGGCTCCGTATCCCACCAGCACCTTTCGCAGCAGCGGGTAGCCCTCGGCGGCTGCCCGCAGATACACCGGTTCGACGTACAGCAACCCGTCGTTGAACGGCAGAGAGAGCAAGTTGCCGAACTCGATCTCCGACCCGCCTCGGCGCAGAAGTGACAACTGCGAGGAGACCGTCGGGTCGGACTCGAAATTGTTCTGCACCTGTTGCGGGCCGGGTATGGTCGTGTTCGACGGTAGTTGCAGAACGCGGATTTTTCCGTAGTCCTCCCCCGGTGCAGAATTCACCGCCATGAAAGCTGCGAGGGTTTGTCGCCGTTGCGGAGCGAACGTTGTGGTCAAAGAGAACGCTGGCGACGCTTCACCCGGCATCTGCAGCGTCAGGTAGTAGGGCGGCTGGAAGACCTGCGCGGGAGTGACGGTCGGATCGAACGGCACGATCCACACATCGGTGCCGTTGTAGAACGTCGAGGCGTCGGTGACGTGGTAGCGCGTCATGACGGTGCGCTGAACCTTGAACAAATCCTGTGGGTACCGCACGTGCTCGATGATGTCCTCGGGCATATCCGCGCGTGATTCGACGACGTCCGGGAATGCCTTGCGCCACGTCTGCAGCACGGGATCGGATTCGTCCCAGGCGTACAAGCTGACGGACCCTTCGAACGCATCGACGACGGCTTTCACCGAGTTGCGCATGTAGTTGACCCGGTCGCGGGCGATCAGGCCCGCAGCGAAGTTCGCTCCACTGATGGAGTCCGCCGTCGCCTCGGCTAGCGACACGCGGCTGGCGTAGGGGAAATCGTTCGACAGGGTGTACCCGTCGACAATCCACTTGATCCTGCCGTCGACCACCACCGGGTACGGGTCCTGATCCAAGGTGAGCCACGGAGCGACCTTCCCCACCCGCGTCAACGGATCCCGGTCCCACATGATCTGCGACTCGGAATTCACCAAATCCGAGAGCAGGATGTTGGTGTCTTGGAATTTTGTTGCGAAGAGCAAACGGCCGAACAGCGTTCCCATGTCCACGCCACCGGAGCCCTGGTAGGTGGTGTTCGTCTGCCCTGACGGGCTCGCGTCGTCCGGATAGTCCAATTCCACCGGAGCGGTTCCCTCGGGCGCACCAACGATGGAATATGGCGGCGAGAACTCGCCGAAGTAGATGCGCGGTTGCTCGAGATCGAGTTCGCCAACGGGTGGGATGTCACTGGCGAAGAAATCCGGTGTCCCGTCGGACTCCGCAGTGTTGTCGTAGGCCGAGACGAACCCGTAGCCGTGGGTGAACACGGCGACCTCATTCGTCCAATTTCGCTGACCATCCGGGATACCAGCGAGATTGATCTCACGAGCAGCCACCACGGCACCGCGCTGCCCGCCCGGCAGGTCGTAGCGGTCGACGTCCAGTCGAGAGTTAAACGAGTAGTACCCACGAATCTGCTGCAACTGGTTGTAGGTCGGGGAAACGACCGCGGGGTCGAGCAGACGGATGTTGTTGATGGTTCCGGCGCTGGCTTCGACGATCTCTACCGACGGTGGGGACACCGACCCGGCGTACTCTTCGACCTCGGCGTTGTCGATGTTGTAGGCGGTCCGTGTGGCCTCGATGTTGCGTTCGATGTACGGGCGCTCGCGGCCTAACTCGGTTGGACGCACCTGGAACTGCTGGACGATCAGTGGGTAGACACCCCCCACGATCACCGAGGTGAGCACCATCAGCCCAAGACCGATGAGCGCAATGATCCATTGCCGTCGGAAAGCATTCAGCAGGAAGAGCAACCCAACGAGTACCGCAACGAACATCAAGATGTTCAACGCGGGAAGCTTTGCATTGACGTCGGTGTACTGAAGTCCGGTGAATCCGCCCGCAAGCTCGCTACTTTGGATGACGAGGTCGTAGCGGTCGAGCCAGTACGCGATCGCTTTTAGGAACAAGAAGATGGCCACGGTGATCGAGATTTGAACCTGCGCCGCCGTCGTCGCTCGGTCGCCCTTCGGCTGCAGACGCAGACCGCCGAAGAGGTAGTGCACGACGACACTGAGCACCAGGGCGATGAAGGTTGCGGCGAAGGCGAATCCGAGCAGGAACCTCAGGAAGGGCAGTTCAAACGTGTAGAAGGAGACGTCGAGACCGAACTGCGGGTCGGTCATTCCGAAGGGCGTGGAGTTGCGCCATTGCAGGAAGCGTCCCCACTCGCCGGAAGCCGCTAATCCGCTGAAGAGTCCGAGAACGACCGTCAAGCCCAGGAGAAGGCGTCCCTTGAACGGTTCGATCGCCTCCCGGTAGCGCTCCAAGCTGGCTTGCTCCGGGGTGGTCCCGGCGAAAGCCGGCCGCGTTCGGTAAGCGATCCACGTCGCGAACAACACAACAAGGGCCATCACGATGCCGAAAGCGAGAAACAGCAGACCCCGGGTCAGGATCGAGATCGTGTACACCTGCGGCTTGTCGACGGAGGTGAACCACAGCCAATCGGTGTAGAAGCCCGTGAACAGCACGAACGAGACAACGATGGCCGCCAAGACACCGATCGTTGGCAGCAAGACGCCTCCGCGTCGCCGCTCCGGAGCCTCTGGGCTGGCACCCCCCGCGGGGAAGTTGAACGTCACGAGAGGAACCTACGACACCAGCAGTGATCAGTCCTGCGCAGGGCAGGACACTGTCGGCTCACCGGCAACCCACGAACGGATCGCGTCCACGGTGTCATCCAACGTGGCTACGGGAACCACGGTCAGGCCCTTCGGGATGTGACCTGCGGCCTCGACGCAGTGGCGCTCGGGCATCACGAACAACTCGGCGCCGGCATTGCGAGCCCCCGCGAGCTTTTGGCGAATGCCACCGATCGGCCCAACGCTGCCGTCGGGCTTAATCGTGCCCGTGCCGGCCACGTGGCCACCGCCGGTGAGATCTTCCGGTGTGAGCTTGTCAACGATTCCCGTCGCGAACACCAAGCCTGCGCTGGGGCCTCCCACATCTTGCAGTGTGAAGTCGATGTCGAAATCGGGCGTGAAGTAGATGCCGACCATCGCCCCGATGTACGGAGACCCCGGTCGGTCGGGATTCTCTTCCGACGTGATCTCGACCTCGATTAACTCGCCGTTGCGCTCGATATCGAAGACGAACGTCGTTCCGATCGGTTCGGCTTGGATCGCGTCGACGACATCTGATGGTTGCTCGATTGCCGCCCCATCGATGGCTACCACCTGGTCCCGCGGTTGCAAGCTCTGCCCCGCGGGCGCGTCGTCGAACACGGCCGTGAGGACCACCTCGGTGGTGGCAGGAATCTCCAGATAGTTCAAGGCGGCGCCGATGGCGTCGGACTCGGAGGTGCTGAAGAGGCGCGCCTGCCGCTGGCGCACTTCGTCGCCGGTGATGTCATCCGGGTAAATGAGTTCGCGCGGAACTACTGCATCGGCAGTGCTGAACCAGGCTCCGATCGCTTCGACGAAAGTCAGTCCGCCCCGAGGGCCGCCCGACTCGCGAACAGTGGTCATATCGAGATTTCCACTGACCGGGTACGTCGTCGTGCCGGTGATCGACAGGAAGGGCTCTCCGTCCGCTTCACCGATTACGTTGAAGGTGGGCCCGGGTGCGAGTTTCACGTACGGCACCGGCAACAGCAGTGCCACCGTTACCAAGGCCGCCAGCGATATCGCGCTCACGAGGGCGACACGGGCACGAGGACCCATGGCGTGAGCGTGCTCCCGCCATTCCCGCGGGCCCGGAATCCGGCGTGCCACTAGCGCGGATTATCCGGAGAGCGACGCGAGGAACGCTTCGCAGGGCGCGACGAACGTTCCATCGCCTCGCGAAGTCGCAGGCGCTCGGCCATGGGGTCCGGTTCCGGCTCGGCGACCCGGGATCTCAACGCAACGAAAGCGATAGCGAGGGCCGTGATGGCGAGAGGGATCGCCCACCACACAAGAGCCGACACCGCATAGTCCCTTCTTTCTGACCCACACCCGCCCGATTCGCTCGAAATCGCTCTGGCGAGCGATCCACAGCAGGTGCCGTTCTTGCGAGAGTACGCCAGCATCACCCGGGCTGCTATCCACACCCCCGACGAGCGGGTCTGCGCTCACACCGATCGTGTTGTCAGGACTGCACTTCGAGCACACCCAAAGCGGCGTTGACGATGGACCCTGCCGTCAGATCGAACAGTTGGTAAAGGTCCGGAACCGTTCCACTCTGCCCGAAACTGTCGACCCCGAGGCTGACCGCGGCCACTCCCATCGCCGAGCCAAGCCACGCCAGCGAGTGACTCGCACCATCGTGGATGGTGACGATGGGCCCACGATCGGGAAAAGCACCCCTGAGCGCTCCCGGCACGCTCGGGGTGGTGGCGGTTCGTACCCCTTGTCGCAAGGTGCGCTGCCAGGCTCGATACCAGCGATCAGCACTCGTGATGTCGATGACGTGCGCAGCGATGCCTTCTTCTGCCAGTTCACCGGACGCTTCGAGGACTTCCGGCATGACCGCCCCCGTGGCTGCCAGATGCACCACGGGCACCGAGTGACCTTCCTCCCGAAAACGCCCGAGATCGGCGTAGCTCGTGAACGCATCAATCAATCGGTACCCACCGGACAGAACCTGACGACGCAGCACCGGCTCGCCGAGCCGCTCCCGTGCCGTCGCGAAGGCGCTCTGGTCGATGGGCCGGGTGGTAAGCCGGAAGTAGTAGGCGCCATCGTCGAACGGCGCGGCGGTCTGCGCATCGGTGTTTCCTGCCGCGATACGACCGACGGCGTCACACAGCAGCCAATCGAGGGCAGCACCGTAGGTGGGTTCGATGTAGGTGACGTTCGGAAGCTCCAGCCCCACACTGGGCGTAATGGTGGATTGATGCGCGCCACCCTCCGGCGCCAGAGTCACACCACTGGGCGTTCCCGCAACGATGAACCGCGATCCCGAGTACACCGAATAGATGAAGGCATCCAGGCCCCGGAGGACGAATGGGTCGTACACCGTTCCGATGGGAATGAGCGGTTGACCGGACAGATCCCACGAAAGCCCCAATTGACCGAGCAGCAAGAACAGGTTCATCTCCGAGATGCCCAGTTCGATGTGTTGGCCCTGCGGGCCTTCTGCCCACTTCATCACCGGGTCCTCGGACCACTGGCGCTTCTCCACGGGGCTGAACACACCGACCTTGTTGATGAAGCCACCCAAGTTCGTACTCGTCGCAACATCGGGGGCGGTCGTGACCACGTAAGGCCGCAGCGAATCCTCGCGCGCTAGTTCCACCATGATGCGGCCGAAGGCCTCTTGAGTGCTCATGGGTTTCGTCGAACGGACGCCCACCTGGGAGGGAACCTCGATGTCCAGGTGCGCTGATGCCGGAGGTCGGTGCAGCACCTCGCGCCGCTCGTTACACACGATGCCTTCTGCAGATCCGGCATCAAAGCGGTCCCACTCGTCTTCTTCGGTCAACTTCACAGCGCGTCGGAAGTCGTCGATCTGCTCGGGGGTCAAAAGCGCCGAGTGGTTACGCGGGTTGCCAGCCATCGGCAGGCCCCATCCCTTGATCGTGTAGGCGAAGACGACGCTGGGTCGATCTACTTCTTTGTCACAGGCGACGAAAGCGTCGGCAAGCGATTCAAGATCATGGCCACCGAGATCCTTGACCAAATCGGCCATCTCGTGGTCGTCCATGCCGGAGAAGAATTGATGCACCGGCTCCGGGGCGTTTTCCAAGAACCGTTGTCGAACCTCAGCAGCAGCGAGTCCAAAGAGCGACTGATACTGCTCATTGGACATCTCGTCTATCCATAACCTCAGCGCATCGCCACCGGGCATCGCGAAGGCACGTCGAAGTTTCTTGCCGTACTTCAGTTCGATGACGTGCCATCCGGCGGACTCGAAGTGTCCGGTCCACTGCTCGAGGCGCACCCCTGGAACCACTCGGTCCAAGGATTGCCGGTTGAAGTCGACCACCCACATGACGTTGCCCAGACCCTGGGTAGCCGGATCGGCGATCGCCTCCCAGATGTTGCCTTCATCGAGTTCGGCGTCACCGACCATGGCGATGTAGCGCGCGGGAGGTCGATCCCCGAAGTGTGCATCGACGTAGCGACGCGTCGCGGCGGCAAACAATGGGGCCGCGGGCCCGAGCCCGACAGATCCAGTGGAGAAGTCCACCGGGTCGGGGTCTTTTGTCCTGGAGGGATACGACTGCAGACCCCCCTTCGACCGCAAGGTCGTCAAGTAGGAACGGTCCAGATTTCCCATCAAGTACTGGATGGCATGGAAAACCGGGGCAGCATGCGGCTTGACCGCGACCCTGTCGTGGCCGTTGAGGTGATGAAGGAAAAGTGCGGTCATCATGCTGACGACCGATGCACTCGAGGCTTGGTGTCCCCCTACTTTCACCCCGTCGACGTTGGGGCGCTCGTTATTCGCGTGATCGATCATGCGCACCGCGAGCCAGAGCACGCGGCGTTGAATGAACTCGAGTGTGCTGAATTCCTCAGCAGACTCATCGATCATGCTCGCTCCTGCTCCCTCCACCTCGGTGGTTCGCTGCTCGTGTGCCGGAAACCGTACGACTGCAACCGTCTGCCGGAGACCGACGATCGAACTCCGTGCACATGAACGTACTCCTCGCACCAGGCCCAGGCCACAAAAATGTGAAGCCCCCGGGTCGCGTAGCGGACACGCGCCTTCCCCTTGCGTGCGTCCACCCGTTATCCCGGGGACTTCGACGAGCTGACGTTAGGGACGGTCAAGGTGCCTCGTCAAACCATCGCGCGAAATTGTTCACCGGACCTGTGGACATACCTGGGGAAAAATTGGGGGAAAGGCAGGGACGAGGTGTGGACTATTCGTGCATACGCGTGTGGAAAACGTGAGGAAGACGCTCGCTGAGACCGCATTCCAGGAGGCACCGACGACCCCCAGGGTGTGGACAAAAATTCGTTAACGCACGGCAACGTGATCGTTCACCCGAAGGACACCCACATCGGCTGCGAACCACAATCCTGGCGCGAAGACAGGGCGCGCACGGCGTCGTCGCATAGGGCCTGAACGGACGCATCGACATCCGGCAGCGACAGGCTGGAAAACCATGCGAGGTCGTCGCTCTCGTCGCTGATCACTGGGGGAATCGCGTTCGGTACGACAACAACAAACTGCATATCCCAATGCACGCTGGCCAGCGCTCGTCCATCATCGTCGCGACCGCACGGAACATCGTGCCGATCGAGTCGAACCGGCAGGCTGCTTATACGACCGCGGGCGATCCCACTTTCCTCGCCTACCTCGCGCACCGCGCCGTGAAGCACCGATGCATCCGCAGGTTCGAGATGGCCTCCGAGCTGCAACCAGCGGCCGACCTTGGGGTGCAGCGTGAGCAGGACGCCGCGGCCCTGTTCTTCGATGACCAACGCGCTCGCGGTGATGTGCCCCACCCGGCAGGAACGCCACACGCCGTCCTCGTGGGTATCGAGAAACTCCCGGTACTCCCCAGCCAGCGCTCGTTGATCCGGATCCTGGTGCGTGAAGGCCGTCAGAGCCGATCGTGCGTCGGCCTGAAGTGTCACGGGGTGGAGCCGTCGCCGGATTCGTCGCCGGATTCGTCGCCGGATTCATCGCCGGGAGCCTCGAGCCCCTCGATCGTGTCGGGGACAGCGCCGGAACCTTGGGCGAAGCCGAGCGGATCGTCGAGGTCATCGGGGGTGGGCAACAGGTCCGGGTGCGCCCAGAGGGCGTCGCGCGCCTCGGCGCCTCGTTGGCTACGGATGGCGGCGAAGACGGTGTGCGCTTCGCGCAAAGCTCGTGGCCTGAGTTCCATTCCCACGAGGGCAGCAAAGGTTCGCTCTGCCGGTCCCCCAGCGGCGCGGCGGCGGCGCATGGCTTCGGTGAGCGCTGCACTGGCGGGGAGCCTGTCGCTGCTGGCTTGCGACACCACTTCGTCCACCCATCCTTCGATGCACGCCAGCAAGGTTTCGAGGCGGGCGACGGCGGCCTTTTGTTCGGGTGTGTCCTCGGGCGCGAGCAAGCCCCCGGCCAGCACCTCTTGCAGCGCCTCGGGGTTGGAGATATCAACGCCACCCATCGCTTCGGACAAGCGCTCGGAGTCGACGCGCATGTATTGCGCGTACTGCTCGACCGCTCCGAGCACCCGGGCTGCCAACCACGGTACGTGGACAAACAGCCGTTGATGGGCGGCTTCGCGTAGCGCGATGTACATCAGGGCATCGGACGGTGACACCTCCAGCCCTTCGGAGAAGGATGCGACGTTGTTGGCGAGTACGGCGGTCTGGGGCGTTTCCGTCAGTGGGATTCCGATATCGGAGGCAGACAGCACCTGATCCGAGAGGGCAGCCAACGCCTGGCCGACCTGCATGGCGAAAGCCGCGGCTCCGAGTTGCTGCACCATGCCCATCATCGGTTGCAGCATTTGCATGAAATCGGGGGGAATGCCGTCGGGCATCATGTCTCTCAGCTGCGCCGGCAGTGCCGCGTTGAGCTCATCGCTCGACATCTGTGACAGGTCGGTGCCGTCCGGGGTGAGGCCGGCGACGGCCCCGGTGACGTGTTCGGCGATCGGCGTCACGATCCGCTTCCATGCCGGGCCGGTGGTGACCAGCCAGTCGGAGCGAGACCACGCCTGCGTCGGGCTTCCCGCGGCGGGGAAAGTCGTCACCTCGTCCAGCCACAACTCCGCCAAGGCCACCGCGGAAGAGATTGCCTCTCGTTGCCCGTCGGAAATGGACGGATCACCGGCGGACGTGACGGCTTTGCGGGCGACGTCCTCGACGACCGTCCAGTTGACCGGGCCGTCCGCTCCCGGGGCACCGGCCGACTGCATCATCTGGCCGAGTTGCTGCAGGGCTTGACCGAACGCGTTCATGTCGAAGGGGTTGTCACCGGAACCCGGTGCTCCGAAGCCGAAGGGCGTGCTCATAGCCCCACGGTAACCGCACGCGTAAGGCCCGGACACCGCTGGCATGTCGCCAGGGGTCCGGGCCTTACAGAAAAACTCGTGGCGACCGAACTTTCTGAGCGGAGGTCGCCTTCGGCGAACTAGGCCTTGCCCAGGATGCGGGTGACCTTGGTGCCGCACACCGGGCAGATGCCCTTGGCGAAGCGGCGGCTGTTCTTCTCCTCGACGTGACCGGTGAACTCGCGCTTCTCCTTGCACTTCACGCAGTACGCCTCGCCTGTGTATTCCTCGGCCATGGGGCCCTCCTTGCCGATCATCCGCCATAGCGGTCGGTGGCTGGTGCCACCTGATGCCCCGTAGGGGCGTTTTCACCCTAGGGCAGCACTACCCGTGTCTCGGGGCCTCGAAGCGCCGTGCCGCGCACATATATTCGGACAATCTGGACAAAGAATGCCCTTTGGTGACCCCCGAACCCTTCTCTCACGGGCTTCGAATCGATTCGTCCCACCCGTGCATTCAGCCCTGGGCAACCGACAACAATGGCCCCGTGGCAACGACGAGCACCGATTCACCGGGTCCTTCCCGCGGCGATTCCAGCGCAGATCCCAGCGGCGGTTCCCGAGGTCACGCCGCCGTGGACCGGCGATCACCGCCGGGCGGTGCTGCATCGTTCATCGACCGCGAGCGACTGTTGGCCGACATCGACGAACTCTTACGCATTCCCTCCTTGGGCGGGACCCCCGCCGAGGTGGACGCCCAACGCCACCTTGCCGACCGATGGGCCGGCGAGGGGTTGGAGGTGACGACATGGGACATCGACGTCGACGCCACGGCAGCGCGTTCGGACTTTCCCGGAATGGAAGTGGAACGCGAGAGCGCACTCGGTGTCGTCGCACGTTTCCCCGGCAGTGGTGGCGGCCGGACGTTGCTGTTCGACGGTCACACCGACGTGGTCCCCCCGGGAGACATCGGCGCGTGGACCGGCGATCCCTTTATTCCCCGCACCGTGCAGCGCGACGGCCGCGATGCCATCGTGGCCCGCGGCGCCTGCGACATGAAAGCTGGACTCGTCGCCGCATGGGAAGCACTCCGGGCTGTTCGCCAATCGGGCGTGCGGTTGCGCGGGGACGTGTTGCTCTGCCCCGTCAGTGGTGAAGAGGATGGCGGCCTCGGCACCTACGCGGCCCTCGAACACCTCTTGGGTACACCCATCGCCGGGTGCATCGTTCCCGAGCCCACGGATCTTGACTTGGTCCCGGCGAACGCCGGCGCGCTGACTTTCCGTCTGACCGTCAACGGAGCGGCCATTCATGCGTCTCGCCGATCCGAGGGGGTCAGCGCGGTTGAGAAGTTTGTCCCCGTTCTCGCGGCGCTGTCCCATCTGGAGGCCGTGCGCAACGCATCCGTCGACGAGTTGATGCAGCGGTGGCCGGTCGCGTATCCACTGTCCATCGGCACAGTGCACGCGGGCGATTGGGCGTCCACGGTGCCCGATCTCCTCGTCGCCGAGGGCCGGCTCGGCGTCGCCCTGGACGAGTCGGCGGACAACGCTCGCGCCGAACTCGAAGTGGCCGTCGCCGATGTGTGTCGTTCGGATCCGTGGCTGCGCGAGAACCCTGTGACGGTCGAATGGTGGGGTGGTCAATTCCACGCAGGTCGAACAGATCCGAACGCAGGAATCGTCTCTCTCGTGCGCGACACCCACACTCGTGCGGCCGGGCACGCCCCGGAAACCTACGGCGGGCCGTACGGGTCCGATCTGCGTCTGCTGGTCGGCATGGGCGGCATTCCGACCGTCCAGTACGGCCCGGGTGACACCCGCGTGGCGCATGCACCCGACGAGTACGTCAACATCGAGGACGTTGTGATGTGCGCCAGCGTTCTCGCCGACGTCATCGTCGACTTCTGCTCGTAGTCAACGCGGTCATCAACACGACCACCATCGGCTGCCTCCCCTCGATTGCCGACCTCTAGCCGATGCCGGCTGTGGATTGCACGTCGCCGTCCACAGTCGATGCCGAGCACCGTTGCCTCATGCCACGCAACACGTGTCCGAGCCTTCGCTCGGACACTCCCATCATTCGACGCAGTGGGCGCCTGGCCCAGGTCGCCGATACTCCTGCATTCTCCGCATCGACCGCAGAGACCAATTGGCTGGAGCGCCTGTGGAGTTTTCGTCACGACGACGAGGCCCTTGCGGCCTTTCCCGGGAGCCCCGATCGCGCCCGTGATCTGATCGCGCACGCGCGGTCTGTCGGGGCGTTGGACGATTCGACCGAGTGTTGGTGGCTCACACCTCAGCAGCGGCTCGCCGCCGCACCCGAGCTCGCGTCTCTCGCGCACTGGCACGACCACCCGCCCACGGCGCTGGCGTCGCGCATGGCGATCGTCGTAGACGTGCAAGGAAACCCGGCAATCGCTTCCGTCGTTGCATCGATGGCGGGAGCGAGCGGCTTTCGACTGGCCCGCAGTGACCAGGAAGTCGCCTCGTCGTCGATCACGATCGCGTGCGCAATAACGCTGCCGGAATCCTCGGAATCCGTGCTCGCCTCGATGTCCCAGGTAGCTCAGTCTCGACCCCACCTGCCCGTCGTGGCGTACCGCGGTCGCGCCAGCATCGGACCCCTCGTTGTTCCCGGTCATTCGGCATGCCTGCGCTGCGGGTATTTGCACCGGCGTGACCGGGACCCGCACTGGCCGGAGATCGTTTCCCAGTGGATGGCACGCGATCACCGCACGTCCGATGACCGACGCGCGTCCAGGCGATCACAGGGCGCCGATGCTCTGCTCGCGATGCACGCAGCCGCGCACGCTGTCGCTGTGGTGCGGCGATGGACCGATCGGCCGGCCGACTCCCCCACCCGCCGGATCTTCCTCGAGGCACCGGATTTCACTGTCCACGATGAACCCACGCACCGGCACCCGGCCTGTGGTTGCTGGTGGGGCACCGATCCGTTGGCCCCGCGTGGCGCCTTCACCACCGGCGAAGAGCCCGCGGCTCGCACGATCGACTGACCTCGGGGACAATGGCGACATGCCGGAAATTCCCAAGAATGCGCTGACCCGCGGCGTGCGGATCGCGACCCTTCCGGCGTCCTACGCCGGGCGCACCGCGTGGGGTTTCGGGAAGAAGGTAGGCGGAAAGCCAGCGGACGCCGTCACCGCGGAGATACAGCAACGCACCGCCGAGCAGATTTTCGCGGTCCTCGGTCAACTCAAAGGCGGGGCGATGAAACTCGGCCAGGCGATGAGCATCTTCGAGGCGGCCCTCCCCGAGGAGATGGCCGGCCCGTACCGGGCGACGTTGACGAAACTCCAAGACGCCGCACCGGCGATGCCGGCCGAAACAGTCCACGAGATTCTCGCGGAGTCCCTCGGTCCCGACTGGCGAGATCGATTCGCCGATTTCGACGACACTCCCGCGGGCGCCGCCTCCATCGGCCAGGTGCACAAGGCCCTGTGGCACGACGGTCGCGAGGTCGCCGTGAAGGTGCAATACCCGGGAGCCGACAAGGCGCTGATCGCTGATCTAAACCAGATGGCGCGGATGGGAAAGATGTTCTCCTCCCTGGTTCCCGGCCTGGACTTGAAGTCGCTGGTTGCAGAACTGAAGGAACGCGTGATCGAGGAACTCGATTACCTTGGCGAGTCGCGCTACCAGCGTCAGTTCGCCGTCGCCTTCGATGGCGATCCGGAGTTCCGTGTTCCCCACGTTCTCGCCGCGGCACCGCACGTGCTGATCACCGAATGGGTGGATGGGCGTCCGATGTCGGACATCATCGCCAACGGAACCTCTGAGGAGCGTGACCGCATCGGACTGCTCTACGAGCGGTTCCTGCTCTCCGGCCCCGCTCGTGCCGGCCTGCTGCACGCGGATCCGCATCCCGGAAACTTCCGCATGACGCCCGACGGTCGACTGTGCGTGTTCGACTTCGGGGCAGTCTCCGTGCTTCCCGACGGATTACCGCCGGCGATGGGCACGCTGCTGCGTATCGCGCAAAGCGGCGACGCGGACAGCGTCGTGCAGGGGCTGCGCGACGAAGGTTTCGTTCTGCCGCACGTCGATATCGACCCCGAGCAGTTGCTGAACTACCTCGACCCGTTCGTGGAACCGGCGCGCCACGAGTTCTTCCACTTCAACCGCGCATGGCTGCGCGGTCAATTCACGCGAATCAACGACGTTCGCGGACCGGACTTCGCGATCGGCTTGAAGATCAACCTCCCGCCGTCGTACGCGCTCATTCATCGCGTGTGGCTGGGAAGCATCGGGGTCTTGTGTCAGCTCGACGCGACGGTTCCGGTACGCGGTGAGATCGAACGCTGGGTGCCGGACTTCACCGAACCGACGCCAGCCGGAAGCTAGGCGCGGGATCGCACCATCTGCACGACTTCGTCTCCGTAGGACTCGATCTTGGCCGGGCCCACGCCGGGGATCGCACTCAGTGCCTCGGCATTGTCCGGCAGCTGCTCGGCGATGGCGATCAGCGTCGCGTCGGTGAACACGACATAGGCGGGGACCCCTTGGGTTCGTGAGTGATCCAGGCGCCACTGCTTCAGTTCCTCCAGGAACGTCTCATCGAACGTCGACGGGCACGTCTGACACCGCCCGATGGTCCGCTCCCCCGCAGTCACGAGCGCCTTCCCACACGTGCGGCACGCCGCAGGGCCTCGCCTGGATCGGGGCTTGCTCCGGCGCGATCCGTCGCCGCGGCGGACCGATGATGCGTCCCCCTCGTCCGTGGTGCCCATGCGCTGAAGGAAGCGGCTCATCTGTCGGGTTGCGCGCCCTCCCGGTTGCCGAGATCGCGCCCATGTCACGTGCAGTTCACGCTCGGCCCGGGTGATCGCCACATACAGCAGCCGCCGCTCTTCCTCGAGTTGGTCGGCGGTCTCGGCATGCTGCAAGGGAATCAATCCATCGCTGCAGCCAACGAGATGCACCGTCCGCCACTCCAGTCCCTTCGCCGCATGGATGGACGCCAAGGTCACGCCATCGGCAACGGGAGCGAACTGTGCCGCGGCTCGCTCGTCGAGGTAGGCGATGAACGCCGCGAGATCTTGCACTGCGCTTTCCTTCGCGAGTTCCACCAGGGCCGCGAGAGACTCCCACTTCTCGCGCACGGCGCCGGTGGTTGTCGGTTGTTCCGACGACCAGCCCATCGCGCTGAGCACGTCGGCGACCGTGGCCGCCACATCTGCGTCAGCGTCCTGGCGACCACTGTCCGCATCCGACGCCCGCGCCGCTCCCCGCAGTCGCGTGATCGCCTCGCGCACCTCCGGCCTGTCGAAGTAGCGCTCGGAGCCGCGGACCGTCGTGGGAATGCCGAGCTCGGCGAAGGCTGTTTCGAGTTCCACTTGCTGGGCGTTGATGCGATACAGCACGGCGATTTCTCGCGGGCGGACGCCTGAATCGATGCTGGTCTTGATGCGCTTGGCGACGGCCTGGGCTTCGGCGACGTCGTCCTCGAAGGCCTCCACGTCGGGGGCCTGGCCGGCGTCTCGTCGTGACGACAAGGTAACGGCCTTCGAGGAGGACGTGCCCGCATGAATGACCCCGTTGGCGAGTTCGACGATCTGCGGTGAACACCGGTAGCAGCGAACCAGTCGGACGGTGGTGGCTCCGGGGAACTGCTGCGGGAAATCCACCAGGTAGTCCGAGCGCGCACCGGTGAAGGAGTAGATCGTTTGACTGGGGTCACCGACAACACAAATGTCGTCGCGGTCACCCAGCCACAACCCGATCAGAGCGTGCTGGACGGGGTTGACGTCTTGATACTCATCGACCGTCAGCCACCGATACTGCGCTCGAACCTCCCGTGCGATCGCGTCGTCGGAGGACAGTGCGCCAACCAGCACGATCATGACGTCCTCGAAGTCGATCACGCCTCGGTCGGATTTGGCTTGCTCATAGTCGGCGAGAACGCGGGCGAGTTGCCCGGGCTCCAGGCTGAGGTTTCGTTGGACCGTCGCGGTCGGCAGAGAGTGCTGGTCCAGGAAGTTGACCCGCGCCCACTCGATATCGGCGCTCACGTCTCGAACCATCGAGGTGTCCGAGGAGAAATTGTTCGCCGACAGTGCCGTGGCCACCAGGCTCGCCTTGCTCGGCAGCAAGTCGGGGAATGCCCGGTCGGACACCCGCGGCCAGAAATAGCGCAGTTGCCGCAACGCGGCGGCGTGAAATGTCCTGGCCTGCACGCCCTGGACGCCGAGGCCGCTCAGTCGCGTCTTCAGTTCTCCGGCGGCTCGGTTGGTGAAGGTCACGGCAAGGGATCGGGCGGGATCGTGTTCGCCGGTGAGAACGCCGTAGGCGATCCGATGGGTTATCGCGCGCGTCTTGCCGGTCCCGGCCCCGGCGAGGACCGCGACGGGTCCGGACAGGCTCTCGGCAACGGCCCGCTGCTCAGCGTCGAGGCCTTCGAGAACGGCGGCGGGATCCATGGGCCGATGCTTCCACGGCGCACCGACAGTGCGCGATGAACCCCACAGGGTCAGTGGGTGAAGGCGAGTTCGATGAGAATGATGCCGAAGCCGAGGAGTCCGTAGATGGTCGCCCATAGCCACTGCCTGCCCCGGGGGAGCCCGGACCGGCGGGCGGCGAAGGCTCCCCAGAAGAACAAACTGGCCACCCCGAGGACTTCGGCCAAGCGGACCACGGCGCGAGGATCTTGCTGCACGATCAACCACACAAACCCGAGGGCAACGACGGGTATGCCCACCGCGACGTACTGCACGGCGATGCCCAGGAGGTGTCGGCGCTCTTTGGCCGATAGGCGGTTTCCGGTGCGGATCTGCACGTCGAGCGCGTCGGAGAACGCGTGCGCGAG